>NZ_JAWOUT010000001.1:0-72017 GCF_033339515.1 Vibrio sp. 2130-1
CGTTTCAACCACGCAATCAGCAACTTGGACAACATTAACGAGAACGTGAATGCGTCGAAGAGCCGTATCAAAGATACTGACTTCGCGAAAGAAACAACGGCAATGACCAAATCACAAATTCTATCGCAAGCGTCAAGCTCAATCCTTGCGCAAGCGAAACAAGCGCCAAACTCAGCGCTAAGTCTGCTAGGTTAATTTCAAACCTAAGACGAGAACCTCATTGGCTCGTGGTGAGAGATGAGCGAGTAAACCCAGCTTCGGCTGGGTTTTTTTCTGTCTTTTGGGGCCCCAGGATTTCTGCGAATCACGACATTAGAGCTTCATCACATTTCAGTAAGCCAAAGAAAATAATCGCAAAAAATTGAAAATTTCTTCTAAAGGATATTCATCGGTCGCCGTTAAAGGGACTGAGAGAAATGAGATGTACCTAAGTGAGGTGAGAGACACGACGGTACATTCACTAAAGCCTTAAGGAGATCAATTATGGCGATTAACGTTAATACTAACGTTTCTGCGATGACTGCACAGCGTTACCTAAACCAGGCAGCTGACGGTCAACAAAAATCAATGGAGCGTTTGTCTTCGGGTTATAAAATCAATAGCGCGAAAGACGATGCTGCAGGTCTACAGATTTCAAACCGCTTGAATGCACAAAGCCGTGGCCTAGACATGGCAGTGAAAAACGCAAACGACGGTATTTCTATTGCACAGGTTGCTGAAGGTGCAATGAATGAATCTACCAACATCCTACAACGTATGCGTGATCTTTCGCTTCAATCTGCGAACGGTTCTAACTCAAAAGCAGAACGTGTAGCGATCCAAGAAGAAGTAACAGCGCTAAACGACGAGCTAAACCGTATTGCTGAAACTACCTCTTTCGGTGGTAACAAGCTTCTAAACGGTACTTACGGTACTCAATCTTTCCAAATCGGTGCGGACTCAGGTGAAGCAGTGATGCTTTCTATGGGTAACCTACGCTCAGACACTTCAGCAATGGGTGGTAAGAGCTACGCAGCAGAAGAGGGTAAAGACGCATCTTGGACTGTTGGTGAGAAAACAGAGTTCAAAATGAGCTACACCAACAAGCAGGGTGAAGAGAAAGAGCTATCAATCAGCGCTAAGCAAGGCGATGATATTGAACAGCTAGCGACATACATCAACGGTCAAAACGATGATGTAAAAGCCTCTGTTGGCGAAGATGGCAAACTACAAGTATTTGCTTCTTCTCAAAAAGTTGAAGGTGATGTTGAGTTTTCTGGCAACCTAGCAGACGAGATCGGCTTTGGTGGTCCGAAAGACGTAACAGTGAAAGACATCGACGTAACCACAGTAGCTGGCTCTCAAGAAGCAGTAGCGGTTATCGACGGCGCTCTTAAGTCCGTAGACAGCCAACGAGCTTCACTCGGTGCTTTCCAAAACCGCTTCAACCACGCAATCAGCAACCTAGACAACATTAACGAGAACGTTAACGCGTCTAAAAGCCGTATTAAAGATACTGATTACGCGAAGGAAACCACTGCGATGACTAAGTCGCAAATTCTTCAGCAAGCAAGTACTTCAATCCTGGCTCAAGCGAAGCAGTCTCCATCTGCAGCGCTAAGCTTGTTGGGCTAAGTGGTAAACCCAGCCTGAGGTCAACACCTTAGTGCTGGGGCACCAAAGCGATAGATTCTATCGTTAGCCCATAAGGTGGAAGGGAGATTGTAATGGATATATCCTCCTACGCATCGAACATCCAGCCTTACGGCACGCCAAATGGCACAAAGTTTGCAAATAAAAATGGCAATGATATAGGCACGTCTAGCCCAGCAAATTCAAATGGTGAGATTTCGCCGCAAAAAGCGAAAAACACCGAATACGACTTCTCTGTTCAAGCTGCGATCGAGATGGCTGAAAGCCGTCAAGAACTGAACAAAGAAGAACGTGAAAAATTGGTCGCACAAATGAATGAATTTGTCACGTCCATAAACAAAGGAGTCGCATTTCGAGTGGATGAAGAATCCGGACGAGATGTGGTGACGATTTATGAAGCCAATACCGGTGACGTGATTCGTCAAATTCCTGATGAAGAAATGCTAGTGGTATTGCGTCGCCTAGCTGAGCACACAGCCAACAGCGGGTTGTTGACTGAAAAAGTGTAAGTCGTTTTTAGAGGTGATTTGATGAGTTTAGGCCCTTTGGGGATGTCTGGCGGCATGGATATTAATTCCATGGTCAGCAAAATTGTGGATGCCGAACGCGTACCAAAGCAGCAACGCATCGACAACGAGCGCACGACAATTAACGCCAGTATCAGTGCTTACGGGCGACTCAGAGAATCATTGGATACGATGAAAAATCTCATGGCGAACTTTCGTCAGGAGAAAGCATTTGCCGTTCGCACCGTCGAAACGACCAATGACAATATTGTATCTGCCACGGCAACCACAGATGCTATCGCTGGCAAATATGCTATCGATGTGTTGCAGCTTGCTCAGAGCCATAAAGTCGCTTCTGACGTATTGCCAGAAGACGCAAAATTTGGCCCTGGTAAGCTGCAGATTTCGCTTGGTGATGAGCGTTTTAATATCGATGTTCGTTCCCGATCTAAGCTCATCGATGTCGTACGTGGCATCAATGGCGCTAAAGATAACCCTGGCGTTCGTGCATCTCTTATTAACGACGTCGAAGGTCCACGCCTTATCCTTGCTTCTAACCTCTCTGGTAAGGATCATCAAATCAGAGTCAGTGTGGAGGCAGAAAAAGGCAACCCTCTTAAATATTTCGAATACCAAACACTTGAAGACCGCGTCAACGCGCTTGAAGAAGCTCGTTCAGCGGCGGAAGATGTCTTAGGTCCTCTTAAATTTCCGGAACAACCAGCAGAAGAGCTGGATGCAAACGGCAATCCTCTACCTCCAGAAGAGCAAAAAGCGGCAGACGATGTACAAGATGATGCATCGCAAGCGCCAATCTCTGCGGCGGGGGCAGAAGCAGCCAAAGCTGGTCAAGAAGCCATTGATGAAGCCAACCGACGCGCGAGTTTACGCCCTGAAGACAGAATTCCAGGGTGGACAGAAACTGCGTCAGGTACTTTGTTGGACTCTTATGAAGAACCAGAGCTCGAACTCGACGAAAAGGCAATAGAGAAGGCACCAGATGTACCAGGCTGGAATAATGCCGCATCGGGCACCCTAACCGATTCTTACGTTACGACGAAAGAGGCTAAGCAGCTTCTTGAGCAAGAAAAAGCGGAAATCGAGCAAAAAATTGCGAGTGAAAAGCAAGCGTTAGACGAAAAAGTGGCACGTGGTGAACTTTCCGAAGCGCAAGCTAAGCAAATTCATCGCGCTAAACTTGATCCTCAAGAACGTGAGCGTCTGGAAAAAATTGATGAAGCAGAAGCGAAAATCGCAAAGGCACAATCTGCTTTTGAAGAATACCTTGGAATGACAGAAGTACAAGCAGGGCAAGATTCAGAAGTTCTGCTTGATGGCGTGGCAAAGCTATCTAGCCACAACAATGTGATTGAAGATGCGATCGAAGGTGTTGATTTAACACTAAAAGGCAAATCAGAACCGAATAAACCGCCTGCTGAAATTGGTGTCGAGTACGACCGTCAAAGTGTACGCAACGATATCGAAAACTTTGTGGCAGCGTATAACTCGTTTTATCAAACCTCCCAAGCGTTGGCGAGTGTGGATCCGGTAACTGGTCAAAAAGGGCCGTTGTCAGGTGACAGCACCGTACGCAGTGCAGATTCACGATTAAAATCGGTCTTTTCTACTCGAATCGATAAGGCGCCTGAAAACCTAAAGTCCTTAACAGAATTTGGCATTACGACCACACGTCAAGGCACACTAGAAATCAACTATGACATGCTAGACCGCCAGTTGAACAATAACTTCAACGAGTTAGAAAAGTTCTTCGGTGGCAACACAGGTTTTGCTAAACGAGTAGAAGATGCGATTCACGGTATCACAGGTATTACAGGCAGTATTCGTACTCGAGAAAAAAGTCTCACAGAACAAAACTACCGTTTGAGTGACGATCAAGCGGCATTAGATCGCCGCATGGAAAGCCTAGAGAAGCGTACTCATGCGAAGTTTACCGCGATGCAAGATGCGACCGGTAAAATGCAGGGCCAGTTGGGCGCTTTGATGAGTGCGTTGGGTTAATAAATGCAAAAAGAACTCATGGAAATTAGTGATATAGATCAACTAATTACGCAAGAATTAGAAAAAATTGATTTTAATGCTGAAGAAATTCTTCGCTTGGTCGATATCAGGGAACGGTTATTGCAAAACCTGTTACCAATTATTCATCAAAATCCTTTGGTTAAGCAGGATGCAGAGTGGCAAGCATTGCTAACTCGTACCAAAAGAATTGTCGAGCTGATGCAATCGGAAACGTCAAAGGTCGGAAAAGAGCTCCATAAGTTTCGTTATGGCCAGCGTTCACTTCAGCAGTACAAAAAATTTATTTAAAAGAGGATTACTATGCGCGGTTCTTTGCAAGCATACAAAAAGGTATCAGTCGACAGCCAGCTTAGCGCGGCTTCTCCGCACAAAGTCATTCAAATGCTTATGGCTGGTGCGATTGAGCGCCTTATTCAAGGTAAAGCAGCCATGCAAGCAGGCAATATTCCAGCAAAAGGTGAGCGCTTGGGTAAAGCGTTAGACATCATTATCGCGCTACGCAGCTGTCTATCTATGGATGACGGTGGTGATATTGCTTCAAACTTAGATTCACTGTATGAGTTTATGATCACGCAAATTTCTGCTGCTAACCATCAAAATGAGCCTCAGCTGATCGACGACGTTATCGACATTATCCGTGAGATCAAGTCCGCTTGGGACCAAATCCCAACAGAGTTTCATAATCTTACCGCTGCTGAAGTTGGTATTTAATAGTCAAAACAATGTGTTAAGATACTAGACGAATATATTTGTCAATTGCGCAACGAGTTGTGTAGCAAAGTTTCTATCAAGCTCACACCTCTCCATTGCTTGGTTGCCTTATTTTTATATTCAAATAAAATAGAAGCCATTAGTAGCCCTAATGGCTTTTTTGTTGCTGATTTTCCTATTTTGTCTATCGTAAATTGAGTGTGGTGGTTCTGCCTTCTTTAGCACCCAATTGCGCAAATCAAGGTTTGGCCGCAACGCACCTAAAATAAAGGCAATCATTCTTACTTATGCATGGTTTGGCAAAGCTGCTTGTAATTGATGATGACGCATCAAGTCGTTTAAATTTAAGCAATATATTGGAATTTGTTGGAGAAAATTGCGAAGCGGTCAGTTCTGATCAGCTCAGCGATGTTGATTGGTCTAGCGTATGGTCGTGCTGTATTGTTGGTAATATTCCAGCAGGTCAAGCGGCGAGTACGGTTATCTCTCATTTAAACAGCGCTTACCACATCCCTCTTCTAGTCATGGGCCGTTTTCCTTTGCCTGTTGATGATCTTCCAAATTTTGTTGGTGAACTAGAGCTCCCGCTTAATTACCCACAGCTTAGTGAAGCGTTACGCCACTGCAAAGATTTTCTGGGGCGAAAAGGAGTGAATGTTGTTGCTAGTGCGCGCAAAAACACGCTTTTTCGCAGCTTAGTTGGTCAAAGTAGAGGTATTCAAGAAGTTCGACACCTGATTGAGCAAGTATCAAACACGGAAGCAAACGTGTTGATCTTAGGTGAGTCCGGTACGGGTAAAGAAGTTGTTGCGCGTAACATCCACTATCATTCTTCATACCGCGATGGCGCATTTGTACCTATTAACTGTGGTGCAATACCGCCTGAGCTCCTAGAAAGCGAATTATTTGGTCACGAAAAAGGCGCGTTTACTGGTGCGTTAACTGCCCGTAAAGGTCGATTTGAGCTCGCAGACGGTGGCACTATCTTTCTTGATGAGATTGGCGATATGCCAATGTCGATGCAAGTAAAGTTGCTTCGTGTATTGCAAGAACGCTGCTTTGAACGTGTAGGTGGCAATAGTACCATCAAGGTAAATGTTCGAGTGGTGGCGGCGACACACCGTAATCTAGAAAATATGATTGAAGAAGGCACGTTCCGAGAAGACTTGTTCTATCGCCTGAACGTGTTTCCAATTGAGATGCCAGCGCTGAAAGAGCGCAAACAAGATATACCATTGCTGCTGCAAGAACTGATGACACGTTTAGAGGCGGAGGGCGGACAACCTATCTGCTTTACACCTCGTGCAATCAACTCACTTATGGAGCATAACTGGCCGGGCAACGTACGCGAGTTGGCTAATCTTGTTGAGCGAATGATTATTCTGTATCCAAATAGCTTGGTGGATGTAAACCATCTACCAACCAAATATCGCTACAGTGACATCCCAGAGTTCCAACCAGAGAGCAATCCATTTGTTTCGGTGGAAGAGCAAGAGCGTGATGTATTCCAAGATATCTTCTCTGAAGATTTTAGCTTTGAAGATCAAGACGACCTTGATCACAGCATGAACGCCCCGCAAGCGCTGCCACCGGAAGGGGTTAATTTGAAAGAGCTGCTGGCTGATTTAGAAGTTAATATGATCAGCCAAGCATTAGAAGCGCAGGGTGGCGTTGTTGCAAGAGCGGCCGACATGCTGGGTATGCGACGTACTACGCTGGTGGAAAAAATGCGTAAGTACAACTTACAGCGCTAGGTAAAGTGAAGTTTTAAGACGATATCTGAATAATCACTTGGGCTGGTTAACATCGCTTTTCTGGCATCCAAAACCGTTATCTCTGAGTGTCAACTTATTGTCGATAGCTTAACGTCCTGATAAATATAAAAAATAGCTTGGTACGCTAATTGCTTGCCAAGCTATTTTAGTTTTAGCGGCGATATTTCGACAGGCAGTAATGGATAACAACACCAATCAATCCCATTTAGATTCCGTAGAGAATCAGGTTGAGCGCTACAAACAGGTGCTCGATGTGATGCCTGCTGGAGTGATTTTGCTCGATACGTACGGAGTAGTGCGTGAAGCAAATCCAGAAGCGCACCGAATTCTCGAGATTCCACTGGTTAACGAAAAATGGTTCAACGTTATCCAGGCGGTGTTTGACCCACGTGAAGATGATGGCCATGAAGTTTCATTACGTAATGGCCGTAAAGTTCGACTCGCCATCTCGGCGTCCACAACAGGTCAATTGATCCTGATTACCGATTTAACCGAAACCCGTTTACTTCAAGCTCGTGTCAGTGATTTACAGCGCTTATCGTCGTTAGGACGTATGGTTGCATCGCTTGCTCATCAAGTAAGAACGCCGCTGTCGAGCGCTATGTTATATGCATCCAATTTGGGAGCGCCAAATCTTCCTCCAGCGACAAAAGATCGCTTCCAAACCAAATTAATGGATCGACTGCACGATTTGGAAAAGCAGGTTAATGATATGCTGCTTTTTGCTAAAGGTGGTGATAATAAAGTCATTAAGCCATTTACGATTGCCCAGTTGGTAGCGGAATATCAGCCGATGGTCGAAACCGCGCTAAAAAACAACAGTATTGATTACTGCCTAGAAGTGGAAGAAGAACAAACTGAACTACTAGGCAATGCGAACGCCATTGCATCCGCATTGAGTAATCTGGTCATGAATGCGATTCAAATGTCTGGTAAAGAATCGCAAGTCGATATTTTTTTCCGCCCGGTAAATGGTGAGTTACGCATTTCTGTGCAAGACAGCGGACCGGGAGTGCCCGAAGAACTGCAAGCCAAAATTATGGAGCCATTTTTTACCACACGTTCTCAAGGAACTGGATTAGGGTTGGCAGTTGTTCAAATGGTTTGCCGTGCCCATGACGGTCGATTGGAACTTATTTCAGAGCAGGGTGATGGAGCCTGCTTCACCATGTGCATTCCGCTAGAGCGAGTGCAAACAGAAGCGCAATAAGCGGCTTTTGGTAATAACAATTTCTGGAGAATCATAATGGCGCAAAGCAAAGTGCTGATCGTAGAAGACGATGAAGGTCTTCGTGAAGCCCTAGTCGATACTCTGGCTCTGGCAGGGTATGAGTGGTTGGAAGCGGACTGTGCTGAAGATGCACTGTTAAAGCTGAAATCGAATACGGTTGATATCGTCGTTTCTGATGTGCAAATGGCGGGTATGGGTGGCTTAGCTCTGCTCAAAAGCATCAAGCAGAATTGGCCTAACTTACCAGTATTGCTAATGACGGCGTACGCCAACATTGAAGATGCCGTGTCTGCAATGAAAGATGGCGCGATTGACTACATGGCGAAACCATTTGCACCAGAAGTGTTGCTAAATATGGTCAGTCGTTATGCACCGATAAAAAGTGATGACAACGGTGATGCTATCGTTGCTGATGAGAAAAGTCTGCGCTTACTCGCGTTGGCCGATAAAGTGGCGCGTACAGATGCGAATGTTATGGTGCTAGGTCCGAGTGGCTCAGGTAAAGAAGTGATGTCGCGTTATATTCACAACGCGTCAAATCGTAAAAATGGTCCTTTTGTCGCAATTAACTGTGCCGCGATTCCTGACAATATGCTCGAAGCAACACTGTTTGGCTATGAAAAGGGCGCATTTACTGGTGCTGTTCAGGCATGCCCAGGAAAGTTCGAACAAGCGCAAGGTGGCACAATCTTGCTTGATGAAATCAGCGAAATGGACTTGAACCTGCAAGCGAAGTTATTGCGTGTTTTGCAAGAGCGAGAAGTAGAGCGCCTAGGCAGTCGCAAAAGCATCAAGTTAGATGTTCGTGTGTTAGCGACGAGTAACCGTGATCTTAAGCAATACGTGTCAGAAGGAAACTTCAGAGAGGACTTATATTACCGCCTGAATGTATTCCCAATTGCGTGGCCTGCACTTAAAGAACGTAAAGGCGATATTGCACCGCTTGCCAAGCATCTTGCTGAGCGTCATTGCAGTAAAATGGGCATGCCAGTGCCTCAATTCTCGACCGTTGCGTTAGAAAAACTATTGCAATACCCTTGGCCGGGTAATGTTCGTGAATTGGATAACGTGGTTCAACGAGCGCTGATATTAAGTGAAAATGGCGACATCGATGCTGAGCACATTTTGCTTGAGGGCGTAGATTGGCAAGATGCCAATAGCTTACAACACGTGGTGCAAAATGCAGATATGGTCGTGCCCAATGTTAAGCCAGTTGCTCAAGCTGAGAGTGTCAGCCGCCCAGTAACTGGTGGAGAAGGCTTAGGCAGCGAGCTGCGCGATCAAGAATACGCCATTATTTTAGAGACTTTGGTTGAGTGTAATGGTCGACGCAAAGAAATGGCGGAGAAACTGGGTATAAGCCCTCGAACCTTGCGCTATAAGCTTGCCAAAATGCGTGATGCTGGTATAGATATCCCGAATTAACACAGACAACGGCCATAAGACGAAAAGTGTAAGTAAATTGATTGCTAATGTCTTATGGCACGTTAATTGCTGTGTCAATAATCAGTTTTGTTAATAGTCAATCTTTTGGCTTAGAGGTGCTAATGAAAATTGATGGTATTCAGGCAGAAATGCGCGCCATGATGGTAGAAGCAACCAATACGGCTCCTACTGCAAGTGGGGCGAAAGTTGGAGCGGATTTTAACGATCTCCTAACTAAAGCCATCAATAACGTGAACACACTTCAAAAAGCATCTGGTGATTTACAAACCCGTTTTGATCGTGGTGATGCCGATGTATCCCTTTCTGACGTTATGATCGCTCGTAACAAGTCTAGTGTCGCTTTTGATGCGACGGTTCAAATTCGCAATAAACTCGTTGAGGCATATAAAGATCTCATGAACATGCCAGTGTAATTTAGGTAATAAGTGTGGCAGACAAGTCTACAGATTTAACCGTCACTGAAGGCGGCTCAGATGGTGCACTGGTAGCAAGTTCCGATGTGGATGTGGAGAGTCAAAATCCAGATCTAGAGGAGCGCAGTGCGTCAAAATTCGATATGGCAGTGGGCGACCTCGATTTACTTCGTCAGGTTGTGCTTGTGCTGTCGATCTCCATCTGTGTTGCATTGATCGTGATGCTGTTCTTTTGGGTCAAAGAACCGGAGATGCGCCCACTTGGTGCGTATGAGACCGAAGAATTGATCCCCGTTCTGGATTATCTGGACCAGCAGAAAATCAATTATAAGCTTGATGGCAATACTGTTTCTGTTGAATCGAGTGAGTACAACTCGATCAAACTTGGCATGGTTCGTTCCGGCGTTAACCAAGCTACAGAAGCAGGCGATGATATTTTGCTGCAAGACATGGGTTTTGGTGTTTCACAACGTCTCGAGCAAGAGCGTCTCAAACTCAGTCGAGAGCGCCAATTAGCTCAAGCAATTGAAGAAATGAAGCAAGTTCGCAAAGCACGAGTGTTATTGGCACTGCCAAAGCACAGCGTGTTTGTGCGTCATAACCAGGAAGCGTCTGCGTCGGTATTTTTGACATTGTCGACAGGCACGAACCTTAAGCAGCAAGAAGTGGATTCTATTGTCGACATGGTAGCGAGTGCCGTGCCGGGAATGAAAACTTCTCGAATTACCGTCACAGATCAGCATGGCCGCTTACTCAGCTCAGGCTCCCAAGATCCCGCTTCTGCGGCGCGACGCAAAGAACAAGAATTAGAACGCAGCCAAGAGCAAGCGCTGCGCGAAAAAATTGATTCCGTACTATTACCCATTTTAGGTTATGGCAACTATACGGCGCAGGTTGATATCCAAATGGATTTCAGTGCGGTTGAACAAACTCGCAAACGCTTTGATCCGAACACCCCTGCGACCCGCAGTGAGTACGCACTCGAAGATTACAATAACGGTAACATGGTAGCGGGTATTCCGGGTGCGTTGAGTAATCAGCCTCCAGCGGATGCCTCAATTCCGCAAGATGTGGCTCAAATGAAAGATGGTTCTGTCATGGGGCAGGGTTCAGTTCGTAAAGAGTCCACGCGTAACTTCGAGCTAGATACCACCATCAGCCACGAGCGAAAGCAGACCGGAACGGTGGCTCGTCAGACCGTTTCTGTTGCGATTAAAGACCGTCGTCAAGTTAACCCTGATACGGGTGAAGTGACTTATACCCCAATGTCCGAATCTGAAATCAATGCCATTCGCCAAGTATTAATTGGTACCGTCGGCTTTGATCAAGGTCGTGGCGATTTACTGAATGTATTGAGTGTAAAGTTTGCTGAGCCAGAGGCTGAGCAGCTAGAAGAACCACCAATTTGGGAGCACCCTAACTTCAGTGATTGGGTTCGTTGGTTCGCAAGTGCATTAGTGATTATTGTGGTTGTGTTGGTTCTGGTTCGCCCAGCAATGAAGAAATTGCTTAACCCTACCAGCGATGATGAAGACGAAATGTACGGACCAGACGGCTTGCCGATTGGTGCGGATGGTGAAACTAGCTTGATTGGCAGTGACATCGAAAGCAGCGAACTGTTCGAGTTTGGCTCAAGTATTGATTTGCCAAACCTTCATAAAGATGAAGATGTATTGAAAGCGGTTCGCGCTCTGGTTGCGAATGAACCTGAACTGGCTGCTCAAGTAGTGAAAAACTGGATGAATGACAATGGCTAACGATATCGTACCTCAAGATGACAACGCCGCGGGAATGCCAGTAGAGCTGGATGTTTCAACCATTACTGGCGAAGAAAAAGCGGCAATTTTGCTACTGAGCCTTAATGAACAAGATGCAGCTGGCATTATCCGTCACCTAGAACCAAAACAGGTTCAGCGTGTTGGTAGTGCGATGGCTCGCGCGAAGGATCTCAGCCAAGACAAGGTATCTGCTGTTCATCGTGCGTTTTTGGAGGATATCCAGAAATACACCAACATTGGTATGGGCAGCGAAGACTTTATGCGTAATGCACTGGTTGCCGCTCTTGGTGAAGACAAAGCCAACAACTTAGTTGACCAGATCCTACTTGGTACGGGCTCAAAAGGTTTGGATTCTTTGAAATGGATGGACCCACGCCAAGTGGCGAGCATTATTGTCAATGAACACCCACAGATTCAAACTATCGTATTGTCTTATTTAGAAGCAGACCAATCTGCAGAGATTTTGTCTCAGTTCCCTGAGCGCGTGCGTTTGGATCTGATGATGCGTATTGCCAACCTTGAAGAAGTTCAGCCATCAGCATTGGCAGAGCTGAACGAAATCATGGAGAAACAGTTCGCGGGTCAAGCGGGTGCACAAGCAGCCAAAATTGGCGGCCTGAAAGCAGCAGCGGAGATCATGAACTACCTAGACAACAACGTCGAAGGTTTGTTGATGGAACAAATTCGCGATCAGGACGAAGACATGGCGACGCAAATCCAAGACCTAATGTTTGTCTTCGAAAACTTAGTCGAAGTGGACGACCAAGGTATTCAGAAGTTGCTGCGTGACGTACCACAAGACGTGTTGCAAAAAGCACTCAAAGGTGCAGATGACTCGTTACGTGAGAAAGTCTTCAAGAACATGTCTAAACGTGCTGCTGATATGATGCGTGATGACATAGAAGCGATGCCGCCAGTACGAGTGGCAGATGTAGAAGCCGCTCAGAAAGAAATCTTAGCAATTGCCCGTCGAATGGCGGATGCTGGTGAGCTCATGTTGTCTGGCGGTGCTGACGAATTCTTATAATTTCTATTGCTTCGCAATTATCCTATTGCGGAGCACCCTCACTTCTTAATCGAACACACAATAGGTAACCCATGGCTGGCGATAGAAAACGTGGATTTATCCGTCCTGATGAAGATGATTCGATGATCGAACCTCAACGTTGGGGGCTGCCTGATTATGGCGAGCCTAAAGCCAAACAAGCAAAACAAACCGCGTTCAACTATGACCCGGGGTGGGTGCCGAATTTTGATGAGCCTGAAGAAGAGCAGCCACTTGCGCTAACCGAAGAACAAATTGAACTGATTAAGCAAGGTGCTTATCAAGAAGGCTTACATCAAGGTCAGGAAGCTGGCTTTAAGCAAGGTTACGACAAAGGTAAAGAAGAAGGGTTGCAAGCCGGCCATGCTGAAGGTCTCGAGCTCGGAAAAGCTGAAGGGGTGACTGCAGGGCAAGAATACATTCAGCAGCAAGTTGAAACTTTTATGAACTTGGCCAATCAGTTTGCTCAACCTTTGGAGTTGATGAATGCTCAGGTTGAAAAGCAGCTGGTGGATATGGTGCTCTGTTTAGTTAAAGAAGTTGTGCACGTTGAAGTACAAACCAACCCTCAAATTATTTTAGATACAGTGAAGCAGTCGGTTGAAGCGCTACCAATATCAGGCCACCCTATTACCTTGCACCTGAATCCAGAAGATGTCGCGATTATTCGTTCAGCTTATGGTGAAGAAGACCTTAATTGTCGCAACTGGACGTTAGTTGCTGAGCCATCGCTCAATCGAGGTGACGTCCAGATTGAAGCCGGTGAATCAAGCATTAATTATCGCATGGAAGAACGCGTCAAAAGCGTATTGCACAGCTTTTGTGGCGCAAACCGTCATCAAGAGGGTGAGTAATCCATGCAAGCACTCGCTGACCGCTTAAAAAGCTACAAAGTTGAAGGCCTTACGACGCGCCCTGTCGCCTCTGGCAAACTGGTGCGTGTGGTTGGGTTAACGTTGGAAGCAACCGGCTGTCGCGCACCAATTGGCAGTTTATGCTTAGTGGAAACCATGTCAGGTCAGATGGAAGCTGAGGTTGTCGGCTTTTCAGGTGACAACCTATTTTTAATGCCAAGCGAACAAATTACGGGCATTTTACCTGGCGCGAGAGTCACCCCTTTAACCAGTGACGCTGGTTTGCCTGTCGGCATGGAGTTACTTGGGCGCGTGATAGACGGGGTTGGGAATCCACTTGATGGACTTGGCCCTTTGTATACCGATCACCGTGCCTCTTTTAATGCCGAGCCGATCAACCCGTTGGCTCGAAAACCAATTTCTGAACCGCTCGATGTTGGCCTAAAAGCCATCAATGGTTTGTTGACGGTTGGTAAAGGTCAGCGTATCGGTCTGTTTGCAGGTTCTGGTGTGGGTAAATCGGTCACGCTTGGCATGATGACGCGAGGCACCACCGCACAGGTTGTGGTCGTCGGCCTGATAGGTGAGCGTGGACGTGAAGTTAAAGAGTTCATCGAAGAGATCTTGGGTGAGGACGGTCGTCGCCGCTCAGTGGTGGTCGCGGCGCCTGCCGATGCTTCACCTCTAATGCGCTTAAAGGGGTGCCAAACGGCATTAACGATTGCTGAATACTTCAGGGACCAAGGGTTAGATGTTCTGCTATTGATGGACTCGTTGACTCGTTTTGCACAAGCACAGCGTGAAATCGCACTTTCTGTTGGTGAGCCGCCAGCGACGAAAGGTTACCCGCCTTCTGTATTTGCCAAGCTGCCAGCGCTGGTCGAGCGAGCGGGTAATGGAAGTGCCGAACAAGGCTCGATTACGGCGTTCTTTACCGTGTTGACCGAAGGGGATGATTTGCAAGATCCGATAGCGGACGCATCGCGAGCCATTCTTGATGGCCATATTGTACTTTCTCGTGAAATGGCGGATGCAGGCCATTATCCGGCGATTGATGTCGAGAAGTCGGTGAGCCGTGTTATGCCGCAAATCACGACCGAAGAGCACGTTCTGATGTCAAAAGCGGTGCGACAGGTCTTGTCTATTTGTCGCAAGAATCAAGATTTGGTCTCGATTGGAGCGTACAAACCGGGTACCGATCCTGCTATTGATGGCGCATTTACTTTGAAACCGAAGTTAGACGAATACTTGCAGCAGAGCATGAAAGAATCAGTGCCATATGATATGTGCGTCAATATGCTTAGAAACATTTTGGGTGGGTGATAGCGCATGAATAATGCGATGGAGTTTCTACTTGAGCAAACTAAGGATCGTGAAGACCAAGCTGTGCTTGCACTGAACAAAGCGCGTTCTGAACTCGAAGATTATTACCGTCAGGTTGAACAAATTGAAAAGTATCGGCTTGATTATTGCCAGCAACTCGTCGACCGTGGTCAGGCGGGCCTAACGGCAAGTCAATATGGACACTTAAATCGATTCCTTACCCAGCTAGATGAGACTTTATCTAAGCAAAAGCAAGCAGAAAGTCATTTCAAAGAGCAGGTTGAAAACTGTAAAGAATATTGGTTAACCGTGCGTAAAGAACGCAAATCCTATGAGTGGATGATAGACAAACGCGAAAAAGAGAAACAACTTGCTGAAGCTAAGCGCGAACAAAAGCAAATGGACGAGTTTTCCACCTTACTTTACAGTCGAAAACCACATCGTTTCTAAAGGTTATCGGTTCGATATTGCATTACGGTGTTGCAGTTGACTACATCTCTACCGATTCAAGTAAGGTAACTTTGATTGAGTCTTGTTCAATTAGCTCAAATACCTTCGGTCGAATCTCGCGAACCCACCACTCGTTGTATGTTTTTTCGTAGAGAGCCTGGCGTGCTTGTTCATTGTCGAACTCTCGAAGCCAAACAAAATAGTCATGTCCATCATCACCAGTGTGGACGTAAGTATTCAGTACACGCATGCCTTGTGAGCGTTGATAGGGCAACAGTTCTTCCTTCATCCAACTTAGCCACTGTTCTGTTTTGCCTGCTCTGATTCTATATTGGCGTAATTCTGTGATCTTCAAAGTGATTCCTTAATTGTTAAGCCAAGTGTCTGTTTACGCTTATCGTTTTTCAAAGTCAATCAAGTAGCTGTACATCATGTTAGGAACCAGGTTATCGGATAGTATTGTTGATGTTTGTTCCATAAACATGCCATCTATTAGCTTGCCGAGAATTGGCTCAATATTGTGGTGTGATTTTTGCATTTTAGCTGTCAGTGTCGGGTCTTTTTGACCTTAGTTTGCCGCCAGTATTGCTGCCTGCCAGCGATATACTCAGAGCCACGAGAACGAGAGTTTCTAAATGAGTGTGAATTTGTCCCATGTATCTGCGACTACCAAGACGCCAGTTTCTGATGTGTCCGCTAAAGCGTCCGCAGAGAGCACTGAGAGCAAGGGATTTTTAGAAACGTTAACCGATGCGTTTGCTGGTAAACAAAAGCCCGAAAAAGTAGCAACAGAATCGACAGTGGTTGAAGAAAAAGAAAGAGCGGATGTAGGCAGTACTTCTTCTGCTAACGTCTTGGACGAATTGTTGGCGCAAGAAAGCCAAGAATCCGTCAGTGACGAGCCCCATGGTTTTGATGAAATATCAGCAAACAAACCGAATGCAACCTTAAGTGAAGAAGCAAGTTTACAAAAGGCGAGTAACAGCACACCTTTGGAGAATGATGTTGAAGCTATTGAAAAAGTGAAATCAACATCAATCGATACGAGCAACCCATCAAATACAGTGGACGTAAAAAGCACGATGGGCGAAGGACAACAGCTTCTTGGTCGAATTGAACAAGCGAATCAAACCCTGAATGCGAGTAATGCATCCATCGATAGTGGCAAAGTTTTGCCTCAGAGCGCGAATTTAGTGCATTCGTTCCACGAGCAAGCAACCGTTTCGACACACCTTGATGAGCTGGCTTTGAATGAAACGCCATCAGTTCATTCGCTTGAACAAGCACAGATGATCCCAGGACAAGACTTAGAGCCAATTTTAGATAAGAATGGTCAACCTATCGATATCGACAAACTTTCGCCTGAGTTTGCTGCTTGGCAAGAGCTAGCGAAACAAGCCAGCCATCCGACGGCTAAGAGCGCAGTCAGTGGTGAAGTAGCTAATGATCTGTCGCCGTTGTTAACAGACGTTGATGGTTCCAACATCGACGCGCTTCCACGAGTCTCCTTGGATGAACTTGAAGTTATAGATACTAAGTTGGCGCAAGGAAAACCACTGACTCGGCAAGAAGCTCAGATCATTGAAGGGTTGAAACAAGGAAGGATCACGGCGGATATTCCTGATCAAGACCTTGCCCAATTTGTTGCGCTCCCTAATGACATTAAACAGATTCTCGCAGAGCAACAAGTACAACATAATTTAACTCGCCAGGCTGGACCTATGGCAGTGTCTCAGCAAATCCAGCATACAGCGGCTCAAGTACCCCAGCCACAAACTGCTCATAGTGGAGAAAAAGTCGCATTATCTCCAACGCCTGATACGTTGATAGCCGCGCAAGTGCCGACGTCGCTTCAAGGTGTGAAAGACGGAGAGATTAGCCAGAAAGTGATGAACGCAGCATTGGAGACTGGTGCGCTAAAGTCGACTGCGGATAAACAAGATAAGCCGGACCTCCAACATGGCTTCGCTGGACAGCTTCAGGCTATGGCAGGTCAGCAAGGAATTAATGTACAGCAACAAGCGCGTATTGATGCTGCACAACAAGCTCAGCTTCCGTTGCAACTAACTAAAGAGCTAGCCAACGAGCAAGTTGCGGAAAAAGTGCAAATGATGATGTCGAAGAATCTGAAAAATCTCGATATTCGTCTTGATCCACCAGAGTTAGGTCGTATGCAAATTCGTATGACCATGAATAACGACGTTGCCAATGTACATTTTACAGTGAACAACCCGCAAGCTCGTGACATTATTGAACAGACGCTCCCTCGTTTGAGAGAAATGCTAGCGCAACAAGGTATGCAGCTGGCTGATTCTTCCGTCCAGCAACAAAACAGCGGGCAACAGCAAGGTAGGTATACTGCTGAACAACATGGTCAAAGCGCGCAAAGTGGCGGTTTTTCTGGACAGTCCGAAGAGGGTTTTGAATCTGATGTCAATCTGGATTTGAATGTCGCTTCAAAGCGTGATGGAATTAGTTTTTACGCATAAAAGGCCGTTTAACGGCAATGGCATACGGTTACCAAGCAACTCACTAAAACGTCTTGGTAACTCAAAAGAACAATAAGAGACAAGAATGGCAGAAGAACAGTTACAAGGGGCCGATGCGCCGAAAGGAAAAAGCAAGTTACTTATCATCATCATCGCTGTTGTAGTATTACTACTTGGTGGCGGGGCAGCGGCATTTTTTCTAATGGGCTCTGATGAACCTGCTCAGGCTGAATCGTCTCAACAGGCTCAAGTGAAGGCATCGAATGCTGCGCCCATCGCGTATGTGAATCTTCCTCAGGCATTTGTATTTAACGTTACTGGGGATAGCCGCGATAGGTTGGTTCAAATTAAAGCGCAGTTAATGGTTCGCGGTGCAGAAAATGAAGAGTTGGCGCGGTATCATTCGCCACTGATTGAAAGCTCTATGCTATCAACGTTTGCTTCCGCGACGGTTGATCAATTGCGCTCTCCTACAGGACGAGTGGAATTGCGCGATCGTGCTTCCGAAGATATCAAAGCAGCGCTGAATGCTGCGGTCGGTAAGCCAGTGATTGAAAAAGTACTGTTTACAGATTTTGTTATTCAATAGGTAAAACGTGACCGATCTATTAAGCCAAGACGAAATTGATGCGCTATTGCATGGGGTTGACGATGTTGATGACGTCGATGAACCGATAGAAAACGACACTGAGGGTGCCGTCAATTTTGATTTCTCGTCGCAAGACAGAATCGTACGTGGTCGAATGCCGACGCTCGAACTTATCAACGAGCGCTTCGCACGGCACATGCGTATTAGTCTGTTTAATATGCTGCGTAAAACGGCAGAGGTGTCGATCAATGGCGTGCAGATGATGAAGTTTGGTGAATACCAGAACACATTGTACGTGCCAACCAGTTTGAACATGGTGCGTTTTCGTCCGTTAAAAGGCACTGCGTTGATCACCATGGAGGCTCGTTTAGTCTTTATTCTGGTAGAAAACTTCTTTGGCGGTGATGGTCGATTCCACGCCAAAATCGAAGGCCGCGAATTTACCCCAACGGAACGCCGCATCATTCAGTTGTTACTGAAAATTGTATTTGAAGATTATAAAGAAGCGTGGTCGCCAGTGATGGGGGTAGAGTTCGAATATCTCGACTCTGAAGTAAACCCAAGCATGGCAAACATTGTCAGCCCGACAGAAGTGATTGTCGTGAGTTCATTCCATATAGAAGTTGACGGCGGTGGCGGCGATTTTCATGTCGTTATGCCTTACTCCATGGTTGAGCCTATCCGTGAACTATTGGATGCAGGTGTTCAGTCCGACAAGATGGAAACGGACGTTCGCTGGAGCTCAGCACTACGTGAAGAGATCATGGATTGTCCGGTTAACTTCCGCGTGAACTTGCTCGAAAAAGACATTTCTTTGCGTGATCTCATGGAGCTGCAACCGGGCGATATCATCCCGATTGAAATGCCAGAACATGCGACGATGTTTGTAGAAGACCTACCGACCTATCGCGTAAAAATGGGTCGTTCGGAAGACAAATTAGCGGTGCAAATTTCTGAGGAAATTGAGCGCCCACATGTCGTCAAAACAGATTTAGCTTTCTTAGGTAAAGACATCATGTCCGAGCTTGAGAGTGAAGACGATATAGACCATTAAGATACCTTATTAAATAGACATGCTATGGCATGAGTAAGGCGTAACACAGGATAGAAAAATGGAACCAAGTGACGATCAAAAGCTAGCAGACGAATGGGCAGCCGCTCTTGGCGAAGACCCGTCTTCCCCTTCTGTAGACGTAGATGAAGTATTGGCTGCGCCACTGGAAGAGCTAAAAGACACTTCAAGCCCAATTAGCGAAGATGAGCGTCGTAAACTCGACACTATTATGGATATCCCGGTGACGATTTCGATGGAAGTCGGTCGTTCTCAAATTAGCATTCGGAACCTGTTGCAGCTTAACCAAGGTTCGGTTGTTGAGTTGGATCGTCTAGCCGGTGAGTCGCTCGACGTATTGGTTAACGGTACTTTGATTGCTCACGGCGAAGTCGTGGTCGTCAACGATAAGTTTGGTATCCGTTTGACGGATGTGATCAGCCAAACTGAACGAATTAAGAAGCTGCGTTAAGATGAGTCGTTCAATCAAAATGCGACTGAAGCAAATCACTGGAGCACTGAGCTTAATGCTAAGTGCTCCTTATGCATTTGCTGCCGCACCAAATAATCTGGATCTTGCGACGACACTTGGCTCGCTTGTGCTTGTAATCGGCGTGATTCTTTTACTGGCTTGGTTGCTGAAACGTATGCAAGTGCCAGCGATGGGACAACAAAAGGGCTTGCGTATAGTGAGTCAGTTGCCAGTGGGTACAAAAGAAAGAATCGCAGTAGTTCAAGTGGGTGAAGAACAGTTTTTGGTTGGGATTACTAGCCAATCGATCCAAACTTTAGCCAAGTTAGATAAGCCACTGAAAGAGGAAGAGTTGGCGACCAATGCTTTTGCGACTCAATTTAGCCAGCTGATCAAAAAACATGACAAAGGGTAATCCAATTCGTTTGCTCCTGAGTACGTTGTTACTTTTTGTCGGCGTGCTGTTTTCTTCATTTACCTTTGCTGAAGCAGAGGAGTCAGCGCTGCCAGATAACTTAGCCGATGGAAGTAGTGTTACAGTTCAGGCTATGCAAAGTGATACTGGTGCTAGCCGTGCTATGTCCGTTTCTAGTGGCGGTGGTATTCCAGCATTCACCATGACCACGAACCCTGATGGCAGTGAAGACTACTCGGTTACACTACAAATTTTAGCGTTAATGACCATGCTTGGCTTCTTGCCTGCCATGGTGATTCTGATGACCTCGTTCACTCGAATTGTGGTGGTGATGTCGATATTGCGTCAGGCAATGGGTTTGCAACAAACGCCTTCTAATCAGGTTATTATTGGTATTGCGCTGTTTTTGACCTTTTTTGTTATGTCTCCTGTCCTGAACGAAATCAACGACAAAGCTGTTCAGCCTTATTTGAACGAGCAAGTTACGGCGCGAGAAGCGTTTGATGCTGCACAAGCGCCAATGAAAGCATTTATGCTTAAGCAGACCCGAATCAAAGATTTGGAGACGTTCGTAACCATGTCAGGAGAGCAAGTCGAGAATCCAGAAGATGTGTCGATGGCGGTGTTGATTCCGGCTTTTATCACCTCAGAGCTAAAAACTGCATTCCAAATTGGCTTTATGCTCTTCTTGCCGTTTTTGATTATTGACCTTGTAGTCGCTTCGGTACTGATGGCAATGGGTATGATGATGTTGTCACCAATGATTGTTTCGTTGCCGTTCAAGTTGATGTTGTTCGTATTGGTCGATGGTTGGAACTTGATACTCTCGACACTCGCGGGCAGCTTTGCCCTTTAGTTAAGCGCAGATAGAGGATAAGACATGACACCAGAAATGTTTGTCGAGCTTTTCCGTGAAGCACTTTGGATGGTGCTTATCATGGTCTGCGCCATTATCATCCCAAGCTTGCTTATCGGCCTTGTAGTTGCGATTTTTCAAGCTGCGACATCCATCAACGAACAAACATTGAGCTTCTTACCGCGTTTGATTGTCACGCTTTTGGCCCTGATGCTGTTTGGGCATTGGATGACGCAAATGTTGATGGAATATTTCTATGGCTTGATTGAACGCTTACCTCAGGTGCTTTATTAGAGGCGCCTATGGAGTACCCCACTAGCGTTGTCTTAGATTGGATCGCAAACTACTTCTGGCCCTATGTTCGTATCTCATCCATGTTGATGGTGATGACAGTAACCGGGGCCCGATTTGTTTCGCCAAGAATCCGCCTTTACCTCGGTTTAGCCATCACTTTCGCTGTCATGCCAGCTATCCCCGCCGTACCTCAAGACATTGAGCTACTCTCGTTTCGTGGCTTCATGACCATTGCCGAGCAAATGATCATCGGCATAGCGATGGGTATGGTTACTCAATTTATGATTCAAACCTTTGTCCTACTTGGTCAAATATTGGGTATGCAATCAAGTTTGGGCTTTGCTTCTATGGTTGATCCCGCAAATGGTCAGAACACGCCATTGCTTGGCCAGTTATTCATGTTCTTAACGACAATGTTTTTCCTTGCCACCGATGGACACTTAAAAATGCTGCAATTGGTGGTGTTCAGTTTTAAAACTTTGCCGATTGGCTCCGGCTCGCTCAACGCGGTTGATTTCCGTGAAATGGCAGGCTGGCTTGGTATTATGTTCCAAACGGCACTGAGTATGTCTCTATCTGGCATTATTGCGCTACTGACCATTAACTTGTCGTTTGGTGTAATGACCCGTGCCGCACCACAGCTGAATATCTTCTCGCTTGGTTTTGCTTTTGCTTTGATGGTGGGTCTATTACTTTGTTGGTACATACTGGCTGGTCTATACAGTCATTATGAAATGTTCTGGACAGTGGGTGAGGCGCAGATTTGTCGGCTTATTCGCTTGGAGTGCTAAGATTTGGCAGAATCAGACGGTCAGGAACGCACCGAAGAAGCCACGCCCCGACGGTTACAACAAGCCAGAGAAAAGGGGCAGGTCGCTCGATCTAAAGAGCTCGCATCAGCATCTGTGCTGATCGTTGGCGCCATTTCATTGATGTGGTTTGGCGAGGCGTTAGCACGTTCATTGTTTTCCATCATGAGCCGTTTATTTGATCTTCAACGAGAAGAGATTTTCGATACTGCAAAACTGTTTGATATCGCTTTGGGCGCGATGAGTGATTTGTTGTTCCCACTATTTTTGGTGTTAGCGACATTGTTTACCGCCGCCATGATTGGAGCAGCAGGTGTGGGAGGAATCAGTTTTTCTGCCCAAGCGGCCATGCCCAAGCTGTCGAAAATGAATCCGCTTAGCGGCTTAAAGCGAATGGTTGGCATGCAAAGCTGGGTAGAGTTGATCAAATCAATCCTTAAAGTGGTTCTGGTCACTGGTGTCGCCATCTATTTGATCCAAGCATCGCAGGCCGATCTGATTCAATTGAGCATGGATGTGTATCCGCAAAACATCTTCCATGCTTTAGATATTTTGCTGAACTTTATTTTGCTGATCAGTTGCTCGCTATTGATTGTGGTTGCCATCGATATTCCATTTCAAATTTGGCAGCACGCCGATCAGTTAAAAATGACCAAGCAAGAAGTCAAAGACGAATACAAAGAGACTGAAGGTAAGCCGGAAGTGAAAGGCCGTATTCGTATGTTGCAAAGGGAAGCGGCTCAACGTCGAATGATGGCGGATGTTCCTCAAGCTGATGTTATTGTTACTAACCCTGAGCACTTCTCGGTAGCGCTTCGTTATAAGCAGAAGACAGACCGTGCGCCAGTCGTGATCGCTAAAGGTACTGACCACATGGCGATGAAGATTCGAGAAGTCGCCCGCGAACATGACATTACGATTGTGCCCGCACCACCTTTGGCTCGTGCGTTGTACCACACGACAGAGCTCGAGCAAGAGATCCCCGATGGGTTGTTTACTGCCGTCGCTCAGGTTTTGGCATTTGTATTCCAATTGAAGCAATACCGAAAACGAGGTGGACAGCGCCCGAAAATTCAAGATTATGATTTGCCAATCCCACCCGAGCACCGTCATTGATACGAAAAGCGGTAAAGCCTTAAAAAAGCTCGTTTGATCAAAAGCTAAGCTCTATTTGAGTGTTTAGTCATTATTTTGGCGCTAATTATGGTACATAGATTGCTTAAAACGCTTTAATTATCAACCCTACCTAAACTTTTAGGCTAAAGCGGTCGCGTATTAATAGTAAGAGCTTACGTGACGCTTCAATCGATTGAGATCTCTCGCAGTATGAAGTTAAGCCTGCCGTTTGCAGATAAATTGCCACGAATCCCTCAACGTGAAATGCCAGCTATTGGTGCTCCGGTGATGGTTTTGGCCACCCTAGCGATGGTGGTACTGCCGATTCCAGCATTTTTGCTGGATATGTTCTTCACCTTTAACATCGCGCTGTCGATGGTGGTGTTGTTAGTGACCGTTTACACACGTCGCCCTTTGGACTTCGCTGCTTTTCCAACGGTATTGCTGATCGCCACGTTGCTCCGCTTGGCTTTGAACGTTGCCTCGACTCGTGTCGTCTTACTGCATGGTCATGAAGGCGGTAATGCGGCAGGTAACGTAATTGAGGCGTTCGGTAACGTCGTTATTGGTGGTAACTACGCGGTCGGCCTAGTGGTTTTCCTCATCTTAATGATCATCAACTTTATGGTGGTGACCAAAGGTGCGGGTCGTATCTCTGAGGTAAGTGCTCGCTTTACGCTTGATGCGTTGCCGGGTAAGCAAATGGCGATTGATGCGGACTTGAATGCCGGATTGATAGACCAAGAGCAGGCAAGAGTTCGTCGTTTTGAAGTGACCAAAGAAGCGGATTTCTATGGCTCGATGGATGGTGCCTCGAAGTTCGTAAAAGGGGACGCGATTGCCGGTATTTTGATTCTGTTTATCAACATCGTCGGCGGTCTGTCGATCGGTATGGCGCAGTATGGATTGGGTTTCGGTGAAGCGATTGAAATCTATACCTTACTGACAATCGGTGATGGTTTGGTCGCACAAATCCCATCGCTATTGCTGTCGATTGCAGCGGCAATGATGGTGACGCGCCAAAACACCGATGAAGACATGGGGGAACAACTGGTCTTCCAGATGTTCGACAACCCAAAAGCGCTGATGATTACTGCAGCTATTCTTGGTGTGATGGGCATCGTACCGGGCATGCCGCACTTTGCGTTTTTGAGCCTGGCAGTCGCGGCCGGTGCAGCGGCATATTTCATCGACAAACGGCAGAAGCAGAAAGCGAAAGAGCCCGCTTTACCAGCAACAGCAGATGAAGGTACAGAACCTTCCTCACAGCGCGAACTGTCTTGGGATGACGTCCAGCCAGTCGATATTATTGGCTTGGAAGTCGGTTATCGCTTAATCCCTTTGGTGGACAGAGACCAAGGTGGGGAACTGTTAGAGCGCGTAAAAGGCGTGCGTAAAAAGTTATCGCAAGATTTTGGGTTCCTAATTCCAGCGGTTCATATTCGTGACAATCTTGAGCTGACCCCAAACAGTTACCGAATTACATTGATGGGGGTTGCGGTGGGCGAAGCAGAGATCCGTCCGGATCAAGAGCTAGCGATTAACCCAGGTCAGGTGTATGGCATGATTGATGGTGAACCAACCATTGACCCTGCTTTTGGACTGGAAGCCGTATGGATCCGAGAAGATCAGCGTGAGCACGCGCAGGCTCTGGGTTATACGGTTGTTGATTCATCAACGGTATTAGCGACGCATCTGAGCCAGCTATTGACCAACAACGCGTCACAGCTAATTGGTCATGAAGAAGTAGAGAATTTATTAGAAATGTTAGGACGCAGCGCGCCTAAGTTGGTCGAGAACTTTGTTCCTGACCAATTACCATTAGGTGTGGTGGTGAAAGTCCTACAAAACTTGTTAAACGAGGCCATTCCAATCCGCGATATTCGCACGATTGTTCAAACTTTGGCTGAGTACTCAAGTAAGAGTCAAGAAGCTGACATATTGACGGCAGCAGTTCGAATTAGTCTTAAACGTCTAATTGTTCAAGAAATCAATGGTATAGAGCCTGAGTTACCAGTGATTACTTTGATTCCCGAACTGGAACAAATATTGCATCAAACTATGCAAGCATCAGGAGGCGAATCCGCGGGGATTGAACCGGGACTCGCTGAGCGATTGCAATCTTCACTAAGCCAAGCGACACAGGAACAAGAACTGAAAGGCGAACCTGCCGTTCTGCTTACTTCTGGTGTATTACGCTCGACGTTGGCGAAATTTGTGAAGAACACAATACCTAATCTCCGGGTACTGTCTTACCAAGAAATCCCGGATGAAAAACAGATCAGAATTGTGCAAGCCGTGGGTAACTGATCTCACGCATCATTAATGGATTCATAGTTTGAAAATAAAGCGATTTTTTGCCAAAGACATGAGAACGGCGCTGCTCCAAGTGAAAGAGGAGTTAGGCGCGGAAGCGGTGATCATGTCAAACAAGAAAGTGGCTGGTGGAGTAGCGATTGTTGCGGCGATAGATAGTGAATCTAATCCGTCTCAAGCAAGCGCAGCGTCACAGCAAAATCGCGGTGCTTCTCAATCGAATCGCTATAACGAACATCGTCAAATGTCATCGTCTTCTGCTGATCGTTACCAAGATCGTCATTTAGATGAAGATAAAATTAGCCTGAACAGTAATAACAGTAACAATGAAAAAACAGGCTCAATGACGCAGCGATTCGCTAATATGCTTAAGCAATATAGCGGTGGTGCAGCAGATGCTGACGACCACGTAGCGGAAAATGAAGATTCGCTCTCTGCTTTGCTGCAACGCCAAAATAAGCATCGCGACGGCTACAACCAAGAAAAGCCAGCGCCATATCAACCAGATTCACCTTTGGCGAAGCTAATCGCACAGGACAATCGATTTGAACGTCCGACGCCCAAGCTGGACCCGACGCGATATGACCGACGTCGCCCAAGTGATGAGCGTGACGAATCGGCCGATGAGCTAGAAAGCATGCGCGAAGAGATGACGTCAATTCGTCGTCTGTTGGAGCACCAAGTTTCTGGCCTGATGTGGCAAGAAGTAGAACGCCGTGAGCCGCTAAGAGCAATGCTGATTAAGCGCTTAG
The DNA here is from genome assembly GCF_033339515.1 of Vibrio sp. 2130-1. Classification (NCBI taxonomy): domain Bacteria; kingdom Pseudomonadati; phylum Pseudomonadota; class Gammaproteobacteria; order Vibrionales; family Vibrionaceae; genus Vibrio; species Vibrio sp. 2130-1. Next base: position 26,364 of record NZ_JAWOUT010000001.1, read on the forward strand.
AGCGAATGGGCGTTTCTCCGGAGTTAGCAGACCAGATGGCCTGTTATATTCCGGAAGATACAAAGCCAGCGCGAGCGTGGAAAGCGTTATTGTCGCTGGTGGCGGATCAAATCAATATTCCTAAACAGGACATTTTAAAACGTGGTGGCGTAGTCGCATTGTTGGGTCCGACGGGGGTTGGGAAAACAACAACCGTAGCGAAACTCGCAGCACGCGCAGCCATGGAATACGGTGCCGACAATGTGGCCCTTGTGACAACAGATACATATCGCATAGGTGCACATGAGCAGCTCTCAATTTATGGAAGAATCATGGGTTGTCCCGTAAGAGTTGCTAAAGATTCTAACGAGTTAGCCGATGTTATATATCAGCTAAGAAACAGAAGACTGATTTTGGTCGATACGGCAGGGATGGGGCAACGAGATGTGAGGCTTTCCGAGCAGCTCGACACTCTAATGCAAGAGAGCGGAGAAGTGATTCACAGCTACCTTGTTTTGCCGGCTACCGCACAACGTCGTGTTCTACAAGAAACGCTGGATCACTTCCGACGTATACCACTTTCGGGTTGTATTATGACGAAGCTTGATGAGTCATTAAGCCTAGGCGAATTCATCAGTGTAGTGATTCAAAACGCAATGCCAGTAGCTTACATCGCTAATGGTCAGCGCGTACCAGAAGACATTGTGATAGCGCAACCAAAATATATGCTTGCGAAAGCAAATGAACTGTTAGAGAAGTCGACAGAGAACGAACCTCACTTTTGGAACAGTGACAGTGAAGGACTCTAAGGCGGCGGACTACTATGACTGAGAATATGATACACGATCAAGCAAGCGGCCTCCGTCGCTTAACACAACCATCGTTGACCAAAGTGATTGCTGTTACTGGCGGCAAAGGTGGTGTGGGGAAATCAAACGTAACACTGGGTCTGGCGATTTGTATGGCTCGCCAAGGCAAGAAGGTGATGGTTCTCGACGCTGATTTAGGTCTGGCCAATGTGGACGTGATGCTCGGAATTCGTGCAAAACGTAATCTAGGACATGTCTTAGCGGGTGAATGTGAGCTAAAAGATGCGATTGTCGAAGGGCCTTATGGTATAAAGATAATTCCTGCAACTTCTGGCACACAGAGCATGACAGAGCTTTCTCACGCTCAGCATGCTGGACTCATTCGAGCATTTGGTAGTCTTGAAGACGAAATGGATGTCCTGCTGATTGATACCGCTGCTGGTATCTCTGACATGGTAATCAGTTTTTCGCGAGCAGCTCAAGATGTGGTTGTAGTTGTGTGTGATGAACCGACGTCAATCACAGATGCCTATGCATTAATCAAGCTGTTGAGTAAAGAACACCAAGTTCAACGCTTTAAAGTTGTAGCAAATATGGTCAGAAGCTACCGTGAAGGGCGAGAATTGTTTGCAAAGTTGACACTAGTCACAGAGCGATTCTTGAATGTTAGCCTTGAACTCGTAGCATGTATTCCATTAGATGATAAAGTACGACAGGCTGTAAAAAGACAAAAAATTGTCGTTGATGCGTTCCCACGCTCGCCTGCCGCTTTAGCTATCAGCTCACTAGCAAACAAAGCGTTGACGTGGCCACTACCGAAAACACCAAGTGGACACTTGGAATTTTTTGTGGAAAGGCTGTTAAATCGTACCGAATTCGCAGAGGACCCTTTTGGTGAATAAAGCGATAACCTATGACCAACATGGCAAATTTAATAGCCAGCAGGCGTTCATTGAACGTTATTCAGTGTTGGTTAAGCGCATTGCTCACCACCTACTAGGCCGTTTACCGCCGAGTGTTCAGGTAGAGGATTTAATTCAGGCCGGCATGATCGGTCTTATCGAAGCTCAGCAGAATTATGATGGTTCTAAAGGTGCGAGCTTTGAAACTTATGCAGGTATCCGTATTCGTGGCGCAATGTTAGATGACATGCGTAAAGGCGATTGGGTACCGCGTTCTGTTCATAAAAATAATCGAGAGATTAACCAAGCGATTGCGGAGCTGGAAGGCGAATTAAATCGAGATCCTACTGATTCTGAAGTAGCCACGCATCTCGGTATGACACTGGATCAATATCATAGTGCTCTTACCGATATCAACTGCTCAAAATTAGTCGGTATTGAAGATTTAGGCGTTTCTGATGATGTGATTTCACCAGTGGATGAAACCGATGACAGCAACCCATTCAAAGGGGTAGTTGATGAATCATTTCGAAAAGCACTGGTTGAATCAATAAAACAGCTTCCAGAGCGTGAAGCTTTGGTTCTTTCGCTTTATTATGATGAAGAACTCAATTTGAAAGAAATTGGCGATGTGTTAGGCGTAAGCGAATCTCGCGTAAGTCAAATACTGAGTCAAGCGATGCAACGTTTACGTACCAAGCTCAGTGCGTGGACACAAAATGACTAAAAACACTGATTTTACGATTCAGTGGAGGCAATTTTGAATAAAAACATGAAGATCCTTATTGTTGATGATTTCTCAACAATGCGCCGTATTGTTAAAAACCTGCTTCGTGACTTGGGTTTCAATAACACTCAAGAAGCGGACGATGGTTTAACCGCATTACCAATGCTGAAAAAAGGTGACTTCGATTTTGTTGTAACTGACTGGAACATGCCAGGTATGCAAGGCATCGATTTGCTTAAACACATCCGCGCGGATGCAGAACTTAAGCATCTGCCAGTTCTAATGATCACGGCTGAAGCGAAGCGTGAGCAGATCATTGAAGCTGCTCAAGCAGGTGTAAACGGCTACATTGTTAAGCCATTTACTGCTGCAACATTAAAAGAAAAATTAGATAAAATTTTCGAGCGTTTATAACTCTCTCTTTCTCTTTGTTATTCGAGTCATTCATACCAATTATTAAATACCTATTAAATGACTCGTTTAGCGTTTTCAAAGTGATAAGAAGAACTAAACGTAAAAGGGTCTATTCAGAATGATCTCACTAGAGCAGGCGAAGTCACTCGTTCAAATGCTAGAAAACGGGGAACAAGACCAAGCCAATATGCTTGTTGCCTCGATCTACGAAGGTGCCGATAACCCAATGCTGCAAGAAATTGGAGCGTTAACTCGAGACCTTCACGAATCACTCAAGCAGTTCAGTCTCGATCAGCGCATGACCGAAATTGCGAAAGACGAAATCCCTAATGCTAGGGATCGTCTCAATTATGTGATCGAGAAGACAGAGCTTGCAGCCAACAAAACAATGGATGCGGTCGACTGCTGCCTTCCTATCGCTGACAACCTGCATGATTGCCTTCTAAAAGTTCGTCCTCAATGGAATGAACTCATGCACGGGCGCATAGAATTAAGCGAATTTAAAGCACTGTGTCACCGAATCGACGGGCTATTAGTGCAAGTCGAAGGTGACAGCACTGAATTGCGCGGCCAATTGACCGAAATTCTCATGGCGCAAGACTTCCAAGACCTAACTGGCCAAATCATTCGCCGCGTAATTACGTTGGTTAATGAAGTTGAAGGCCGCTTAGTGGAAATCCTAACCGTATTCTCTGGAAATAAACTTGAAGAACATATTCAAGTTTTGTCAGAACCGGCAGATAAAAAGAATACACAAACAAGCGAAGCCGAAGGCCCGATTCTTCATCCAGAACTGAGAGAAGATGCGGTTTCATCGCAGGACGAAGTCGATGACTTGTTGTCCAGTCTTGGATTTTAAAGGTAACGTATGAGCTACGATTTAGACGAAGATATTCTTCAGGACTTTCTCATTGAGGCTGGGGAAATTCTCGAGCTGCTTTCTGAGCAGTTGGTTGAATTGGAAAATAACCCAGAAGACAAAGACTTACTTAATGCTATTTTCCGCGGGTTTCATACCGTAAAAGGCGGTGCCGGCTTCCTTTCATTGGCAGAGCTAGTCGATACTTGTCATGGTGCGGAGAACGTGTTCGACGTTTTACGAAACGGTCAACGCACGGTAACGCAAAACTTAATGGATACGATGCTAAAAGCCTTGGATACGGTTAATACCCAGTTCCAGGCTGTTCAAGATCGTGAGCCGTTAGAAGCTGCGGACCCTGAGCTTCTTGAAGAACTTCATCGTCTATGCAAACCTGAGTCAGAAGATGAAGTAGCGGCAACCGTAGTTGAAGAACCAGTGGCTACTCCAGAGCCTATTATTCCCGAGCCTATCATCGAAGAACCTGCTGCGCCGTCAGCACCATCAAGTGTCGGCTCTGTTGATGAAATTACCCAAGACGAATTCGAAAAGCTACTTGATGAGCTTCATGGTAAAGGTTCAGCGCCAGGCGCTTCAATGTCTGCGACATCTACAACGCCATCTGAACCGCCTCAATCGAGTGCGCCATCAGTTGAAAGTGGTGATATCACTGATGATGAGTTTGAACGTTTACTCGATGAACTGCACGGTGTAGGAAAAAGCCCTTCTACGGCAGAGGCTGCTGCATCTGCATCCGTACCAGTAGAGCCACCTAAAGCGGCAGAGCCTTCCGCTCCAGTGGCATCTTCATCAAATCAAGACAGTGACTTAATGACGGACGAAGAGTTCGAAAAGTTACTCGATGAGCTACATGGTTCAGGTAAAGGCCCAACGCTAGAAGAATTGGACATGGCAACGAAGCCTGCTTCAGCAAACGTAGAGCAAAGCCCTGCGAAACCTGAGCCTGTTGCTAAGCCAGCACCTGTTCAAGCAGCGCCAGCACCAAAGCCAGAATCTAAACCAGTCGCGGTAAAAGAAGAAGCCAAAGCACCAGCGGTTAAAAAACCTCAGGCTGAAGCAACCGTTCGTGTTGATACCTCGACGCTTGATACCATCATGAACATGGTGGGTGAGCTCGTATTGGTGCGTAACCGTCTACTAAGCCTTGGTTTGAATAGCGACAACGAAGAGATGTCCAAAGCGGTCGCTAACCTTGACGTGGTAACTGCGGATCTACAAGGCGCGGTAATGAAAACGCGTATGCAGCCAATTAAGAAAGTGTTTGGCCGCTTCCCACGCGTTGTTCGTGACTTGGCTCGTAACCTAAATAAAGACATCGTGCTAGAAATGCGCGGTGAAGAAACCGATCTCGATAAGAACCTTGTAGAAGCATTGGCCGATCCGTTGATTCACTTGGTACGTAACTCGGTTGATCACGGTATTGAAATGCCAGACGCACGCGCGAAGGCCGGCAAATCACGCACAGGTAAAGTGATTTTGTCAGCATCGCAAGAAGGGGACCATATTGAACTATCCATCGTAGATGATGGTGGCGGTATGGACCCGAACAAACTGCGTGGCATCGCGGTGAAGCGTGGCATGATGGATGAAGATGCGGCGGCACGTTTAACAGATAAAGAGTGCTTCAACCTTATCTTCGCACCTGGTTTCTCAAGTAAAGATAAAATTTCTGACATCTCTGGTCGTGGTGTGGGTATGGACGTGGTTAAGACGGCGATCAATACCTTAAACGGTTCAATCGATATCGATTCTGAGCTAGGCAAGGGCACTAAGATTACGATCAAAGTACCACTAACGTTAGCGATTTTACCGACTCTGATGGTTGGTGTTGGCGGTCATCCTTTTGCTCTACCACTGGCTTCGGTGAGTGAAATTTTCCACTTGGATCTTAGTCGTACAAACGTGGTAGATGGTCAGCTGACGATTATTGTGCGTGAGAAATCTATCCCACTATTTTACTTACAAAACTGGTTGGCATCCAAATCGCAAAACGTCCAAGAGCGTACTGGTCACGGTCACGTGGTGATTGTACAGATTGGTAACCAGCGCGTTGGTTTTGTTGTGGATACGCTTATTGGTCAAGAAGAAGTGGTTATTAAGCCACTCGATAATCTATTACAGGGCACTCCAGGTATGGCTGGTGCGACAATTACTAGCGATGGCCATATTGCATTAATTCTAGATGTGCCTGATTTACTTAAGCGATATGCTGCGGCTTCACGCCTTTAAGCAAAGCTGACGTTATTAAAAGGAATAAGATGGCGATTAAAGTACTAGTCGTTGATGATTCGAGTTTTTTCCGACGTCGCGTGAGCGAAATCATCAACTCAGAATCGCGCCTAGAAGTGATTGACGTTGCGGTAAATGGTAGAGAGGCGGTTGAGAAAGCCAAATCTCTCAAACCTGACGTCATCACGATGGATATTGAAATGCCAGTGATGGATGGCATTACAGCTGTACGTGAAATAATGGCCGCTGCTCCAACGCCAATTCTAATGTTTTCGTCCCTGACCCACGACGGGGCGAAAGCTACGCTTGATGCGCTAGATGCGGGCGCATTGGACTTCTTACCGAAAAAGTTTGAGGACATTGCGCGTAACCGTGAAGAAGCGGTGTCATTACTTCAACAGCGTGTGATTCAGATTGCCTCGAAGCGCGCTTTCATGCGTCGACCTATCGCTCGCCCAACAGCGAGTACCAGCACGACTACTCGACCATTAGGTTCAAGAACGGCTTCACCTGTGACTCCAACACCAACTCGACCTGCTGCGACAAAGTACCGTGCTTCTGGTAAGAAGTATCAACTGACGGCAATTGGAACATCAACAGGTGGCCCCGTTGCTCTACAAAAAATTCTGACGCGTTTGCCGATGAACTATCCGCATCCGATTGTATTGATTCAACACATGCCAGCAACGTTTACTGCTGCGTTTGCCAGTCGTTTGAACACCTTGTGTAAGATTCAAGTGAAAGAAGCACAAGATGGCGATGTGTTACAGCCCGGTGTGGCATACCTTGCACCAGGTGGGAAACAAATGATGGTGGATGGACGAGCGGGCGCTGCTCGTCTTCGCATTATTGATGGCGGCGACCGCATGAACTACAAACCATGTGTGGATGTGACTTTTGGTTCTGCCGCAAAAGTATATGGCGACAAAGTGCTCTCTTTAGTGTTGACAGGCATGGGTGCAGACGGTCGTGAGGGCGCTCGCATGTTGAAGTCTTCAGGCTCAACAATTTGGGCACAAGATGAAGACAGTTGTGTTGTTTATGGCATGCCCCAAGCGGTTGCTAAAGCAGGCATTTCTTCAGAAGATTTACCGCTTGACCGCATTGCTGAACGCATGTTGGTGGAAGTTGGCCTAGCTTAGGATTCATCATGATTGTTTGGAGTGTAGCTAACCAGAAAGGAGGCGTGGGTAAAACCACCTCAACAGTGACATTGGCGGGCTTATTGAGCCAGAAAGGCCATCGAGTATTGATGGTTGATACTGATCCTCACGCCTCACTGACTACTTATCTCGGTTATGATCCTGATGCAGTAACTTCGAGCCTATTTGATTTATTCCAGTTGAAGACGTTTTCTCGTGAGACGGTTAAGCCGTTGATTTTAGAAACAGAGCTGGAAGGAATGGATATCATTCCCGCGCATATGTCCCTTGCCACGCTTGATCGCGTAATGGGTAATCGCAGTGGTATGGGATTAATCTTAAAACGGGCGCTGCAAACTGTCTCACAAGACTATGACTATGTGTTGATTGACTGTCCGCCAATCCTTGGCGTGATGATGGTGAACGCGTTGGCAGCCAGTGACCGAATTTTGATTCCTGTTCAAACAGAGTTTTTGGCAATGAAAGGTCTAGAGCGCATGATGCGTACGCTAACCATTATGCAAAAATCTCGCCCGGGCGGTTTCAAAGTGACTATCGTCCCAACCATGTACGATAAGCGCACGAAAGCGTCATTGCAGACATTGATGCAACTGAAAAAAGATTACCCAAATCAAGTGTGGACCTCAGCGGTGCCTATTGATACCAAGTTCCGCGATGCCAGTTTAAAGCACTTGCCAGCGTCGCATTTTGCTTCTGGTAGTCGTGGTGTGTTTGCCTATAAACAGCTACTGATTTACCTGGAGAGGTTGGCGTTCGATGAGCAGTAATGATGTGCTGTCCAGTGAACAAGCACTTGATGACTACTTTAATGCATTACTGGATGATGAAACTGAAATAACGACTCTTGAGGAAGACCTTGACCTGTTGGCTCAAGAGGTATCATCTGCAGAGCCAGAGCCAGAGCCAGAGCCAGAGCCAGAGCCAGAGCCAGAGCCAGAGCCAGAGCCAGAGCCAGAATTACAGCTACAATACTCGGAGCCAGAAACGTACCAGTTTCAAGAAACATATCCGCCAGAGTTGGAAGCTCCAAACCTGGAAGATGTTCAAAGGCTATTAAGTCAGCTTGAAGCAAGCAACCCAGTGGCTGAGTTGGATATTGATAGTATTCTTGAACAAAATACGATTGATATTGCAGCAGAGATAAAAGCGGCTGAGCCTGAGGTACAAACCTTTAGTGAGGTGCCTGAGCTTCAGGGTGTTGAGGAAATACAGGACTGGGTGATTGATGAGCCAGTTTTTGAGGAAGCGCAACCAGAGGTGGATGAACCTCACGCAGTGATCGAACAAAGTATCAATATAGAATCGAACGTCGATACTGAACTCGAAACACAAGCAGATTCCGATATACCAACGGTCTGGGAAAGCACGAAGCGAAGTGAGGACTTCCAAGTTCTTTACTTTGATGTGAATGGTGTCACGTTTGCTGTACCTCTTGATGAGTTAGGTGGTATTCATCGCATTAGCGAGCTTAACCATTTGATAGGAAAACCCGCCTGGTATTTGGGGCTACAAACAAATCGCGAGCAACAGTTTGATGTCGTCGATACCGCGAAATGGGTGATGGCAGATAAGCTTCGTGATGATAGCTATAAAGATAACTACCAATATGTCGTCATGCTTGGTGAGAGCATGTGGGGGTTGGCCAGTAACCAATTAATGGGGACGGAAACGCTTAATATCGACAAGGTTCGCTGGCGTGAGCAGGCGGGTAAACGCCCTTGGCTAGCGGGCATGGTAAAAGAAAAAATGTGTGCCTTAATTCATGTCCAGGCGCTCATTGACATGCTAAACGCCGGTTTAGATGTCAAATCACTGAATTAGATTTAAGTCGGGAACGACATTAACGAGGATTAACTATGTCTCAAGCTTTTGAAGTAGAAGTGAAGAAAGATGCATCGAATGACGAAGTTCTTCAGTGGGTGACGTTCCAGCTAGAAGAAGAAACGTACGGCATCAACGTAATGCAAGTTCGTGAAGTACTTCGTTATACTGAAATTGCCCCTGTTCCAGGTGCACCAGATTATGTACTTGGTATCATCAACCTACGCGGTAATGTAGTTACTGTTATCGATACACGTTCACGTTTTGGCCTGATGGAAGGCGAAGTCACCGACAACACTCGTATTATTGTGATCGAGTCTGAGCGTCAAGTGATTGGTATCTTAGTAGATAGCGTGGCAGAAGTCGTTTATCTGCGTTCTTCTGAAATTGATACGACGCCTTCAGTTGGTACCGACGAGAGTGCGAAGTTCATCCAGGGTGTGAGCAACCGTGACGGCAAGCTTCTTATCCTTGTAGATTTGAACAAGCTGCTAACAGATGACGAGTGGGACGAGATGGCTCACCTTTAATGGCTGAAGAGACTCTTTTATCTGCTCCATTCCTTGCGGGTGGCGTCGCTTTTATCGTGTTAGTATTGGTTGTTTTGCAACTGCGGATTCGCTCGGGGTTACAAAAGCAGTTAGACCAACAACGAGCTCAATCTCGACACGCAGATAAAGAAGTGCAAAAGTTGAGTAAGCAGTTACTCGAAGTGCGCTCGGTTGTTGTTGGTCTTGGGCAAAAAGTGACGGAGCAACAAGACATTATTCAGCACTTAAACGAGAGAATTCGCGAACTCGAACACGCTGATACTGATGGTCGCTTGTACAGTCGCGCTTCTAAAATGGTACAGCTTGGCGCTGATATCAACGAGCTGATTGAAGAGTGCGAACTACCAAAAGCCGAAGCTGAGTTGATGCTTTCACTGCAGAAGAAACTGGCAGGGAAAGAGAAGATTCCACCATTAAGTGGTCAGCCATCAGATGACGCAGAATATCCAGCGCGTGGACGTCGTCGACGCTAAAGGTTATCAAGCGATAAAAAAGAGGCGTTATTACGCCTCTTTTTTGTTTTTAGCCGCTAATGCTCTTCTTAAATACAACCCTAGATAACCTTCAGTCGATCTTGCTCTTAGCTCTGGCCTCTCAAATTCAAAATGAGCGCTTATAACTACTTATAGTTAATTTTATTAAAGTGTGATGATTAATTAACAAAAATACATGAACTTACATGTAACCTAGCCCTCTTATCCTGTTTTGTCATAACTAAGCTGTGCTAATATAGCGGCTCGTTCATTTTTTAGTTGAAGCTCTATGTTAGAAGTGTCTAACCTGACAGCAATCCGTGATGAAAGGGTTCTGTTTGAAAACCTGCAGTTTGAAATTAAGCCTGGTGAATTGGTCCAGATCGAAGGGCGTAATGGTACTGGTAAAACTACATTGCTACGGATTGTGACAGGGTTAGGTGATAGAGAAGAAGGTGTCATTAAATGGAAAGGCGAAGAGGTTGAAAAATCTCGTGATGTTTTCCATCAAGATCTGCTTTTCTTAGGACATCAAACAGGAGTGAAACGAGAGCTTACCGCATTAGAAAACTTACGTTTTTATCAATCTATTCAAAATAATCGCTCTTCAGACGAAGAAATCTTTATCGCTTTGACTCAAGTAGGATTAGCTGGTCGAGAAGATGTGCCTGTAGCACAACTTTCCGCAGGTCAGCAACGACGAGTCGCATTGGCAAGGTTATGGCTCAGTAAGCAAATTTTATGGATCTTAGATGAGCCGTTGACTGCCATTGATAAGCAAGGTGTCAAGGTGCTTGAATCTTTGTTCGCAAGTCATGCTGATAATGGCGGTATTGTTGTGTTGACGACGCATCAAGATATGTTTGCGGACAGCCCGAAACTTAGAAAAATAAAGCTGGGTGACTGATATGATTTCCTCGATGACCACCATCATTCGTCGTGAGCTCCTAATCGCATTTCGCCGTCAGGCAGACATTCTGAACCCGCTGTGGTTCTTTATTATTGTCATTACTCTCTTTCCTCTGAGTATTGGACCAGAGCCTAATTTGTTAGCACGTATTGCAGCGGGCATCGTTTGGGTTGCCGCATTGCTGTCCGCCTTATTATCATTAGAGCGTCTATTTCGTGATGATTTTCAAGACGGTGCACTAGAACAAATGATGCTAATGCCGATTCCATTGCAACTTGTAGTGGTTTCAAAGGTCATAGCACATTGGTTGTTAACAGGGTTACCTCTGATTTTAATTAGCCCATTATTGGCGGTTTTACTTTCGCTCGACTTCAATACTTGGCTATCGGTTGTATTAACCTTGATGATCGGTACACCAACACTAAGTTTTATTGGTGCCATTGGTGTGGCGTTGACTGTTGGGTTGCAAAAGGGTGGCGTTCTTTTGAGTTTGCTTATTCTTCCGCTCTACATCCCAATTTTGATTTTCGCAACATCGGCAATTGATGCTGCCGCACTCGGTATGGCGTATAACGGTCAACTAGCGATTTTAGGTGCGATGCTAATGGGGGCGATGACATTAACGCCTTTTGCCATCAGTGCCGCATTACGAGTTAGTGTCAACTAACTCAATAAAGTGCCAATGAAGCGGCGCTTGATCAAAGAATTATTATTAAAGCACTGCTACGGTCTCAACCCTTTAGACAGTGTCCCTGAAGTAAGAGTGAGAACAAAACATGTGGAAATGGCTACATCCTTATGCCAAGCCAGAAGCAGCTTATCGTTTGAGTGGTAAGTTTCTGCCTTGGTTTTCTGTATTGGCCCTCGTATGCTTATCGGTTGGTACGGTTTGGGGGCTTGCATTTGCGCCTTCAGATTACCAACAAGGTGACAGTTTCCGAATCATCTACATTCATGTCCCATCAGCTATTTGGTCTATGGGCGTTTATATGTCGATGGCGATCGCTGCATTTATTGGCCTAGTATGGCAAGTTCGCCTATCTGATATGGCGGCACTTGCGATGGCTCCGATTGGTGCAGTATTTACTTTTATTGCTCTACTTACAGGTGCTGTTTGGGGCAAGCCTATGTGGGGCACTTGGTGGGTATGGGATGCCCGTCTTACATCTGAATTGATTCTTCTATTTCTCTACCTTGGTGTGATTGCGCTTTACCATGCGTTTGACGATCAAAAAACCGCCGCAAAAGCTGCTGGTATTTTAGCGATCGTAGGCGTAGTAAACCTACCTATCATTCACTTTTCCGTGGAATGGTGGAACACGCTTCATCAAGGTGCGACGATCACGAAATTTGAACAACCTTCTATTTCATCCGACATGCTTTGGCCGTTATTGCTGAACATCTTTGGCTTTGCGTTCTTCTTTGGTGCCGTGACGATGGTCCGTTTTCGTAACGAAATCATCAGTAAAGAAAGTCACCGCCCTTGGGTGCGCAAACTCGCAACAGAACAAACTCAGTGAGGTAACTGATTATGCATTTTGAATCTCTGAGCGACTTTTTTGCCATGGGTGGCTACGCATCATACGTATGGAGTGCGTTTGGTATTACTTTCTTATCCATGCTGATTCTTCTGATCACTAGCCTTCGCCGCGGTGATGCATTATTGAAAGAAGTGAAAGCAAAAATTGACCGTCAAGCTCGTATCGACGCAGCGAAGAACATGGAGAACACCTTATGAACCCGAGACGTAAAAAGAGGCTAGGTATTGTACTAGCGATCTTTATCGGTATTAGTGCCACCATTGGTTTGATACTTTATGCGCTTAACCAAAATATGGACCTTTTCTACACTCCAACGGAATTGGTTAATGGTAAGCCAGATGGCACCAAGCCAGAAGTAGGCCAGCGTCTGCGTATCGGTGGAATGGTGGTTGTGGGCTCAGTTCGTCGAGATCCTAATTCTTTGAAAGTGAGTTTTGACCTGCACGATGTCGGTCCGAAAGTGACGATTACCTATGACGGTATTCTTCCTGACTTGTTCCGTGAAGGGCAGGGTATTGTTGCTCAAGGTGTACTGAAAGATGCCACGACAGTTGAGGCATTTGAGGTCCTAGCGAAGCACGATGAAGAATACATGCCACCAGAAATTGCAGAAGCGATGAAGAAAACGCATGAACCGCTTCAATACAGCACCGAACAGAAACAAGGAAGCGGCCAATGATTGCTGAAATCGGTCACTTTGCTCTCATTCTTTCGCTTGCAATGGCAGTGCTGTTGAGCGTATTGCCATTGTGGGGAGCATCGAATAATAACACCATGCTCATGAACACAGCGCGACCGCTATCTTGGTCTATGTTCCTGATGCTGTTGTTCTCTTTCGCCATTTTATGTTGGGGATTTTATACCAACGACTTCACGTTACAGTATGTAGCGAGCAACTCGAATAGTCAGCTCCCTTGGTACTACCGTTTAACCGCAGTATGGGGTGCACACGAAGGTTCACTGTTGCTATGGGTTTTAATCCAAGCTGCTTGGACTGTCGCTGTAGCGACGTTTAGTCGTGGTATGCCGCAAGAGTCGGTTGCACGTGTACTTGCTGTTATGGGCATGATCTCAGTGGGTTTCCTACTGTTTATCATCTTAACGTCAAATCCATTCCTACGTACGTTACCGTTCTTCCCGGTTGACGGACGTGACTTGAACCCTCTGCTTCAAGACCCTGGTTTGATTGTTCACCCGCCAATGCTTTACATGGGCTATGTTGGTTTCTCGGTTGCGTTCTCTTTTGCGATCGCATCCCTAATGACCGGACGCCTTGATACGGCTTGGGCTCGTTGGTCTCGTCCTTGGACAACCGCTGCATGGGTATTTTTAACACTTGGTATCGCACTGGGTTCTTGGTGGGCTTACTACGAACTTGGCTGGGGTGGCTGGTGGTTCTGGGACCCAGTAGAAAACGCATCATTCATGCCTTGGTTAGCGGGTACCGCATTAATGCACTCTCTTGCCGTGACAGAAAAACGCGGCACATTTAAAGCGTGGACGGTACTATTGGCAATCTCTGCATTTTCGTTGAGTTTGTTGGGCACCTTCTTAGTCCGTTCCGGTATTTTAGTATCGGTGCACGCGTTCGCGTCTGACCCGTCGCGCGGTATGTTTATTCTAGGCTTCCTCGTTTTCGTTATCGGCGGCTCTTTATTGCTGTTTGCCGTAAAAGGGGCAGCAGTGCGTGTACGAGGTAACTTCGACTTAGTCTCACGTGAAAATGCGCTCTTAGCCAACAATGTATTACTTATCGCCGCTCTTGTTGTGGTGTTAGTGGGGACACTGTTGCCGCTCGTACACAAGCAGCTTGGTTTGGGGTCGGTCTCTATCGGTGCGCCATTCTTTGACATGCTATTTGCGTGGTTAATGATGCCATTTGCTTTTCTGCTTGGTATTGGTCCTCTTATTCGTTGGAAGCGAGACAATTTATCTAAACTTGTGAAACCAATGCTCGTTTCAGGTGTGCTTGCTTTCGCCTTGGCCGCGCTATGCGTGTACCTGTTTGCCGATTTCTTCTCAACCATGGCTTACATTGGTTGGGTGATGGCGATTTGGATTATTGCGATGCATGGCTTTGAACTGTACGAGCGCGCAACGCACCGTCATAGCTTTAGTGAAGGTGTTCGCAAGCTGCAACGTAGCCACTGGGCAATGATGTTGGGTCATGTTGGTCTGGCGGTATCTGTTATCGGTATTGCGATGGTACAGAACTACAGCATCGAGCGTGATGTACGTTTAGCACCTGGCGAACACTTCCAAATTCAAGGCTATGATTTCTACTTCTCAGGCTTGCGTGATAAAGATGGTCCAAACTACGATGGCTACATCGCAGACTTTGAGATCACACACGATGGCAAATACGTGAATACGCTTCACGCAGAGAAGCGCTTCTACCGTACGGCTAAGTCTATGATGACTGAAGCAGCCATTGACCGTGGTATTAGCCGCGACTTATACATTGCAATGGGTGAACGTTTAGACGACAACCGATCTTGGGCTGTTCGTATTTACTATAAACCGTTCGTTCGTTGGATTTGGGCTGGCTCTTTGATTATGGCATTAGGCGGCGCACTAGCGATTTCTGATAAACGCTACCGCTTCCGTAAATCGCCGAAGAAAAACGCGAAGTCAAAAGAGCAGGAGGCATAACATGAATAAGAAAATCTTATTTATTCCGCTTGTCGCTTTCATGATTCTAGCGGGCATTTTCGCAACCCAATTAATGCGTAATCAAGAGGGCGATGATCCAACTAAATTGGAGTCGGTTTTGGTTGGCAAGCCAGTTCCTGAATTTCATTTAGAAGATCTGGCTGAGCCTGGAAAACAGTACGACCAATCAATTTTTAAAGGTGAACCGTTGCTCTTGAACGTTTGGGCAACGTGGTGCCCAACGTGTTATGCAGAGCATAAATACCTAAACGAATTGGCGGGTAAGGGCGTTAAGATCATCGGTATGAATTACAAAGATGATCGTAATAAAGCAATAGGTTGGCTGAATGATCTCGGCAACCCGTACTTGATCAGCCTATTTGATGGCAGTGGTATGCTTGGCCTTGACCTTGGTGTTTATGGTGCTCCAGAAACATTCATTATTGATGCAAATGGTGTGATTCGCTATCGCCATGTAGGGGATGTAAACCCACGTAATTGGTCAGAAACACTGGAGCCGCTTTACAACAAATTGGTTGAGGAGGCGAAGCAATGAGAAAGCTAATTCTTGCCGTTTTTGCTGCGATGACATTATCTCTTGCTGCTCATGCGGCCATTGAAGTGTACGAGTTTGATAATTTGGAACAAGAACAGCAGTTCAAAGAGTTAAGCCATACGCTCCGTTGCCCTAAATGTCAGAACAACACGATCTCGGATTCTAACGCTGAACTTGCTCAGGACTTACGCCATAAGGTGTACGAAATGACCAAAGAAGGTAAGTCCAAAGATGAGATTGTTGATTACATGATCGCCCGTTACGGTAACTTCGTGACTTACAACCCACCATTTACGGTCGCGACTGCGATTTTGTGGCTAGGGCCACTCGCTGTAGTACTGGGTGGTTTTGGTTTGATTGTGCTGCGTAGCCGTAAATCTAAAGTTAAGGCAAAAGCGAGCAGTGACGAGCAATGGGATGAGCAAAAAGAAGCTCGTTTAAAAGCATTGCTTGAAGAAGAGAACAACGGAGATAAGAAGTAATGACACTATTTTGGATTTCCACCGTTGTTCTCACGCTTATTGCTTGTGCGCTGGTGGCTTTGCCGCTGCTTAAACAAAAAGCGAACAATGATGATGTGTTACGCGATGAGCTTAACAAGGCATTTTATAAAGACCGACTATCTGAGCTTGCAGAAGAAACTGACGAAGGTCTAGTTGAAAGTGAAGACGAACTGATTTCTGATCTAAAGCAATCACTGCTTGACGATATCCCTGGTGATAAAGCGCAAAAAGAAACTAAGGTTTCTCCAATCGCGGTTTTAGTTCCATCGGTAATTCTGACGGTGGTGCTGAGCTATGGTTTGTATTATAAATTTGGCGCGTCAGACGATATTGTTCAATGGCAAGAAGTGTCTGCAAATCTACCTGAGTTATCGAAAAAGCTGATGTCGGCTTCTTCTGAGCCGCTGAGTGACGATGAAATGGCGGATTTGACCCTTGCCCTTCGAACTCGCTTACATTACCAGCCGGAAGACTCGACAGGTTGGTTACTGCTAGGTCGTATTGCGTTAGCAAATCGTGATGTCACCACAGCTATCGATGCGATGGAAAAATCGTACCACCTAGAGCCAAAAGACCCAGATGTGATGTTGGGTTATGCACAAGCTCTGATGCTGTCTCAAGAGGAAATGGATCAAGCGACGGCTCGCTCATTACTCGGCAAGCTGATGCAGCAAGACTATGTCGATCTGCGTGTGTTTTCTTTGTTGGCGTTCGATGCGTTTGAGCGTCAAGACTTCCCGGCTGCCATCAAGTACTGGGGAATCATGCAGCAAATGATTGGTCCAGAAGATAGCCGCTACGAGATGTTGTCACGCAGTATTGAGAGTGCTCGTAAGCAAATGGGCGAAGCGGTTTCACCAGATAAGAGTGTAGCTGTGACAATTGATGTGGCACCAAATGCTCAGTTGGATCCAAACGCAGTTCTGATTGTGTCAGTACATCGTTCAGATGGCTCCCCAATGCCTGTGGCTGCTGCTCGTTATCCGCTAGGTACTTTCCCTCGCACAGTCGTATTAGATGATGGCAATGCCATGATGCAAGGGCAAAAGTTATCTTCACTCGATAAGCTAATCGTCCGTGTGCGTGTAGATTCTGACGGTAACGTAGCAACGCGTGATCAAGATTGGCACGGAGAAAGTGACGTAGTTGAATTTGGCGCACCAGTAGAAGTGACCATTGATCAGCAGTATTAATTGTTAACATCTGTCTCTGAAACATGACAACGAGGTAGAGTCAGTTGCCTTTAGTGGTATGACTCTAAACGATCGAGTAGAATACCGAAGGCCAGCGATTGCTGGCCTTTATTTATTCCCATATCTGAGTCATCTTTACTATGTATCCTGCTCAACATACGTACAATGGTTAATCGGGGTGACTTAGGTACATTAATAGTCGTTATGGAAAATAAAATGTATAACAAGGGTAAATCTACCTTCTTGTTGCTGTTAGCCGTTGGACTGGTTGGCTGTTCAAGTGCGCCTGATGAAGCAGTAACAGGACAAGAAACAAATCAAACGACTTCTGATGTGTATGACCCGTTGGAAGGCTTTAACCGAACCATGTGGGAACTCAACTACGAATATTTAGATCCGTATTTGGTTCGTCCTGTATCACTTGCGTATGTAGAATACACGCCAGTTCCTATTCGTTCTGGTATCGCTAACTTCTTATCGAACTTAGATGAGCCAGCAAGCATGGTTAATAACTTAATCATGGGTAATGGTACGAAAGCTGTGGACCACTTTAACCGTTTTTGGATTAACTCGACGTTCGGTATTTTCGGTTTATTCGATATTGCAAGTGCCGCGGGTATTACGAAGTACGACGAGAAAGCGTTCAGTGATGCGGTAGGCCACTATGGTGTTGGAAATGGTCCTTACTTCATGGTTCCAGGTTATGGTCCGTATACCTTACGTGAAGTGACAGATACCGTAGATAGTACGTATTTACCCCTCTCTTATCTCAACTTCTGGGCGAGTTTGGGTAAGTGGGCGTTTGAAGGAATGGAGAAGCGTGCTTTATTAGTACCGCAAGAAGCGCAGCTAGACTCGTCGCCGGATCCATATATTCTTACTCGCGATGTTTATATCCAGCGTCAAAACTTTAAAGCAGAAGTTGAAACGGTAGAAGAAGTTAACATCGAAGAAGAAGAGTATTTAGACGAATACCTAGAAGACTTTTAAGCGTTGTTCTTCACAATAGAGAAATGAAAAAAGGCTTAGCTGATGCTAAGCCTTTTTTGTATTTTGCAGCTTGGTTAGAAACGGTAGTTTGCTTGAACACCGATTAGCCAAACATTACCCGTAGTTTCGCCTACGAATTGGCCACCGACTTGTTCTGCAGTGTCGTCTGACTTGTAACCACGAGACTCAACGATTGGTGCGTCTTTCGCAAAAATATAGGTGAAGCCAGCGTCTAGGCTGAAGTCTTTCGTCCAATCGTACGTTGCGCCAATACTTAGCCAAGTGCGGTCAGTTTCTGGAATAGTGATCGTACGGTTTTTGTCGCTTACCGCTGAAGTATCGTATGCAATACCAGTGCGTAGCGCTAGCTTAGGATCAAGCTGGTAAGTGGCACCAACAGCAAAGCGATAGTTGTCTTCCCAGTTTTCTACTTTAACCATATGCGTGCCAGCAGTATTTAGACGTGCTTCCAATTTCTCGAAAGAGCTCCAATCCGTCCAGTTAACGCTTGCGTGTAATGCAAGTTGGTCTGTTACTTGGTGGAAGCTTGCCAACTCAGCCGTTGCAGGCAGGTTTAGATACATGTAGCCGTTGTCGCGTTCAGAAGTACCGAAGCCAAAACCAAGACCTTCAGCATGGCCTTCAAGCTTCAGTTCAACTTCAGATTTGTACGCGAATCCGATACGGTTATTTTCATTGATCTGCCATGCTGTACCAACTTGCCAGCCCCAAGCGGTATCGTCACCTTCCATGTATTTTAGAGCGGTACCTTGAGGAACACTGATTGGTTGATTAGTTTCAGGGTTTAACCCTACAACGTTATTCTTAGGAGCTGCTGCGCCAAAGCTGCCTTCGCCGATGATGTAACGGATACCACCACCAACGCTGATCGATTCATTGACTTTGTAAGCTGCGTTTAAGTTCGCTTCCATTGTCGTTACGCTTGCTTCGTTACCAAAGTGCGATGCACCAAAGCCTTTACCTAAATCGGTTTCCATGCCGTAGTTGGTGCCAAATGCCAAACCAATCGCGAATTTCTCATTATATTGGTGTGATAGGTAGAAGTTTGGAATGATTGCATCATGTGCGAAGTCATCTGAAGATGCAGAAGAAGTGCTACCGTGGAAGTTTACATCACCTTCAATATCAATATTTGGGTTCACATAGATTGCACCAACGGACACTTGAGTGCCTTCCAAATAAGTTAGCATTGCTGGGTTACGCCATTGTGCACTTGCGTTGTCAGCCATTGCAGCTTCACCAGCATATGCTCGACCTAGGCCTGTTGCAGAATATTCAGCAAGTTGGAAACCTGCTGCGTTAGCCATGCCCGTTGCGCCAAGTAGGCTTAATGCCACTGCTGTTGATAGAAGAGTCTTGTTGGTTTTCATTCGAATGTTCGCTGATTTGTTTATAACGTGGGACAAAAGTTTAAAGGTAGAGTTTTTACTTTAGAAATGAAAATCCAGCGCAAGTGGTCATTTGGAATATTATGCTTTTAAATGCTATTTGTGTGGTTTAATAATCTAACTGTGAAGGGCTTGTAAACGGAACTCAGCGAACAGTTGTGCGTCCTAATTGTGAGATTTAGATACACGTGTTCACTCAAATTGAGTGGGCAATAAATCGCAGATATGAAAAAAGGCTGGAAATCCAGCCTTTTATATAAAGTATTTTTCTACTAACTAACAGCGAAGCGTTTAGAAGCTACGGCTGTATTGTAAGCCGAATAGAATAGCATCAGCGCGTGTTGTTGCTGACAAGCTCGAGATATTTTGAGGGCTTTGAGCGTCACTTGGGTTGTACATTGGGTTAGGTGTTGATTCATTTACCTCAACATCTTTACCCATTAGGTACGTAAAGCCAAAGTCGACATTTGATTTACTATCAATGTGATAAGTAAAGCCGGTAGAGAACCATTGGCGATCTGAGTCAGGAACGGAAACAGACGTTAAGTCAGCTTGGGCGCTCGTGTCGTACATGTAACCAGCACGAAGTGTCCAGTTATTACTTAGGTAATATGTACCACCAATCGAGTAGTGCCAACCATCTTGCCACTGGTACTGTTTATCGTACGATGAGCCAAGAGGAGAGCCTTTTAAGTTAGAGAATTCAATTTGATCGAAAGTTTCCCAGCCAATGTAT
Source organism: Vibrio sp. 2130-1 (assembly GCF_033339515.1). Classification (NCBI taxonomy): domain Bacteria; kingdom Pseudomonadati; phylum Pseudomonadota; class Gammaproteobacteria; order Vibrionales; family Vibrionaceae; genus Vibrio; species Vibrio sp. 2130-1. The sequence goes on from NZ_JAWOUT010000001.1 coordinate 46,802, forward strand.
TGGATGCTGTAGTGTACAGCAAACTTAGTGTCTTGAATTTTGTGGAAGCCAGAGAACTCGGCCATATCTGGTAAAGGTAGTGTGATTTTTTGACCTTTATCGTCTTTTGCTTCCATTTCTGGACTATGACGGTATGCAAGACCAAATCGATTGTTTTCATCTAGCTCGTACACAGTACCAACATTGAAACCTACAGCCCAACCATCAGCTTCGTCTACATCGACGAGTGTGCCTATTGCAGCATGTTCACGCTTCATTGTACCTTGGCCGTAGATTAAATCTAAACCAGCACCAAAGCTCCAATGTTCATTGAGACGGTAAGAACCTGCAAGGCCAAAGTTTACGCTCTTAACATCAGTTAAGCCGCCATATTCTTTTGCCGCAAAGCTATTGTCGAATTCTGTTTTAGTACCGAAATTAGAGTATGCGTTTACGCCCCATGCAAACTTGTCATTTACAGGAACGATTAGATGAATGTTCGGTGCAATAGAAGTATCGCCAGCGTCGTCATAGTTTGAGTCGACAGGCTTGAACAGTGTTGGTGCTACTTGGCACGTTGAACCACAATATTTCGCATCTTTCACTTCAATCATTGAAGTAATGCTTTCGAAACCTAGCGAAAGTTCCATTTTATCAAACAGAGCCATTGCTGCTGGGTTACGAGCCATTACTGCTGCATTATCTGCGATTACTGCATCACCAGCAAATGCACGGCCGATGCCAGTTGCTGATTGAGCGTTGATTTGGAAACCCGCTGCCATCGATTGACCTGAGGCAAAAGCTACCGTTACTGCTAGGAGAGTCTTTTTAAACAGACGCGTGTTCTGAGTCATTTGTTTTTCCTTATTAGATTCGTCTCTTTGGACGATAAATTGAGCTTTTGCTCAGTGGCGCAGATAGTAGTATCAATAATTGCTTGGACAAATCCGACCATTGGATAAAATTGAATAAAAATTGCAGAAATGATGTCTAAAAGACGGGAAATTGCACTTAAAATGCATAATTTAGAGTTTAAGCTCTAAATGGTATATCGATGGTGAATGTTTTGCGTTCTATTTATACAAAAATGCCGCTAAATAAGATCATTTAGCGGCATTTAACCTTTTGAAGGCTGGAAATCGTCGAAGTTGTTACATCGGCTTAATCATTGATGCAAGAGTCGTAGCGAGCGCATCAATATTTTCACCTTCTTCCCCGACTAAAATCAGGCTTGAACTCCCGACGGGCTGAACGATTCCGGTCATGCCATCCTTATTAAAGTCGGTACTTTGTTCGCTTGGAATACCAGTAATAAATAACGTTACTTTACCTTTTGGACCTTGGAACACCATATGCACCGCATTGGATTCACCAAAACCGCAGTGGTTTAGGTAGTAAACGTGATATGGAAAGTTTTCACTAAACTGGTAATGAAATGGCGACATTTTCGCATTAATTTGCGAGCTCGGTACATCCTCATCAAGATGACGAACAAACGGTTCTTCATGAATTACGTGTTTCATCGCGGTATCCGCTAAACTGGCTTGTGCTGGAGACACCAAAACATTTCCCCAGTTTACTTGACCAACTAATAACCCTGCGGTGAACGCAATAGAAGCGGCAAGTGCCATTGCTTTGCGGACAAAGTTTGGTCTGACGACCTTCTCTTCATCAAGTGCACTCGACGTCTGGCTAAATAAAATCTTATCTGCGAGATCTTCGGGTACATCCACATTCATGGCTTGTTTAATTTTTACATCGAGATCCAAAACGTCATCAACAAACTTATTGTTGGCGTCGCTACCAGCTAAAGCTTGCAGAATCTCTTCATCCTTTTGTTTTGGATCCGACAAAATACGACGACGAAATTCTAAATCATCCATTCTTTTGTCCTCTCTTGGTATCTTGAGAATCCAACATCTCTTTAAGTTGATTACGAGCGCGAAATAGTCGAGTCATCACTGTGTTTTTATTTAAATCAAGAATGTCGCCAATTTCTTCTCCACTGAAACCACCAACAACTTGGAGAAATAAAGGCTCACGGTATTCAACATCGAGCTTCATGATCTGTGCCTGCAGCCATTCTTGCTGATGATGTGAGTCATCGCTAACTTTAGCATCATTGCCGTAGTCATCGATATCAACTAAATCAAATTGTTTACGTTCGAAGCGGCGCGCATTTTCTCGTCTCAATATTGTGATGAGCCAAGACTTGGCAGCTTTTTCGTCCTGGAGGCTATCGAGTGACTTCCAAGCTCTAAGACAGGTTTCCTGAACTAGATCTTCCGCGACCGCTTTATCTTTGCACAACCAATATGCGTAGCGGTACAAGTCACGATGATACCCTCGGACGAGCGCTTCGTATTTTCTTTGCTTGTCCATATCAGAGTTGACCGGACTGTTGGAATTTTTCTTTCCAAACATTTTTAATATGGCCACAGGAGCCTCCATCCTCGCTCTGTGAGTTTCTTATTTGTTCTGAGCATGACTTTACTTGCTTCATCGCTTAGCGGTTTTGGTTGCAGGATTTGTCATGCAACCCCTTTGACACAATAAGCCATGTGGTTACCTAAAAGTGTATACGCAAATGTCAGATATCATCGAACACGAATTGATATATATTGTTAACAATATCATCATTAGTAATCAATGGCTTGGATAAGTTCACTCGATGGAGCATTAAAAGGGACTTCTGATGGTGGATTCTTGAATTGTTTTGAATCAATAATCGCTTTAGGTGAGCTTAAAACTCGTAAAATCACTATAAAATTGATCTATTTCAAAATATCAAGCAGTGAAGGGGTTATAGTACACCTTGTCATCTCGTTAGTCATTGCGACTAACATGTTGAGCAAGATGACACTTCCTTTTGAAGGCTGACTTTACTTTCTCCTAATCAGGAAACTGATTACTTTTCAATTGGCGTAAGTTAATTGTTTTATAGATATTCCGACCACACAGTTATGTGTGGTTTTTTTTTGCTTCGATTTTACTTTCCGTATACCTCTTACCGTTTTAACTCTCTATAGTTAACCATTAGTAATCGCATAAGAATCAAAGAAGTAGAGTAATTGAACTACTTGCTTCACGTTTATTTAAACGCACGTTTGATAAATTTAACAAATTCATTACAATGCATCAGGTCAGACCTCTTGTATTTAAGGAGAAACAATGGGCAAGCAGGAAGTAAAAACACGCAATGGTGAGCGTGTCGCTATTGTCGCGGGGCTTCGAACTCCCTTTGCTCGTCAAAGCACGGAATTTAGCCAAGTGCCAGCGGTCGATTTAGGGAAAATGGTAGTAAGCGAAATGCTTGCTCGAACAGATATTGATCCGAAGCTAATCGAACAAGTGGTATTTGGACAAGTAGTACAAATGCCTGAAGCGCCAAACATCGCACGAGAAATCGTATTAGGCACTGGTATGAACATCCATACTGATGCATACAGTGTGACTCGAGCGTGTGCGACGAGTTTTCAAGCGGCGGTTAATGTCGCAGAAAGCATCATGGCGGGAACCATCGATATTGGTATTGCTGGTGGTGCAGACTCTTCTTCCGTCCTGCCTATTGGCGTATCAAAGAAACTGGCCGCTAATCTGCTTGCTCTTAGTAAGACAAAAACAATGGGTCAGAAGCTTAGTATCCTCAAAAACTTGAGCTTTAAAGACCTGATGCCAGTGCCACCAGCAGTAGCAGAGTACTCTACGGGTTTATCCATGGGACAAACTGCAGAGCAAATGGCTAAAACACATGGTATTTCTCGCGCAGAACAGGATGCGCTTGCACATCGTTCTCATACGCTGGCTTCTCAAGCTTGGAAAGAAGGAAAAATCCAAGATGAAGTGATGACGGCTTTCCCTGAACCATACAAAAAGTGGATTTCGGAAGATAACAATATTCGTCATGACTCAACGGTTGAGGGATACGCGAAATTGCGACCTGCGTTTGATCGTCAGTATGGCAGTGTTACGGCTGCGAACAGTACGCCATTGACTGATGGTGGTGCGGCAGTGATGTTGATGCGAGAAGGTAAAGCGAAAGAGCTCGGAATGGAGATTCTTGGTTACATCCGAGGTTATGCATTCTCTGCTATCGGCGTGGAAAAGGACATGCTGATGGGGCCGACTTATGCCACAGCGAAAGTGCTTGAAAATACAGGCTTGGAACTGTCAGACCTGACGTTGATCGACATGCACGAGGCCTTTGCTGCTCAAGCATTGGCGAATGTGAAGATGTTTGCTTCCGATAAGTTTGCTCAAGAAAACCTTGGTCGCTCAAAAGCGATTGGTGAAATTGACATGGATAAGTTCAACGTGCTTGGCGGATCAATTGCTTATGGTCACCCATTTGCTGCGACTGGTGCGCGTATGATGACGCAAACCCTACGAGAACTAAAACGCCGTGGCGGTGGTATTGCATTGAATACCGCATGTGCTGCTGGTGGTCTTGGTGCGGCAATGATTCTGGAGGTTGAGTAATGAGCGAGCAAAAAGCATTTAGTCTAAAGGTTGATGAGCAAAATATTGCTTGGTTAGCAATTGATGTTCCTAATGAAAAAATGAATACGCTGCAGGCGGCTTTTGCTGACGAAATGAAAGAAATTTTTGCTCAGCTAAAAGACTCCAGTGGTATTAAAGGGATGATCATCCACTCCTTAAAACCGGACAATTTTGTTGCGGGCGCAGATGTTCGAATGCTAGAAGCATGCACCACAGCAAGTGAAGCGGAAGACTTAGCAAGGCAAGGTCAGGATTTATTCCAGCAGCTATCGGACTTACCGTATCCTGTCGTTGCGGCTATTCATGGCCCATGTTTGGGCGGTGGTTTAGAACTGGCTCTTGCATGTGATTATCGTGTTTGTACGGATTCTGACAAAACGCGTTTAGGTCTGCCAGAAGTACAACTTGGTTTATTGCCAGGTTCTGGTGGTACTCAGCGTCTGCCACGTTTGATTGGCCTGTTACCGTCGTTGGACTTGATCCTGACGGGTAAACAACTTCGTGCGAAGAAAGCTAAAAAATTGGGCGTTGTGGACGCCTGTGTGCCTGACACCATTTTGCTCGACGTAGCAAAACAGTTTATCGACAAAGGTAAAAACAAGGGCACGAAAAAGCTATCGACGAAAGAAAAGGTGATGTCTGGTAGCGGGCTAGGGCGCAAGTTTGTATTTGAGCAAGCTGCGAAGAAAACGAATCAAAAAACTCGCGGTAACTATCCAGCAACGGTTGCAATTCTAGAAGTTATTCAACATGGCTTAGAGAAAGGCTTCGCTAAAGGTCAAGAGCTTGAAGCGAAGCGCTTCGGTGAGCTTGTGATGAGCTCAGAGTCAAAAGCGCTCCGTTCGATCTTCTTTGCCACAACAGAAATGAAGAAAGAAAATGGCACGGATGCGAAACCAGCACCAGTTCATAAAGTTGGTGTGCTTGGTGGTGGTCTGATGGGCGCCGGAATCAGCCATGTGTCTGTTGCAAAAGCAAAAGTACCTGTTCGCATCAAAGACGTTAGCAACGATGGCGTTTTAAACGCGCTCAACTACAACTACAAGTTATTTGAGAAACAGCGCAAACGTCGCATTCTATCCAAGGCCGATCTGCAAGCGAAAATGCTGCAACTGTCTGGTGGTGTCGATTTTACCAGTTTTAATCATATTGATGTCGTAATTGAAGCCGTTTTTGAAGACTTAGATCTTAAGCAAAAAATGGTGGCGGACATTGAAGCGAACGCTAAGACAGAAACTATCTTTGCGACCAATACTTCTTCGTTGCCTATCCACAAAATTGCAGAAAAAGCGGAGCGTCCAGAAAACGTAGTGGGTTTGCATTACTTCAGCCCGGTAGAAAAAATGCCGTTGGTGGAAGTGATTCCGCATGAAACGACGTCAGATGAAACCGTTTCAACAGTTGTTGCACTTGCTAAGAAGCAAGGTAAAACCCCGATCGTAGTGAAAGACAAAGCGGGCTTTTACGTGAACCGCATTCTTGCTCCATACATGAACGAAGCGGCGCATATTTTGTTGGCTAACGAACCGATCGAAAAGATTGATACGGCGTTGCTTGATTTTGGTTTCCCTGTTGGCCCGATTACGTTGTTGGATGAAGTTGGTGTCGACATTGGCGCGAAAATTATGCCGATCCTGGTTAATGAGTTAGGTGACCGATTCAAAGGGCCGGATGTGTTTGATATCTTGTTAAATGATGGACGTAAAGGACGCAAGAGTGGTAAGGGGTTTTACACTTACAAGGGCAAGAAGAAAGATGTCGACAAATCGGTTTACAAACTGCTTAAGCTCGACCCTGAATCTAAGCTAAGCGATAACGATATTGCGTTGCGCTGTGTGCTGCCAATGCTGAATGAAGCGGTACGTTGTTTGGATGATGGTATCATTCGCTCGCCACGTGACGGCGATATTGGCGCGATATTTGGTATTGGTTTCCCACCGTTCTTGGGTGGTCCGTTCCGTTACATGGACCAATTTGGCATTAAAGAGCTCGTAGAGAAAATGAATGAGTTTGCATCGAAGTATGGCGATCGTTACGCGCCATGTGATGGCTTGCTTACTCGAGCTGGTGAAGGGACAACGTTCTATTAAACGTTGCTTCGGTAGAGAAAAAGGCTTGCCAGTGGCAAGCCTTTTTCATAAAGAAGAAATGGTTACTTCTTCTTGTCTTTCTTATCTTTATTGTGGCCTTTACCAGGGTTGTCGTCCCCATGAACGCTGCTATTACCTTTTTTGTCTTTATCATTCCACTGTTTTGAAGAGCAATCATCTGATTTGATGGATACATTGTCTCCGCTAAGGCGCACACAGTCGTCACTTAGTTCGAAACCATCGCCTTTGACTGAGATTTCAGCGTGAGCAGATGCCAATGGCAGTATAAGAGCCACAAGTAAAAGTGCTTTTTTCATGATTACCTCATTAAGTTATTTTTAGTGCGGTAATTAGAGCATAAGCCGCAATGGCGCAATTTCAATTTTCTGCCAATTATGGTGCCGATTCAATCTATGAGACCGACAACCTCATGGGTTTGTAGGTTCATTCTAGTAATCGACAATTTTATTTCTGCGCAACTAGATCACCCCAAGCCGCAATCTTTTGGCCGAAGTTGGAACTCTTCAATCGATCCTATTTCTTGTCCTAGATGGATGCGCGGAGCCTCCGAATGCGCTTGACCTTGAGAGTGCATGATCAAACGATTTGCAGTACGAGGTTTCAATTCGTTCACAACGAAGCGAATCATGTCTGCGCGCGTCAGCTTCTTCAACTCCGCAAGTACCTTGTCACGTTGGTTAAACTCAGTGTCTTTGTTTCCTATCGCAACCCAAAGACGTTGAGCCCGACCTCGAAGTGTGGTGTCCGGCGTTGCTATTTGGTTCCACAAGCCGCGCTTACTGCTGTGCCATTGGTAATCGTTTAACTCTAACAACACCATATAAAAGGCATTTAAAAACTCATCGATTGAGGTAACCAGCTCGGCAGGTGCTGCATTAGGTGACTGCACATATAGTACAATACCAGGGTGACGATTTAGCGGCATATTGCCAGTGCCTACCATGTAACCTAATTGCTGCTTGGTACGGATTTCGTGGAAAAACGTTGCCGACATAAGGTGATTGGCCAATGAGTATAGCGCGATACTACGAGGCTCAATATCCTCGCACTGGTGGTAAATAACGACCGCGGAATCTTGCTGGTTACAATGCACCTCACGTTGAAAACTGCCATTTTTACCTAGCATAATGAGCGGGCGAAGTGCCTCTTCATAACGTTGCTCGTTAACTCTTAGAGCATCCTTCAAGGTCGTAGCCATGTCATGGGCTTGCTGGCGTTGCCAGTCTCCGTAAACAAACATTTCAACGTGCAGTTCTGCAAGAATGGATTCTACGAATACCGAGAGTTCATCGACTTCGATTTCTTCTAGCGCTTCGACTAAGGTTGCGAAAGGCGGGTTATTGGGTTGAAGTAACCCAGTAAGTGCGTTAAACAGCTGCGAAATAGGGCGATCTTGTGAAGCATTTCTCCAGTTTCGTAACAATTGTTGTTTGATGGTTTCAAAGCGAGCAGGGCTGAAATCTCGAGAAGCAAAACGGTGCAGAATCACTTCTAGCAACTGAGGCAGCTTTTGACTGAACCCTGAGAGGGTTAAGGTCACGCCACCTTGGTGAGCATACATGTTGTAACCCATCCCTGCGATTTCTGCTTGATAGGTTTCTTTTGCTAGCGAATCGAGGAACATCTCTACACATAAGCGCGTTTTGACGATGTTCTTTGGTGATGCAACGGCATGAGAGCTGTCGATAGCGACATAAACGACACCTTTGGGCACGCGAAATTCGTCATCTTGCAAATGCCACAGCCGAAACCCTTCGAGATCCTCAATCAACTCTGGCAGTGAATCACCATTTTCGAGTGGCATGGGGTCGAGATCGTAGCAAATATAAGGGTTCTTTTCCGGTAAGACGAATTGCCAGCTTGGATCGATTTGTTGATAGAAACGACGTTGGCTTTCACTAAAAGGCGTGACGGAGTACGGGGTAAAGTACCATTCGGCAGTACGATTGTATTCCAGGCCTTTAGCAATCAAAGTGACGCGCACATTATCGATGGTTAAGTATCGCAGCAATGAACGCTGTAACTCTTCATCGTAGCCCGCCATTTTGTAGTCACCATAAACCGTGTCTTCCGGTTGATAGTGCTGCATGTTGATCACCAGATGGCTGACGAGATCCATTGGGCGCGATGGCTCTTGGAAGCGGAAAGCCGATTCTAATACCGCTTGTTTTTCGAGATAGCGCCATTCATCTAACCCGTCTTGTTTGATCATCGAGAGGTATTGAAAAACTGCTTGAACGATATCATCAACATGATCTAAGCCGTTTGGCGTCAGGGTGCAGCTTACGGTAAAGTCTCGGTAGTTACTGCCACTCGCGCCGCCGCCCGCTGAGAGAGAAGTAATCCAGCCTTTTTCTTTGAGTTGAAGCATCAAACTGCCTTCTCCTTCATAACCCAACAGGTGAGCAAAGTAGGAGAGTGGCTTCACGCTATAATGCGCATCCATTCCCGGCATGGGGAATGTGAGAATTAGTTTACGGAACTCTTTGAGCGGCTCGACTTGAACCAAAATGCCCGTGCTTTCCTCAGTGCCGATCGGTACATCAATCGATTTTCCACGAAGATGGTGATTTGGGATGTCGGCAAACATGGCTTCTACCCAAGCTTGCTGTTCATCGAGCGGCTGTGGCCCAAATAGAGTCAGTGTCATCAAATCGGCGGAATACTGAGAGTGGTGAAACTCCACAATTTCGTCGCGGATGGATTTACCATCTCGGTCGCCAAGAGTATCTAAGTTTCCGACAGAGAATTTTGAAAACGGGTGCTCTGGATTGATGACTTCTTTGTTAACTTGATACAGGCGACGAGAATCATCATTGAGTTTGAGCTTGTATTCGGAGTCGACAGCCTGGCGTTCTTTGTCTAATGCTTCTTCGTTAAACAAAGGTGCGGTAAAAAATTGGCTAAATCGATCTAAGGCACTTTCAAAGGCATTTGGAGCAATATTGAAAAAGAAACAAGTGTGCTCTGTACCAGTCCAAGCGTTGTTTGTTCCACCGTGTTGGCTAATATAGCTTTGAAACTCGCCCACTTTAGGGTATTTTTCCGTACCCAAAAAAAGCATGTGTTCTAAATAGTGTGCCAGACCTTGGCGATCGTTTGGGTCGTCGAAGTGTCCAACGTTCACTGCCAGAGCAGCTGCCGACTGTTGAGCTGTATCGGAATGAATCAGCAGTACACGCAGTTCATTGCTCAAGGTAATGTAGCGGTATTGATTTGAATCGTTAGGACTTAGATGCACGATGCGTCTCCAGATTTCGCATTACAGTAATTTAGGCTCCCCTCGCGGGGGGCGCAAAGTTTGCGTTTCGACAAATACTGCTTGCCGTATTTTTGTTATTCGTAGACTTCTGCACAGGCCCATCGCGTTTGCGTATGGGGAAGAACTGTTTGAGTGAATGCTCTGAACTCATTGCACAGTTAAATAGTGTGATGAACTGAGTACATTCTTTTAATAGATTGTTAAGAAAGTCGCTATCTTTAACAAGCGAATTGGTATAATGAACAGATAATTATATCAATATTTTTGTTTCGTCATTGTTAAAGTTAGCCCCGTCTATCTAATAAAGATAGCAGTCAACCTTTTGGTAGCGTTAGCTATCCCTAGGAAATAACATGAAAATATTCATCATGCGTCACGGTGAAGCCGAGCATTTTGCAGATTCAGACGCAGCACGACAATTGACCCCAAGAGGCAGAGTCGAATCAGAAGCGGTTGCTAGAGCCTGTAAAGAACAGGGTTTTGCGCAATTCGATAAAGTGTTGGTGAGTCCGTACATTAGAGCTCAACAAACTTGGCAAGAGATCAGTGCGTATTTCTCTGCAAAAAGCATTGAAACTTGTGAAGATATTACACCTTATGGCCAGTCCGAGCATGTCTTCGATTTCGCAAGTGCGTTAATCGAAGTCGAACAATTGGACTCGCTTTTGTTCGTATCGCATTTGCCTTTGGTCGGTTATCTGACTTCAGAGTTTGTAAAAGACATGACACCTCCGATGTTTCCTACATCAGGCCTAGTGTGCATTGAATATGATTTACAAACACAAAATGGTGAAGTGCTATGGCATATTACGCCATAAGTGTCTAAACCAAAATAAGCGTTTGCAAATTAGAGACCGAATAAGAAAGGCAGGAGATCCCTGCCTTTTCGTTTCGTCGTGTCTACAGCAAGCTTGTTACTTTTCAGGAATTGAAAGCAACACTAACAACGCACCATCACCACCAAATTCTAGTGGCGCTTGGTGAAAAGCCATAACGTCAGGATGCTGTGCTAACCAAAGTGGGGCTTTCTGTTTCAGGATGTGTTTCCCAATACCATGTTGCACACACGCACAATGAATCTCGTTTTTGATGCAATAGGCTATCATCGCACCAAGCTCGCGTTTTGCTTCTTGCTGTGTCATGCCGTGCATATCGAGGAACACGTCCGGTACATACACGCCACGACGTAGACGTTTGACTTCATAAGTGGAGACGTCGTCACGTGCATAACGAGTTGGACCTTCATCGTTTAATAGAGGGACAAACTCGTCTGAAAAGTAAAATTCAGAGTCACTCGCTTCACGGTTGGAGCGCTTGATTTCTTTTTGCTTAGTATTTTTTTTTGGTTGCTGGATTATGGTATCCTGTCGCAACTTTTTTACGCCCTGTACTGCTTCCTGAAACAAGGCGAAATCGTCATCGTTCTCGGTGTCTTTTTTGCTCATTAGGTAAACAATTTCATTAATAAACTTTATTGGCAGTATTGTAGCGCTTTTCGGAGGCAATTTTGGATAAGATTTTTGTAGAAGAAGCGGTATCGGAGCTGCATACCCTTCAAGATATGATTCGTTGGACGGTAAGCCGCTTTAATGCAGCGAACCTGTTTTACGGTCATGGTACTGATAATGCGTGGGATGAAGCAGTTCAGCTTATCCTGCCAACCTTATACTTGCCGATTGATGTGCCTCCGCACGTATTGAACTCTCGCCTAACGACAAGCGAGCGTCTGCGTATTGTTGAGCGCGTAGTAAAACGCATCAACGAGCGTACGCCAACAGCATACCTAACCAACAAAGCATGGTTCTGCGGTCTTGAGTTCTTCGTTGATGAGCGTGTACTTGTACCACGCTCTCCAATCGGTGAGTTGATTCAAGCGGAATTCCAACCTTGGTTGGTGGAAGAGCCTACGCGCATCATGGACCTATGTACGGGTTCTGGTTGTATCGCGATTGCTTGTGCGCACGCTTTCCCTGAAGCAGAAGTGGATGCGATCGACATCTCTACAGATGCTCTACAAGTGGCTGAGCAAAACGTACAAGATCATGGCATGGAGCAGCAAGTGTTCCCAATTCGCTCTGATTTGTTCCGTGATCTTCCAAAAGAGAAATACAATCTAATCGTGTCCAACCCACCATATGTGGATGAAGAAGACATGAACAGCCTGCCAGATGAGTTCACGCATGAGCCTGAGCTTGGGCTAGCTGCGGGTACGGATGGTCTAAAACTAGTGCGTCGTATTCTTGCTAACGCGCCAGATTATCTAACAGATAACGGCATTCTTATTTGTGAAGTCGGCAACTCAATGATTCATATGATGGAACAGTACCCAGAGATTCCATTTACTTGGATTGAGTTCGAGAACGGCGGTCATGGTGTGTTTATGCTAACGCGTGACCAGCTGGTTGAGTGTGCAGAAGAGTTTAAACTGTACAAAGACTAATAGAGTCTTGCACTAAACATCAAAACACCGAGCTTTATGCTCGGTGTTTTTTTATGCATACCTCGCCGATATTAACTCTTTACATCAAAACGTAATAAAGCCACTATGAATCCACGAAGAATTGGAAAGCAGCTATGCTCTGTTTTGAGAGAGCGTGGCGATAAAAACTTGAGGAAGTAATGGCAGGAAACAGTATCGGACAACATTTCCGAGTGACGACATTCGGGGAAAGTCACGGTATCGCACTGGGATGTATCGTAGACGGATGTCCTCCGGGGTTGGAAATTACAGAAGCAGATCTACAAATCGATCTCGACCGCCGTCGTCCAGGCACATCACGTTACACCACACAACGTCGTGAACCGGATGAAGTTAAAATTCTTTCTGGCGTTTTTGAAGGCAAAACCACGGGCACATCGATCGGTTTGCTAATTGAAAACACCGATCAGCGCTCAAAAGACTACTCTGACATCAAAGATAAGTTCAGACCGGGTCATGCTGATTACACTTACCACCAAAAATATGGCATCCGCGACTATCGCGGTGGCGGCCGTTCTTCAGCTCGTGAAACCGCAATGCGTGTGGCTGCTGGTGCAATCGCGAAGAAATACTTAAAAGATGAGTTTGGTGTTGAGATTCGTGCTTACTTGTCACAAATGGGTGATGTATCTATCGACAAGGTAGATTGGAACGAAATCGAGAACAATGCATTCTTCTGCCCTGATGCTGACAAAGTAGAAGCATTTGACCAACTTATCCGTGACCTGAAAAAAGAAGGCGACTCTATTGGCGCAAAAATCCAGGTTGTGGCAACTAACGTGCCTGTTGGTCTTGGGGAACCCGTATTTGACCGTTTGGATGCAGACATCGCGCACGCACTAATGAGCATCAACGCGGTGAAAGGCGTGGAAATCGGAGACGGTTTCGAGGTGGTAACCCAAAAAGGCAGTCAGCACCGTGATACGCTTGCTCCTGAAGGTTTTGGTAGTAATCATGCGGGTGGCATTCTTGGTGGTATCTCGACTGGTCAAGACATTGTCGCAAACATTGCGCTTAAGCCAACATCAAGTATCACTGTGCCGGGTGAGACCATCACAAAAGAAGGTGAACCAACTCAGTTGATCACCAAAGGTCGTCATGACCCATGTGTGGGTATTCGTGCTGTGCCTATCGCAGAAGCGATGCTGGCTATTGTGGTGATGGATCATTTACTACGCCACCGTGGTCAAAACCATGGCGTAACAACTGAAACACCGAAGATTTAAGAGCTTTGTGTCATTCCAGCGAGCTATAGCGAGACTAGGAATCTAATTTCAGCACGATGAAAAGAGAAAGAAACATCCCTGACAACAGAGTGCTCGGATAATAGATCCTGAATCATGCTCCTTCGTCGCTGTTCAGGATGACTGAATATAAAATTATGCCACTCACTGAATCGCGGGTGGCACAATTTTATCAGGCAACCTTTTTTGTTTAAGTAGTTTTTGCTTAATGAATCGAGCCTTCGGTTTCCAAATGGAAAGAAGGCAGACGCCACTTAAAGCGTACCGCAGCCATACGCAACATGTAACCAGTAACCAGTGTCATAATAGTGGCAGTGACATCGGGAACATTGAATTCTAATAGCGCTAAGTACATTCCTGATGCGATAAGAGCGACAGAAGCGTAAAGCTCTTCATGCAGTACCAATGGTGTTTGGCGACAGATTAAGTCGCGAAGTAGCCCACCGAATACACCAGTTACTAACGCTGAAACCATACAAATACCAGGGTGCAAGCCCATGCCCATCGCAATTTTTGTTCCGATGATACTAAACACGATTAAACCTAATGCATCGAGGCGAATGAACAGACCTTTCAGCTTAATCACCCATTTCGCTAAACCTGTTGTTAGCACACCTGCAACACACGTAATTGCAAGGAACTCTGGGTTTTTTACCCAACCAAGAGGGTAGTGGCCTAATAGAATGTCACGTACGGTGCCACCACCAATGGCCGTTGCGCTGGCCACCAACATAACACCAAACCAGTCCATCTTTCTTCTACCAGCACTTAACGCACCTGTCATGGCTTCAGCCGTGATACCAATGATATACAACACACTTAGCAACATAGGGGAACACTCAACGTAAAAAGTCACTACGTTCTACGAGAATCAGCGTAGGCGAAGTAACAACACTTACAAACGGTTCTATCTCTCTTAAAAAGTGATTAAAACCAGCAACATGCTTGTAATCAAACGGCTTCAAAATAGCGGTTTGAACGGCATCAAAATAAGGCGAGAGTGTAGTGGTAAATAAGTACGCTGACGAATGAGAAATTGTATGGAGAAAGCGATGTTCAGATAAATTCAACTAATAACCAAAAATGTGGGGTTGCCTTTACCTCATAGCTAAAAACAGCGACAATATGCAGCGCATGTCAAACTGAAGTACAAACTCGACGATGACCCACGAATACCAAGACTTAATCACCATTTTTAATGACACCTTTTTAGAACAATTTAATACGAAATTAGAGTTAGGTGGTGATGAGCCTATTTATCTTCCTGCTGATGATGAACACCCTCATCATCGGATTATTTTTGCTCGGGGTTTTTACGCCTCTGCTTTACACGAGATTTCGCATTGGTGTGTGGCTGGTCCAGAGCGTCGTTTGCTGGAAGATTTTGGCTATTGGTATGAACCCGATGGGCGAACAGCAGAAGTTCAAGCGGAGTTTGAGAAAGTTGAAGTGCGACCTCAAGCTTATGAATGGATTCTGGCACAAAGCGCTGGCTTCCCTTTTACGGTGAGTTGTGACAATCTACACGGCGATTTTGAACCAGATAGGCTCGGCTTTATGCAAAAAGTACATAAAGAAGTGCTGGGTATTTTGGACGTAGGCTTGCCTTTGCGAGTGAAAATGCTTTCTGATGCCCTGCGCGCATTTTATCAAACTAAGCCACTGGAAGCGTCGGACTTTTGCGTTAAATAACCATTAATAACCTCAGAGATACACCATGATTATTGAATTTGAAGAAAAACTACTGGAACTGATTGATGCTCGAATTGAAACAGCATCTGACGATGAATTGTTTGCTGGTGGTTATTTACGTGGTCACATCTCTTTATCCGCGGCGTCTTGTGAAGAAGAAGGGATTAGCGATATTACTGAGCTGAAGTCACGCATTGAGAGCAGCTTAGAAAATGCGCGTACCGAGTTAAGCCCGGCCGATCGCGTGATTGTCAGTGATTTGTGGCAAGAGCTCCAGGCTCAGGCTTAGTCCCTAAGCAGCGTTCTCCCTTTATTTAATCCTAGTCATTTACTACTTCGAAAAATTCGAACCTCTTCATAAAATTTTTGTGGTTGTAGCGAAACTGTTCAACTTTTATTCTGATCAGCATAAAACGTGAACAAAGGATTACAACCATGAAAATTGTCGCATTTGGTGCATCTACCAGCTCTACCTCAATCAACAAACTACTTGCTACATACGCAGCAAACCAAGTCGAAGGCGCTCAAGTGAATGTTCTAGACTTAAACGATTATCAAGCGCCAATGTTTAGCGAGGACAAAGAGAAAGAAATTGGTCAAGCTGAAGGGGCTGTCGCGTTTTTACGTGACTTGGCGGAGGCTGACGCTCTCGTTGTTTCCTTCGCAGAGCATAACGGTTCGTACCCAGCGGCCTATAAAAACTTGTTCGATTGGGCGACGCGCATTGAGCGTAATGTATTTCAAAATAAACCTGTCGTTTATTTAGCAACTTCCCCAGGTCCCGGTGGTGCACAAAGTGTTCTTGCGGCGGCGACAGGTTCTGCTCAATTTTTTGGCGCGGATGTAAAGGCATCGTTATCTGTGCCGAGCTTCTACGAAAATTTTGACGTGGAATCGGGTAAGGTTGTAAACCCAGAAGTGTCAGAGCAAGTGAAACAGGCAGTTGCACTGCTGAAGTAATCTCAGTACGAGCAACTTAGTGAGTTAGCGATTCCCGACACGTATCTGTGTCGGGAATTAAAACGAGAGAATACTCTTACAGCTCGGTAATGGCTTTGCCTTTTCTTAGTTTACGAACCCACATTCGACTTGGGTGAAGTTCGGTCAATACATCAACAGGTAATGGCAGCGGGTCCCCACAGATCTGGGAGGCCAACACTTCAGCTAATAATGGTGCAGAGCTCAGTCCACGAGATCCTAAACCTAAGAAGCAGAATAGGTTAGGGTACTGATGAATGGTTTCTACCTCTTCTTCTTTTTGATTTTGTAAGTTGGCGTATTGCGTTTTGATCGTCTCAAAGTCACCCACATTTCCGACAAATGGTAAGTGATCTCGGCTAACACAACGAATACCTTGGCGAGATTGATTACCAGTGATATCTACCTCTTTTGCCCATGTTTGATTCGGTACACATTTCACTAGCTTTTCCGCATTATCTTTTTGGGCGTTTTCATCAAATTCGTAGTCAAGGTGACTGCGGTCGTAGCTTGCACCGATACACAAGTGTTGATTACTTGGGTTAACAGGTGTCATGTAACCGTCGTAACACAACACCGTTTTCAGCTGACTCAGCGTTTCGGTTGCTGGCGCATGACTGACTTGTCCTTTCACTTGTCCCATTGGTAGGGAAGCGGTTTGACTCAATGTCTGGAACTCATGGCCGTTCGCAATTACAACCGTTGAGTGCTCAAATGTTTGACCACTCGCCGTTAGTAGCCAGAGCTGACGCTTTTCATCCCAATCTAATGCCTCAACAAGATGTTCAAACTTCGTTGAGAGTAACGACGTCTTCTCCAATTGTTTAATTAACCCGCGAGTTAACTCGGCAGGGCACAGCCACCCTCCCATTGGGTAGTGCACAGACGCCATATCAATAGGTAACCCGATAGTGTTCGCAGTTTCCTCGGCGGACAGCTTTTGAATGAGCTCTGGAGTGAAGTTACCCGCAAGCATTTTCTCCAGTTTGTCTGTGGATTTGTCATCCCACATCAACTGAGTTACGCCACACCAGTCATGATCAAAATCGATCTCTTGTGCTGCTTGTTCAACAAACTGACGTGCGAACAAAAATGCAGGAGCAAACACACGCGAAACGCCCGTGTGCGGGCCATTAAGCAGTGGATAAACGGCTCCTTGTCGATTGCCTGAAGCTCCTTTGGCTGGTTGTTTGTCTTTACAGTAAAGGGTGACGTTTTGGCCACGACGAACTAACGTTTTCGCTAACGCCGCGCTAGCTATACCACCACCAATGATGGCAATCGAATCAAGATTGCTAGATGCTGAGCGATTGAACCAAGGGAGATGGTTCGATTGCTTTTCACGTTGCTCCATAGAGCCGGCGATCATTTCTCGCTTAGTGCCGAAACCTTTCACCTTTTTCATTGTAAAGCCAGCTTCGTTCAAACCACGACGTACAAAGCCTGCTGCGGTAAACGTGGCAACTGTACAATCTTGCTTGGCTAGCTTTGCCATGTTGTTGAACAGGCCTTGGTTCCACATTTCTGGGTTTTTGCTTGGCGCGAATCCATCTAAGAACCAAGCATCAATCAAACCTTGTTCGTTGTATGGGACTTGCGGCATGCAGTCTTTAATGTCACCAAACCAAAGGTCGAGTGTGATTGCGCCGTCTTCTAAAACAATGCGATGACACTCCGGCACAGCGGCAGGGTAGTGCTTTTGTAACTTTTCCGCGTATTCAGCTAGCTCAGGCCAAGCTTCATGCGCCTTCTTTAAATCGGCTTTGCTTAATGGGTATTTTTCAAAGCTAATAAAATGCAGCTCTTTCAATGTTGCGTCCGGATGCTGACGACGAAACTCACTAAACCACTGGAATACTGCTAAGAAGTTTAATCCCGTGCCAAATCCTGTTTCACCAATGACAAAACGTCTTTGGTCAAATTCCTGCCATCTTTCTGGGAGATGATTTTGTTTTAAGAAAACGTAGCGTGTCTCTTCAAGACCGTTTACGTTAGAGAAGTAAACATCATCAAATTGGTCTGAAACCGGAGTACCAGCTTCGTTCCAACCAAGTTCTGCGTTTTTTATTGAAGTCATAATGGTGCAAATTTGTGATTTGGCGCGGTAAGAATGGGGCGATTGTACGAATTTATGGGAAAGCTGACCACTTTTGTTGACTATCTTAGTTATCATCTAGCGGATTTTTGAATTATAGGAATGTCATAATGAAACGAGTCGTAATCACCGGTATGGGTATTGTTTCAAGTATCGGTAACAACGTCGAAGAAGTTCTAGCGTCTCTTAAAGCGGGCAAATCTGGCATCACTGCATCTGAGCAGTTCAAAGAACACGGTCTTCGTTCGCAAGTATGGGGTGATCTAAAAATCAACCCGGCGGAACACATCGACCGTAAGCAGATGCGCTTTATGGGTGATGCGGCTGCTTATGCATACCTATCAATGGAGCAGGCAATCGCAGACGCTGGTCTTACAGAAGAGCAGGTTTCAAACGATCGTACCGGTATCGTTGCAGGTTCTGGCGGTGCTTCTGCATACAATCAAACGGTAGCGACAGACACGATGCGCGCCAAAGGCGTAAAGCGAGTTGGTCCTTACATGGTTCCTCGTACAATGTCTTCTACTGTTTCTGCTTGTCTTGCTACGCCATTTAAGATTCGTGGCGTGAACTACTCAATGAGCTCTGCATGTGCAACATCTGCACACTGTATCGGCCATGCTATGGAGCTTATTCAACTAGGCAAACAAGATATTGTTTTTGCTGGTGGCGGCGAAGAGCTAGATTGGTCTCAAACTATGATGTTTGATGCGATGGGCGCACTGTCAACCAAATACAATGACACGCCAGACAAAGCATCTCGTACATACGATGCAGACCGTGACGGTTTTGTTATCTCGGGCGGCGGCGGCATGCTGGTTATTGAAGAACTAGAGCACGCACTGGCACGTGGTGCGAAAATCTACGGTGAAATCGTAGGTTACGGTGCGACATCAGATGGCTACGACATGGTAGCGCCATCAGGTGAAGGCGCAATTCGTTGTATGAAGATGGCGATGCAAAACGTTGATGGTGTGGATTACATCAACACGCACGGTACATCGACACCAGTTGGTGACGTGAAAGAGCTTGGTGCTATCCAACAATTGTTTGGTGAGAACAGCCCTGCAATCTCTGCAACAAAAGCAATGACTGGTCACGCACTCGGCGCAGCGGGCGTGCACGAAGCGATTTACTCAACACTTATGCTAGACAAAAACTTCATTGCTCCAAGCATCAATATTTCAAACTTGGACGAAGCAGCACAAGGTCTGGACATCGTGACAGAAGCACGTGATGCAGAGCTAACGACCGTAATGTCAAACAGCTTTGGCTTTGGCGGCACAAACGCAACTTTGGTTATTAAAAAGTACCAAGGTTAACTTAATTTGTTGGCGCCTTGCGAGAGTACTGTAAACGCCAACAATCCAGTTTCCAGAGCTTGATCAGTCACACTGATCGAACAGACGCAGACTCTATCCCATGGAGAGCGGGATAGGATCCTTTTGTTCTGGAACTTTGCCCGGCTATTTAGCCGGGCTTTTTCTTTTCTCTGTTTCTGCTTTTCTCTAGGCTTCCCGTCAATTGATTCTATAGAAGTTACCTCCTTGAGGTTTATTGGTGTTATATCTTGAGATTTTTCGGGAAAAGGGCACAATCGCTTTAGTTTCGCATCTTGCGAATAAACGAACTCTTACAAATGGATGTTAGAACGCTGGCGCTATGAAAATTATTGTTGATGAAAATATGCCGTATGCTGAAGAGCTATTCAGCCAACTCGGTAACGTAATTTTAAAACCAGGTCGTACACTGACCGCCGATGATTTAGTGGATGTTGATGCCCTAATGATTCGCTCAGTCACCAAAGTGAATGCTGACCTGATCAGCAAAGCAAACAAGCTGAAGTTTGTTGGTACGGCCACGGCAGGCATGGATCATGTTGACCAAGCACTCTTAAAAGAGAAAGGCATTTTCTTCACTGCTGCGCCAGGGTGTAACAAAGTGGGTGTAGCGGAATACGCGTTCAGCGTGATGATGGTGCTCGCTCAGCAACAAGGTTTCTCGGTATTTGACAAGACGGTAGGTATTATTGGTGCAGGCCAAGTAGGTAGCTACCTAGAGAAATGTTTGAAAGGCATGGGTATTAAAGTTCTCATCAATGACCCATTCAAACAAGAGGCTGGTGATCCTCGTAGCTTTACTCCGTTGACAGAACTGATTGAAAGCTCAGACATCATTACACTACATACGCCAATCACCAAAGATGGCCCATACCCAACGCATCATTTGATTGATGAGAAGGTATTAAATGGTCTCCGCAGCGATCAAATTTTGATTAACGCGGCTCGAGGTCCCATCGTTGACAACGCTGCTTTGAAGCAACGTCTTTTGAAAAATGATGGCTTTACAGCGGCACTCGACGTATTTGAATTTGAACCAGAGGTTGATATGGAGCTTCTGCCTCTGCTAGCATTCGCAACCCCTCACGTTGCAGGCTACGGCTTGGAAGGGAAAGCTCGCGGTACAACGATGATTTTCAACAGCTACTGTGAGTTCTTAAATAACGAATTACGTGCGCATGCCAGCGATTTACTGCCAACCGCGCCTGTTCCTACTATGGTATTGGACAGAGCTTGGGACGAAGCAACACTGCATAACATCACGCAGTTAATCTATGATGTGCGTAGAGATGACGCTCTTTTCCGCCGTGAAATCAGTAAGCCAGGCGCTTTTGACCTGATGCGTAAAAACTACTGGGATCGCCGTGAATACAGCGCTGTCACGCTAGTGGGTAACAAAACATGTAACCTTGCTCCATTAGCAGAACTAGGTTTTCAGATTGAGGTAAGTCAATGAGCCAGCAATATAATGTTGCCATTTTAGGTGCGACCGGTGCGGTCGGTGAAACAATTTTGGATGTGCTTCAAGAGCGCAAATTCCCAGTAGGCGAAATCTTCCTACTCGCGAGTGAGCGCAGCGAAGGCAAGACTTACCGCTTCAACGGTAAAACGGTACGCGTTCAAAACGTAGAAGAGTTCGATTGGTCTCAAGCGCATATCGCACTGTTTTCTGCTGGTGGTGAGCTATCAGCCAAGTGGGCTCCAATTGCCGCTGATGAAGGCGTGATTGTTATCGACAATACATCACACTTCCGTTACGAGTACGACATTCCTCTTGTTGTGCCAGAAGTAAACCCAGAAGCGATTGCAGAGTTTCGTAACCGTAACATCATTGCGAACCCGAACTGTTCAACCATCCAAATGCTGGTGGCACTAAAACCAATTCACGATGCGGTGGGTATTGAGCGTATTAACGTATCAACTTACCAATCGGTGTCTGGTGCAGGCAAAGCGGGTATCGATGAGCTAGCAGGTCAAACGGCGAAGCTGCTAAACGGTCTGCCTGCAGACAAGAAGCAATTCTCTCAACAGATCGCGTTTAACTGTATTCCACAAATCGATCAAATGATGGAAAACGGCTACACCAAAGAAGAAATGAAAATGGTGTGGGAAACACAGAAGATCTTTAACGATCCATCAATCACAGTCAATCCAACGTGTGTACGTGTTCCTGTATTCTACGGTCACGCAGAAGCACTTCACATTGAGACTCGTTCACCTATCGATGCACAAGAAGTCGTTAACTTGCTTGAACAAACTGACGGTATCGAAGTGTTCCACGGTGAAGACTTCCCTACACAAGTTCGCGATGCGGGCGGTAAAGACCATGTAATGGTTGGCCGTATCCGTAACGATATCAGCCATCATAGCGGCGTAAACCTGTGGGTTGTTGCTGATAACGTGCGTAAAGGCGCGGCAACTAACGCGGTGCAAATCGCAGAAGTTCTGATCCGCGATTACTACTAAGTCGCTTACAGTTCATTTCAAAGCCTCGCACAGTGCGAGGCTTTTTTGTACGAACGAAACAAAATAGTGTGAGATTAGTACGAATATGGCGAGAGCCACACATTTTTTATTCTCAACGCTATAGTTTTGCATGCGATATCCGATATATTTAACCGATCACCATTTCAAATTGTATCTAGCACAAAACTGAGCCTTCTATGCGTCAAAATTATAAGCGTTTGTTAGCAGCCCTTGTGTTGATGAGCGCGACTCAGACATCATCAGTGGTTCAAGCCGAAGGAATTCGTCTTGTTGGACCGTCTGGTGAAGTGCAATCATCTCCGAGCTATGCTGAAGATATTGAGCGAGCATTACCTGCTCCTCCTGCGAATACTCAACCGTCACGTTTCTTTGGTCCGACTGGTGAAAATCAAACACTATGGTCGATCGCTTCAGAATTACGACCTTCACGCGGTGTTACCGTTCAACAAACGCTTCTTGCCATTTACCGAATTAACCCTCAAGCGTTTGAGAACCAAAACATTCATGAATTGATCCCAGGTAGTCGGCTACGAGTACCTTCTCTAGAGCAAGTGCAAAGCGCGACCACAGCGCAAGCTGTTGCGATTATGAAGGCGCATGAAGCTAAGTTAAAACAGCCGAAGCCGACAAATAGAGCGACGCCAGCACAACGAGTCACCGAGCAACCAAAGCCACAAATTAAAGTAGAACCCAAGCCTGCGGCTAAGCCAGAGACAGTGGCAGCAACGGAGCCAAAACCAACTCCGAAAACAATACCCGTCATCCCTGCGCCACCAGTAACCACCTCTCCGCAGGGTGAAAAGCAGGTCAGTGCGCTAAAGGACAAACTTCAAGGCTCACAAAGTGAATTAGAGTCATTAGAAGAGAAGAATCATCGTCTTCGATTGATGCTGTCAGAAGTGCAAAGCGAAGTCGAAACTTTGAAAAGCGAGCTGAATGACGAAGAACGCATTCGCTCGGAAGTCGAGAAGCTGCTTGCTGAAGAACGCCAGCGCCTTGCTGAACAACAACGCATGCAACCAAGCACCATGGACAAAATTTTGTCGAATGGTTGGCTTGTTGGTCTTGCGGCATTAATTCCTGGTGCTTTGATTGCGTTGCTAGTTGTTATGCTTCTTGGTCGACGCTCTAAAGCGAAAGAGGAAGATGCGGCTGCACAGGAACAGCAAAACGTTGATCCTCTTGCGGCGCCAATCGGTTTAGCGGCGGCGGAAGAGCTTGATGAAGAGCTCACGCTTGATGATGAATTGTTTGCAGATGAAGATATCAACACACAGTCTTTACAAGAAGAGAAGTCAGATTTAGAAGAAGACGTCTTTGCTAACCTCGACGATGAAGAACTGGATTTCAATCTGGAAGGGGACGATGACCCATTTGCAGATATTGGCGATGACGGCGACCTAGATGTTGGTCTGGATGAGTTTGAGTCATCGAACAATGGTATCCAAGTCAATGGCGAAGAAAAAGCGCTTGGTTTAGAAGAAATGGAGCGAGCCTTAGATGAGGTTGCTCCAGAACTAGAAGTGCTCGATGACGATGAGTCTGGCTTCGATCTTTCGGATGATACGAATGAGAAATCAGACTCGCTTTCAGACGATGCATTTGCCGAGTTACTTGCAGCCGATGAGCCGTCAGAAGAGTTACCAAGTGACACTGTCGACCAGGATATGCTTGATGACTTGTTTGCTGAACTTGGCAACGATGACTTCGATTTAGATACTGATGAGCCTGAGTTAAAACAGCCCGTTTCGGATGATGACTTTAGTGTAGGAGAGGCATCTGACGACGATATCGATAAGCTATTGGCCCAGTATGAACAACCGGCTAGCGAATCGGAAGTTCGAGAAGCTGACGCCAATGAAGGTCCTGTTCTAGATGAAAACAGTACAGAGCTACTCGATGAACTCATTGATTTTGATGAAGATGACACAGACGAGTTTGATCCACTAAACGAGCTAGAAGCAATCTCTGGTTTTGAAGGTGATGACTCGATCGAAGAGTTAGACGCAGATAGCACAGACTTACTGGATGAACTCATTGATGATGTTACCTCTGAACTTGATGAAGAGACTGAAGCTGATTTAGATCCGTTTGATGATCTGATTCGAGAGGACGAGAGCCCAGAGCAGAATAAATCGGAAGAGGAAGAGTTACTGAAATCACTTGGTTTTGGTGAATCAGACGCCGACGAAAAGCCATCTCCCGTAGTTGAGTCAGAACAAACTCATGAAGATCAGGACATTGAGTCTGGGTTGGACATCGACGCTTTATTAAGTGAAAGCCAGCCAGACACGCAACAAGCTGTAGAAGATCAACCATTAACCGAGCCAGAAGCTACTTCAGAGCCATTTAGCAGCGATGAATTTCTTGGTGATTTAGAGGACCTCTCACCAGAGAATGATCCTTTAATGAGCGAGCTAGACGACCTATTTGAGTCAGACAGTGAAGAGCTTCTGCCAACAGAACAAGAAAAAGCGGATTTTTCTGCTGAACTTGACGCTCTATTTGATAGTGAAGACGATTTACCGCAGCAAGTTGAAAAAACACAAGCGGAGATAGAGGAAGCTTCATCACTACAGCAAGAGGCTACCGATACTGATTCAACACAAGAACCATCCGTGGAGTCCGATGCTGAGGTACAGCCTCACGTTGAGCAAGAGGAAGACATTCCAGCCTTCACGCCGACACCAAATACAATAGAAAATGAATTCGGTGTTCCACAAGAAGAAGATTGGCTACTGGATGAGCCTGAATTGGAGCCGGAAACTGAGTCGACCAACGATTCAGAAGAAGAATTCAATTTTGATGAGCTAGATTTGCCAGAATTCAGTGAAGAAGATGCTCTAGCATCTATGGCTGGCGAACCTGCGTTAGAAACGTCCGAGTCCGTTGAGTCAGAACAAGTTGAAGCAGGCTTACCAACTGAATCAGAAGATGAATTCAATTTTGACGAGCTGGATCTTCCTGAGTTTAGTGAAGAAGATGCTCTAGCATCTATGGCTGGCGAACCTGCGTTAGAAACGTCCGAGTCCGTTGAGTCAGAACAAGT
>NZ_JAWOUT010000001.1:72117-537953 GCF_033339515.1 Vibrio sp. 2130-1
ATCTTCCTGAGTTTAGTGAAGAAGACGCATTGGCGTCTATGGCGGATGAGCCGGAGTTAGAAACGTCCGAGTCCGTTGAGTCAGAACAAGTTGAAGCAGGCTTACCAACTGAATCAGAAGATGAGTTCAATTTTGACGAGCTGGATCTTCCTGAGTTTAGTGAAGAAGACGCATTGGCGTCTATGGCGGATGAGCCGGAGTTAGAAACGTCCGAGTCCGTTAAGCCAGAACAAGTTGAAGCCGACTTGTCAGCTGAGTCCGAAGAAGAGTTCAATTTTGATGAGCTCGATTTGCCAGAGTTCAGCGAAGAAGACGCATTGGTGTCTATGGCTGGCGAACCTGCGTTAGAAACGTCCGAGTCCGTTAAGCCAGAACAAGTTGAAGCCGACTTGCCAACTGAGTCCGAAGAAGAGTTCAATTTTGATGAGCTCGATTTGCCAGAGTTCAGTGAAGAAGATGCACTGGCGTCTATGGCTGGCGGACCTGCGTTAGAAACGTCCGAGTCCGTTGAGCCAGAACAGGTTGAAGCCGACTTGCCAGCTGAGTCCGAAGAAGAGTTCAATTTTGATGAGCTCGATTTGCCAGAGTTCAGCGAAGAAGATGCCTTGGCGTCGATGGAAGAAGAGCCAGAATTACCGAGCTCTGAGACTGCAGATATAGAACCAATCTCCGGTGAGGATGAAGAGTTAAGTTTTGACGACCAAGATCTTCCAGAGTTCAATGAGGAAGATGTTCTCGCGTCAATGAACGAGGGTGCGCCAGAGAGCCCTAAGGTTGAAGCAGAGACATCGAGACCAGCTATTCAAGCCGATAACGATCATGATGCTTTGTTTGAAGTATTTGCGCAGCAAAACGGCTTTGATACTGACCCAGAAGTGCAGTCAACAGCGACAGAGGGTGAGCCGCTCAGTAATTTGGATGATGAATCATCAATGGCTAACCTTCTTGCGGAAGACGCAAACTCAGAAGTATTTGAAGGTAAACTAGACAGTGACACCATCGCAAGTGCAGGTATGGATTTTGAAACCATGCTTGATGTTGGAGATGATTGGGATGGCTTTAAACCCGCTGCTGATAACGTAAGTTCTACTGAAGAAGTGCCTGAGGACCAGCGTGATGTTTGGAATTCGAGTGATGCACTAAGTCAGCCAGAGATCGCGCAAGAAAACTGGGCAGAGCAAAGCGACTTGGATGACTTCGACCCGAAGAAAAATCAATTTATGACGATTGATGAATTGATGGCTCAGGTCGACAGAGAAGGAGGTGAGTTCGAAGAAGAAGACCTTAAGCTCGATGTCGGATTGAACGAGTTTCCAGATGTTATCGGCGAGATCGGCGATATTGACGTAGATAGCAATGCTGAAGCTGCTGGGAAACTGGATTTGGCTAAAATCTATCTCGAGATGAACGATTCTCAAGGGGCGATTAAACTACTAGAAGAGGCGATTGTTTACGGTGAGGATGATATTCGCCGCGAAGCAAAAAGCCTGATTGATGCAATTAATGGCCGATAAACTGAAACAAAAGGGTAGCGTTTGCTACCCTTTTTGTGTCCCGTTAGTATGATGCTACCTTTATATCACCCTTGGTGAAACTGGCAACTTGAGGTGACTTGAGTATATACTTCCCGCCCCATTTTAGAGTTCGAAGGTTAAGATGAGAATCGCATTAGGTATCGAGTACAACGGTACAAACTACTTTGGTTGGCAGCGCCAAAGAGAAGTGAAAAGTGTCCAAGAAGAGCTAGAGAAAGCATTGTCCGTCGTCGCTAATCACCCAGTTGAAGTTCAGTGTGCTGGTCGGACAGACGCAGGCGTGCATGGCACGGGACAAGTTGTGCACTTTGATACCAACGTTACTCGAAAAATGGTAGCTTGGACCATGGGCGCAAACGCGAACATGCCAAGCGATATAGCGGTTCGTTGGGCTAAGGAAGTTTCAGATGATTTCCATGCAAGATTCTCAGCGACAGCGCGCCGTTATCGTTACATTATTTTCAATCATGCTTTACGTCCAGGCATCTTAAACTCGGGGGTTAGTCACTATCATGGTGAGCTCGACGAGAAAAAAATGCATGAAGCAGGGCAGTTCCTACTCGGCGAAAATGATTTTACGTCGTTTCGCGCGGCGCATTGTCAGTCTCGCAGTCCATTTCGAAACTTGATGCATCTGAACGTTACGCGCCATGGAAACTATGTGGTTATTGATATTAAAGCCAATGCGTTCGTGCATCATATGGTTCGTAATATCACGGGTAGCTTGATAAAAGTTGGACGTGGCGAAGAGAGTCCTGAATGGATCAAGTGGTTATTAGAAGCCAAAGATCGCAAACTAGCGGGTGCGACAGCGAAAGCGGAAGGTCTGTACCTGGTAGATGTAGACTACCCAGAAGAGTTTGGGTTACCTGAAGTGCCGATCGGTCCACTGTTTTTACCAGATAATTTGAACTAATTTTACAAACTTATTTCAAAATATCGGTAGTGTTTACATTGAATGTGAACGGAAAACATACGCTATTTACGATATCAAAAATAGGTACAACCAGTTTTTTATCTACAGTAGCTGCAAGATATGGTTTAATCCGTCGGTATTATGTCGAATTTATATCTTTCGCAATGAAGCGGAAGAGTTGAGAGAAAAGGTCTTCCATGAGTTGGCTTGAAAAGATTTTAGAGAAAAGCAATCTAGTAAGTTCACGCAAAGCTTCTATCCCAGAAGGTGTGTGGACTAAATGTACCTCTTGTGAACAGGTTTTATACCATGCTGAACTAGAGCGTAACTTAGAAGTTTGTCCAAAGTGTAACCATCACATGCGTATGAAAGCGCGTCGTCGTTTGGAAACATTTTTAGATGAAGGTAATCGAGTTGAATTAGGTTCTGAACTTGAGCCACAGGATAAACTGAAATTTAAAGATTCTAAGCGATACAAAGAGCGTATCTCTGCTGCACAAAAAAATAGCGGTGAGAAAGATGCGCTAGTTGTGATGCAGGGTGAATTGCTTGGTCTGCCGCTTGTGGCGTGTGCGTTTGAATTCTCCTTTATGGGTGGTTCAATGGGTTCAGTCGTTGGTGCTCGCTTTGTGAAAGCAGTGGATGCAGCCATTGAAAATAACTGTGCGCTTGTTTGTTTCTCAGCAAGTGGTGGTGCTCGTATGCAAGAGGCTTTAATGTCTCTTATGCAAATGGCAAAAACCAGTGCTGCGCTTGAGCGTTTATCAGAAAAAGGTCTGCCGTTTATTTCTGTTCTAACTGACCCTACAATGGGTGGTGTATCAGCAAGTTTGGCTATGTTGGGTGATATCAACATCGGTGAACCTAAGGCCCTCATTGGCTTTGCTGGTCGTCGTGTAATCGAGCAAACTGTACGTGAAGATCTTCCTGAAGGTTTCCAGCGTAGTGAGTTCCTGCTTGATCACGGTGCTATTGATATGATCGTTGACCGTCGTGAAATGCGTCAGCGTGTGGGTGGTCTTATCGCTAAGATGACTAACCACAAGTCTCCTTTGGTGGTTTCGGTTAACGAATCTCCAAATGAAGAGCCATATTCTGTACCAGAAGCGGACGAAAAAGGGTAAAGTATCAACTAACATAAAAACCAAAGAATTTAATGGTTAAAGTTAGATGACCCAAAACCCAATTCCTCAAGCCACATCTTCATTAGAGATGTGGCTTGATTATTTAGCAAATATTCATTCCTCAGCAATTGATCTAGGCTTAGACCGTGTCCAAGCGGTAGCAAACAAAGCCAATCTTACCAAACCAGCTCCAACCGTAATCACCGTTGCCGGAACCAATGGCAAAGGCTCAACGTGTGCGTTAATGGAAGCCATTTTACTTGATGCTGGCTATTCAGTCGGTGTTTATAGTTCTCCGCACCTGATTCGTTACAACGAGCGTGTACGCATTAATGGCGTTGACGTTGTAGATGCCAAGCACTGTGAAGCATTCGATTATGTAGAAAAGCAGCGTGGTGATGTTAGCCTTAGCCTCTTTGAATTCGGTACGCTTGCTGCGCTACGTATTTTCCAAGTAGAGAAAGTTGACGTTGTCTTACTTGAAGTAGGACTTGGCGGCCGTCTAGACGCCACTAACGTTGTTGACCATGATGTTTCTGTTATTACGAGCTTAGCGATCGATCATGTGGATTGGCTTGGTGATGACATCAATGTTATTGGTTTTGAAAAAGCGGGCATTTACCGTTCAGGGAAGCCAGCAATTTGTGGTCAACCGACGCCACCAGCGACCGTGGCGGCTCATGCTGACGATATTGGTTCTGAGTTCTTCCAAGTAGGTATTCAGTACGATTACCAACTAACTGATAATGGTTGGAAATGGAGCAGTGGGGCATTTGAGTTAGAGGATTTACCAATCCCATCGCTACCATTACAAAATGCAGCCACTGCACTGATGGCACTAGGGGCTTCGGAATTGCAAATCACTGACATAAATATTGTCAATGGCTTGAATAATGCTCGTTTGGCGGGGCGTATGCAAGTACTGCATCACGAACCTGAAATAGTCCTTGATGTCGCTCATAACCCGCACTCTGCTGAGTATTTGGTAGAAAGAGTGAAGCAACAATATCTGGGTAAGAATATCCATATTGTGGTTGCAATGCTGCATGACAAGGACATTAAAGCAACCATTGAAGCGCTAACTCCAGTTGCAACACAATGGTATCCAGCGTCGCTTACTGGACCGAGAGCGGCGACCGCTGATGAATTGTGCCAATACTTACCTGATGGGCAAGTTCATTTTGAAAACCCTGTTGACGCCTTCGAGAGTGCGAGAAGCCACGCAAAGGCAGGAGACGTTATTCTGGTGGTTGGCTCATTCCATACCGTCGGAGAGGTATTGGAACATTGGCAATCAAATAATAAATAAGTAAAGGTATTTTGATGGCAAGTAAATTCCAAAGTCGTTTAGTCGGCACCATCATTCTAGTCGCAGTCGGAGTCATTGTTCTTCCCGATGTGCTAGATGGTAAGAAACTGCACTACAAAGAAGAATTTGCCAGTATTCCTATCAAACCAGAACTTGATAGTGATGTGGAAAACTTCGAAATATTAGAGCCAGTGGAAGACGACATTACGTTACCGGATTCTCCGGTTGAAGCTGTAGTGCAAGAACGTGAGGATGCTCAAGTAGCCGTTTCTGAGCCCGAGCCAGTGCCAACATCTAAACCTGAGGTCATCAAACAACCAGATCAAGTTGAGGTCGTCACTCGTCCTGTTCAAGAGAAAAATCAATATGAAGATTCAGCTTGGATCATTCAGTTGATGGCACTTAAGAATCACGAAAATGCTGTCGCGCTTGTCGCGGATTTGCAAAAGCGTGGTTATCAAGCACACACAAAGAAAGAAAACGAGTTTACGAGAGTGATTGTTGGCCCTGATGTGTCAAAAAGTAAACTTGAACGACAAGTTCAAGAATTACAAAAAATTACAGGATCAAAAGGTCAATTGCTTAAATTTAAGCCATTAAATCCATAAGAAAACGTTTGCGTCGGCATTTTTTCTGTTAAAATGCGCGCCAACTTAAGATGAAGAAAAGATGAATTGGATAGATTTTATCATTTTAGGTGTGATCGGATTTTCAGCTCTGATCAGTTTAGTTCGCGGTTTTGCTAAAGAAGCTTTGTCTTTGGTGATTTGGTTCGGAGCGTTTTTTATCTCCAGTAATTACTATGCCAAATTGGCGGTGTACTTCACCAACATCGAAGATGATATGTTTCGTAACGGAGCGGCGATTGCGGCGTTATTTGTCGCAACCTTGGTAGTTGGTGCAGTGGTGAATTACGTCATTGGTCAACTGGTACAAAAAACAGGGCTATCAGGTACGGACCGAATTCTCGGGATTGTATTTGGTGGTCTACGCGGAGTCTTAATTGTTTCTGCGGTGCTGTTTTTTATGGATGCGTTTACTGCATTCCCAAGCTCGGATTGGTGGAAAGATTCACAGTTGATCCCTGAGTTCAGCCGTATCATCGCCCCATTCTTCGAGCATTTACAAGCAACATCAAGTTTTCTGTCTGGCACTATCTAGTAGTGCCAGCTACTGTCGCAAATCGAGGATTAGGACATGTGTGGTATTGTTGGAATCGTGGGCACAACGCCTGTAAACCAGTCTATTTATGACGCGTTAACGGTGTTACAGCATCGTGGCCAAGATGCCGCTGGTATTTGTACCATAGAAAGCAATCGTTTTCGTCTGCGTAAGGCGAACGGTTTAGTCAAGGATGTATTTGAAGCAAGACACATGCAGCGCCTGCAAGGCGAGGTCGGAATTGGTCATGTTCGTTACCCTACAGCAGGCAGTTCAAGCGCTTCAGAAGCTCAACCTTTCTACGTAAACTCTCCTTTCGGTATTACACTTGCCCACAACGGTAACTTGACCAACGCTAACGAAGTTCGTCAGAAGCTGTTTGAAAAAGATCGCCGTCATATCAATACCACTTCAGACTCTGAAGTATTACTAAATGTACTGGCGCACGAAATTGACTCAGTAAAAGGAAATGTCACGACCGAAGACGTATTCCGCGCAGTCACCAATGTTCATCGCACAATTCGCGGTGCTTATGCTGTGACAGCTATGATCATTGGTCATGGTATGATTGCATTTCGTGACCCACACGGTATTCGCCCGCTGTGTTTAGGTAAGCGTGAAGTTAACGGCAGAGCAGAGTACATGGTTGCGTCTGAATCGGTGGCATTGGATGCGGTCGGTTTTGATTTCGTCCGTGATGTTGCACCTGGTGAAGCGATTTACGCAACGTTTGACGGTGAGCTTTACACGAAGCAGTGTGCAGATAATCCTAAGCTTAACCCTTGTATTTTCGAGTTCGTGTACTTTGCTCGTCCAGATTCGTTCATCGATAAAATTTCGGTATACAGCGCTCGCGTTGAAATGGGTAAAAAGCTGGGCGAACGTATTCGTGAAGATTACGCAAACCT
The DNA here is from genome assembly GCF_033339515.1 of Vibrio sp. 2130-1. Lineage (NCBI taxonomy): Bacteria > Pseudomonadati > Pseudomonadota > Gammaproteobacteria > Vibrionales > Vibrionaceae > Vibrio > Vibrio sp. 2130-1. Next base: position 79,071 of record NZ_JAWOUT010000001.1, read on the forward strand.
TGATATCGATGTTGTCATTCCTATCCCTGAAACGTCTTGCGACATTGCACTGCAAATCGCTCAAGCGATCGATATCCCTTATCGCCAAGGTTTCGTGAAAAACCGTTATGTTGGACGTACCTTTATCATGCCTGGCCAGCAACAACGTAAGAAATCAGTACGTCGCAAGTTGAATGCTATTCGTTCGGAATTCAAAGGTAAGAATGTGTTGCTGGTGGATGACTCTATTGTTCGTGGTACAACGTCAGAGCAGATTATTGAGATGGCTCGTGATTCTGGTGCCAAGAAAGTGTACATGGTCTCAGCGGCTCCTGAAGTTCGTTTCCCGAACGTATATGGCATTGATATGCCAAGTGCTACAGAGCTTATTGCCCATGGCCGTGACAACGATACAATTTGTAAGCAGATTGGTGCCGATGCGCTTATTTATCAACGTCTAGAAGATTTGGTAGAGGCAGTCGGTCTTGGAAACCAAGATATTACTCAGTTCGATACATCCGTGTTTAACGGGGAATATGTAACGGGTGATATTGACCAACGATACCTAGATTTTTTAGATGGTCTTCGTAACGATGATGCGAAAACACAACTTGAAATCCAACAGGACTTAGCAAATCTAGAGCTTCATAACGAAGGCGCATAGGATGCGCTTTCTTAAGTCGTAAAAAAACCAGAGCTTCGGCTCTGGTTTTTTGTTTTCGCTATCTAGTTAGTGAATGTTATAAGCGATCACAAAGTCAATAAAGAGGCGAACTTTCTCTGGCAGGTGGTCTTTGTGGTTGTAAAGCATATAAATGTCGCGCGGGTTTGCACTCCAATCTGGCAGTACGCGTACCAAATCGCCGCTCTCGATGTACTCTTTGATCATGACATCTGGCATTAGTGTGATGCCTAAACCTTCGGAGCAAGCACTGCGCACCACATTGAGCGCGTTTGCTTGAAAACGACCACGATCAACATTCACCACAGACTCGCCTTTGCTATTAATCAAGGTCCACTTAATAAGCGGGTACCCTTTTAGCAATGAATGGTTAGAGAGCTCTTCTGCATGATGAGGCGCAGGATTCGAGGTTAGATAGTCAGGGCTTGCAACGAGAATATCCTTCACTTCGCCAATCTTACGCGCGATGAGGCTAGAGTCGCGTTGCGGTCCCACTCGAAAAATTACATCCCATTCAGTAGGGTCAAGCTTGTCCGCATTATTCTCTGTCGTTAGCTCAATGTTGATGTCCGGGTACTGCTTCATAAAGCTGTTGAACATCGGCATCATCATTCGTTTAGTTAAGTTATAAGGCGCGGATATCTTAATCTTGCCGGATGCTCCTCGGCAGTCGTCAGTGATTTCCTCTGCCGCAGTTGTTAGCCTTTGTAGTAAAGGAGAGCACTCATGGTAAAAACGTTCCCCTGCTTCAGTGAGCGAAAGTTTGCGAGCATGACGGTTCAATAGTCGAAGATTGACAGAGTCTTCTAGCGCTTGAATGCGTCGGGTGATGGTCGCAACCGGGATCATGGTTTTTCGCGAAGTTGCGGTGTAGCTCCCATTTTCGACAACCAGTCGAAACAGGTTTAAGTCATCTAATTTCATATTTCCAGACACATTAAATTACCGATTACGGTTAATTTATAATTAACTTTGTGATCAAAGCTTGCTTTAAGTCAACATGTTGCATCATTTGAACACAGCAACCCTGTTTGAGTAAATACTGTTATACGCCGTAATATTTGTATTAATGCAGTTTCCGAGCTAAGTTTTATAACAAGGCGAAGCGGCCTCAGGTCTTGCTGTGACACGTTTTGCTGGAAGTAAACACAACAAAAATAATGACTTAATAATAAATCTGTTTTTTTGACTGAGCTTTGTGAGGGATAAAGGTATGTTTAAGACTCACAGTCAAACGGCAATGGTCTCGGCACAGGAAGTGATTAATCAAAAACTAATAATGTTGGTGGACGATGATCCAATATTTCGTAAAGTAACCAATGCCTATTTAGAAAGTCAGGGTTTTAAAGTAGTAGAAGCAGAAAACGGCCTAGAAGCGCTTCAACAACTCAGGGAATGCCAACCCGATCTTATCTTATGTGATTTATCGATGCCGGTCTTAGATGGTATCGAGTTCGTCGAAGAAGTTAGTCTCGAATACCCATATATGCCGCTTATCGTGGTATCAGGCACGGATGAAATGTCCGATGTCGCGAAAGCGTTGCGATTTGGTATTAAAGATTTTCTTCCTAAACCGATAGGTAATTATGAGCACCTATCTCAGGCGATAGAGAATACGCTAGAAGATACCGATAGCCACTTCTCAGAACAACGTGACTTTTCAAGTCAGTGGTTCAGGGTTGATGATGGTGGTGAAATCCCAGATGAACAAGAGCTGTATTGGCATCTGGAATATTTACAACAGAATCCGAGTGCGGCAAGAGATTTACTGCAAGCGCTATTGCCAGAGAAGGATGCTGCTCAGGGAGATTGGCGCTGCTCGTACCGTTTATTGCAATCGACGGATGTGATGCCCTTGGTTTTCGATTATCGTTGGTTAATGAATGGTCAATTTGCGTTTTATCTCGTTGATTCTGCTTCCCAAGCTAATGATGGAGTTGCGACGACATTGCTCGTTAGGGCATTGTTTGACGATTATCTCCGTAACTTGAAAAGTTTCAGTGCTGATCTCAAGGACATGGTAGGGATCATTGAAAAAGGAATTGAGTGTTCGGAGTGTGCGGGTGCAGTCAATGCTGTGTTTGGTGTCGCCGACCTCGCTTCATCCTCGGTCTCTATATTGCCTGCGGGTTTAGATAGCCATTGGTCTGACGGAAATACGAATCAACACATCGCAGCAGGTAACCGTTTAGGGGGAGGAAGTATGAAAAACTTCATCACCCGCGATTTACCGCTTAGTGTTGCAGGACAGTTGTCTATCGGGTGTTTAGGTTCTTCAAGTTTTAGTTTAAGTATTACCCGGAAATCCCGACTAGTATAATTATGACTTGCAAACCAATAAGCAGCGTCCTTACGCTGCTTATTATCTTTTTAGAACCACCAAAACAACATACGTTTAGTTCAATAACCTTACTTTTTACTGGTGTTTAGATTTGGCTGTTTAATGTATAGTCAGCGCTTAAAACAATAATGACCCATTTGTGCAACGATAATTTAACGCTGTGCCTTGGGAGAAGCAAAGTCAACTAGTGAGAAGACACATCATGGCAGACAAAGATTTTAAAGAGCCTTATAATATTTTTTACTTTTTAGGTTTTATTGCAGTTCTTTTGATACCAACACTTCCTGCAACGCTAACCTGGCTTCGTGTAATGAATGGTTACGCAGGCTTTTAATCTAGCTATTTTGTACCGGAGTTCACCATTCGTATTAAGCGTTACTTTTTCAATACTGTTGGTGGACTCTGTATTGTGCTCGGCATAGCCGGCATAGCCCTTCCACTTTTACCCACCACACCTTTTATTTTGCTTGCTAGCGCATGTTTTATGCGTGGTAGCCCCGCATTTCATCAATGGTTACATAACCACAAAACGTTTGGACCCATTCTCGACAATTGGCATAAGCATCGGGCTGTTACTTCAAAAGTAAAAAAGCGTGGTGCGATTTTTATTGCGCTTAGTTTCATGGTTTCAATCGTTGTTGTCCCCCTCGTTTGGGTAAAAATTGGTCTTTTAGTGATGCTAATCGTTTTACTCAGCTGGTTTATGCGTCTGCCTGTGATTGAGTTGGTTGCTGACCGAGAAGAAAATCACTAAGATTGTAGAGAATAGTGTGCCCGCTCTTCGAGTGGGCGTTTGTATTTTCAGCGCCTGTGACTTTTACGAAAATAAGCACATAGTGGTGAAAACCTATTGTTCGTTGCCCTCGTGATACTGCGATTAGAGAGGGCGATGAGCCAATCTAAGTAAATCGGTATTATGACTACAGAAACAATTTCACTGATCAAATCTAGCATCAAAAGCATCCAAGACTACCCAAAGCCAGGCATTCTATTTCGTGATGTGACGAGCCTTCTTGAAGACGCGAAAGCATACCAAGCGACGATCAACTTACTTGTTGAACGTTACAAAGATATGGGCTTTACCAAGGTTGTGGGTACGGAAGCTCGTGGCTTTCTATTTGGCGCGCCTTTAGCGCTTGAGCTAGGTGTTGGTTTTGTACCAGTGCGTAAACCAGGCAAGCTACCACGCCCTACTGTTGCTCAATCTTATGAGCTTGAATACGGCGTTGATACACTAGAAATCCATACAGATGCCATCGTTGAAGGCGACAAAGTACTGGTTGTCGACGATTTATTGGCAACGGGCGGTACTATTGAAGCGACGACTAAGCTGATTCGCCAACTGGGTGGTGAAGTTGAGCACGCTGCCTTCGTTATCAACCTACCAGAAATCGGTGGCGATAAACGTTTAGAAGCACTAGGTCTAAACGTGTACAGCATCTGCGATTTTGAAGGACATTAATACATTCAATGAGTTATTTAGCTTTAGCGCGAAAATGGCGTCCTAATCAGTTTGACCAAGTTGTCGGACAAAAACATGTCCTGACGGCGTTGGAAAACGCACTGGCGCAAAACCGTTTACACCATGCTTATCTGTTCAGCGGGACTCGTGGTGTGGGTAAAACGAGTATCGGTAGGCTGTTTGCCAAAGGCTTGAACTGCGAAACCGGCATTACCGCGACACCTTGTGGTAAGTGTGATACTTGTCGTGAAATTGATGAAGGTCGTTTTGTCGATCTTCTTGAAATCGACGCAGCATCACGTACTAAAGTTGAAGACACTCGTGAACTGTTAGACAACGTTCAATACAAACCTGCTCGTGGACGTTTTAAAGTGTACCTCATCGATGAGGTGCACATGCTATCGCGTCACTCTTTCAATGCGTTGTTGAAAACCCTGGAAGAGCCGCCAGAGTATGTGAAGTTCTTACTCGCAACAACTGATCCACAAAAGCTGCCTGTCACTATATTGTCGCGTTGTCTTCAGTTTCATCTGAAACCAATCAGCGTTGATGATATTCACCAGCAACTTGATTACATCCTAGGTCAAGAGCAAGTTTCAGCAGAGCCAAAAGCGTTGGGTATGATCTCACATGCTGCAGATGGCAGTATGCGTGATGCTCTTAGCTTGACTGATCAAGCAATTGCTTTAGGTAACGGTGCGGTGCAAACCGATATTGTCAGCCACATGTTGGGGACGATTGATACCGACCAAGCGATTCACTTACTAGAGTCAATCAGCAGCAAGCAACCTCAACAAGCCATGGATAAAATCCAGCAATTAGCAGCAAATGGTGTCGAGTGGGATGGTTTGTTGCAGCAAGTCGCAACACAGTTACACCGAATTGCGATGTATCAAGCGTTGCCCGCATCGTTAGACCGAGCCCAACCAGATGCAGAGAAAATTGAGCTGTTGAGTAAAGCTCTAAGCCCGCAAGACGTTCAGCTTTACTATCAAATTGCATTGAAAGGTCGTGAAGATTTGACCCTCTCGCCAAATGGGCGAGTCGGTTTGGAAATGATTGTGCTGCGTATGATGGCGTTCCGCCCATCAAATAACAGTGGGGCAAATGTTGTTTCTAGTAACTGCGAGCCAGCGTCATCTCCGGCTCAAAGTACCAGTCAACCAAAGGCTGCGCCAGCTCAGACAGCCGCGGCTCCTCGAGCTCAGCAGCCGAGTCCAGCACAAAGCACACCACAAGCGGCGCCTCAACCTTCATCCAGTTCGCAACCTGAGTATCAAGCGAGTGGATATGAGACGGTTCCACCACAGTATGATATGGCGCCGCCGATGAGCGAAAACCCAGCGCCGCAACATGAAACGCCACCTCAACAAGTGCAAGAGAGCGTTTCAACACCAGCGCGCGGCGGTCTAAGCGGTTTGCGTCACCAATTACGTTCTCAGCGTCAAGGCCTACAACAGAACACTCCTCAAAATGGTGGCTCAAAAAAGCCTAAAGCGGCATCTGCACAACCAGAATCGGTTATCGACCGAGTAGCGCAATTGCATGGCAATTCCGCGCAGGTGTCGCCAAACTCAGCTCCGAAGTCGACGGAGCCACAAGTTGAGGAAGCGTATCGCTGGCGTCCAAGCAAGCCTGTTGAGACAAAAGTAAATACAAAACTGACACCTACGCAGCTCAAGCAGGCACTTGAGCATGAGAAAACGCCTGAAATGGCACAAAAGCTCATCGATGAGTCATTAGAACATAATGAATGGGCGAAGCTAATCAGCTTAATGGAGATCCCTAAGCTGGTAGAGCAACTTGCGCTAAACTCTCATTATAGTAAGGAAGGAACAACCGTTTCGTTACTATTGAGAAGCAGCCAAGCTCATTTGAATACTGATAGAGCTCAAGCCGAATTGCTTAAAGCACTTAATACCGTGTTGGGTGAAGAGTGCCACATGAGCATCGAAATAGGGGAGAGTGGAGAAACACCACTTGAACTGAGAGATAGGCTCTACCAAGAGAAATTACAGCAAGCGCTGAACAGTTTAGAAAACGATCCAAATGTTCAATTTATTGAACGTCGTTTTGCTGCAGAGCTTGATAAAGATAGTGTGCGCCCTATCTAATAATCGAATGGAATGGGGTTGAAAACCCAAAGGTATAACCCCATTAATTGATGCAACACCTCATTAAACCAGAGAGATAAACATGTTTGGTAAAGGCGGTATGGGCAACCTAATGAAGCAAGCCCAGCAAATGCAAGATCGCATGCAAAAGCTTCAAGAAGAAATCGCGAATATGGAAGTAACTGGCGAGTCTGGTGCTGGCCTAGTTAAAGTTACTATCACTGGTAGTCACAGCGTACGTCGTGTTGACATCGATGAAAGTTTGATGGAAGACGACAAAGAAATGCTTGAAGATCTGATCGCTGCGGCGTTCAACGATGCAGCCCGTCGTGTTGAAGAAACTCAAAAAGAGAAAATGGCTTCTGTAACTGGCGGTATGCAACTACCACCAGGCATGAAAATGCCATTCTAATCTGCTGATATTTAATTAAGCGGACTTTTAATGCGTACCAGTCATATGCTGGAGCAATTGATGGAGGCCTTACGTTGTCTACCTGGGGTTGGCCCCAAGTCAGCGCAGCGTATGGCCTTTCATTTGTTACAGCGCGATAGAAAAGGCGGTTTGCAGCTTGCAGATGCGCTTAGTCAGGCAATGACAGAAATAGGTCATTGTACTGAGTGTCGAACCTTCACCGAAGAAGAAGTCTGTCACATTTGTACCAACCTAAAACGCCAAGAAAATGGTCAAATTTGTGTGGTAGAAAGCCCGGCAGACATCGCAGCCGTTGAAGCAACAGGCCAATATTCTGGTCGGTATTTTGTTCTTATGGGGCATTTGTCGCCATTAGATGGTATTGGTCCAAGTGATATTGGATTGGATGTCCTTGATTACCGCTTACGTCGCGGTGATATTACCGAAGTGATTTTGGCGACAAACCCAACAGTTGAAGGTGAAGCCACTGCCCACTACATCGCAGAGCTATGTAAAGAGCACCAAGTTGATGCCAGCCGCATCGCGCATGGTGTGCCTGTCGGTGGGGAGCTAGAGCTTGTTGATGGCACGACGTTGTCACATTCGCTATTAGGTCGACACAGAATTTAATAAAAAGCCGCTGAATTCAGCGGCTTTTTTGATTTTGGGAGTTAGGAACGATTAATCGTTCGATTCTTTACCAAGAAGGTTTTTGTAGATAACCGCACCAAGCACGCCACCCACAATAGGAGCAATCCAGAACAGCCATAGCTGAGAAACCGCCCATTCACCCACATATACTGCGACTGCCGTGCTACGAGCAGGGTTTACTGACGTATTGGTGACAGGAATGCTGATCAGGTGAATGAGAGTCAAACACAGGCCAATTGCGATAGGTGCAAAGCCTTGTGGCGCACGTTTGTCTGTTGCACCCATAATGACAATCAGGAACATCATCGTCATGACAACTTCAGTCACAAGTGCAGCGATCATCGAGTATTGGCCTGGAGAGTGTTCACCATAACCATTGGCGGCAAAGCCAGAACCCACAACATCAAATCCTGCTTGTCCAGATGCAATAACGTAAAGCACGCCACCTGCGATAAGCCCGCCGATCACCTGTGAGATGATGTAGGGAGCAACGTCTTTTGTCTCAAAACGACCGCCTGCCCAAAGGCCAACTGTCACTGCAGGGTTCAAGTGACAACCTGAAATATGACCGATAGCAAATGCCATCGTCAGAACGGTTAAACCGAATGCCAAAGAAACGCCCAACAGACCAATACCCACTTCAGGGAAACCCGCAGCCAACACCGCGCTACCACAGCCGCCTAACACTAGCCAGAACGTGCCAACAGCCTCAGCCAAATACTTATTCATGTTCTTTCCTGATCTTTAATTAAATGACCCGCTGAACATAGTCGAGAATTGTCAATAAATTGTGAGGGAGATCGCGCGAAAACCGCAAATGGAACGCTATGTGGCAAGAGTTCTCAAGGGTGAGATAAAAAGCAGAGGGGGAAAGTGCTAAATCTTGAGTTTGCTTTGATTACTGCCTCTGAGAGAAACAACCGAGGTACTAACTTTAAACGTGTGGTCTAGAGTCGCATTACGTCAATTGTTCTAATTCAGTGATGTTGTCGAGTGCTTCTTGATTGGTGTTGCCGCATACAATCGGACACGGTTTAAAATCGTGACAGACTTTAGGGCGTTCAGGCTTACCAAATAGCTTGCACAAATTGTCGTCGTTGAGTTGCACACAACGAACACCTGCAGGTTTGCCCTTGGGCATTCCTGGTATTGGTGAAGAGATACTTGGCGCAATACAGCACGCTCCACATCCTAATCGACAATCCATAATGTAAACCTCTTAAAAATTAAGGGGGCAATTATGGTCATTTTGACGTGGATTGGAAGAGTGAAGAAAGAAAAAAATAAAAGGGCGCGCTTAACATTACGCTCCCTTTTTGGTTTTTTGCTTTTAAATCATCGTGATTATTTTAAGAAACGGTTATAAACAAACAACAGAATAAATGCGCCTAGTGTTGCGGTAATGATACTACCAATGTTGACGCCAGTGGCTCCGCCGAAACCGAGAATGCCGCCAAGGAAGCCACCTACAAATGCCCCTGCAATACCAAGTAACATTGTTGCAATCCAACCGCCCCCATCTTTTCCTGGCATGAGCCATTTAGCAAGTGCGCCGGCGATTAAGCCCAAAATAATCCAAGAAATAATACCCATGAAAACTCCTTAATGCCTTCTTGATCAATTGAGTAATGGAAACTTGTTTAAGGATAGAACAGTAAAACGAAAGTAGTTGAATATCTCCACCGTTATGTGGGAAGGATGCAAGATCTTCTCAAAACTTGAACTTTTGCGTTGAGAAGAGTATAAATCGCCCCCTAAATTCCCTTGGTGAGACCTGAAGTATGAGCACTCCATTTTGGCAAAGTAAATCGTTAGAGCAGATGACAGAAGAGGAATGGGAATCTCTCTGTGATGGTTGTGGCAAATGTTGTTTGCATAAGCTGATGGATGAAGATACCGATGAAATCTACTATACCAATGTGGCTTGTAGCTGGCTGAACAGTAAAACGTGTTCATGTAAGGATTACCCAAACCGTTTCACTTCGGGTGAAGAGTGCACCAAGCTGACCCGAGAAGACATCGACGATTTTACTTGGCTGCCACACACGTGCGCTTACCGTCTGTTGGCTGAAAAGCAGCCTTTACCAGAATGGCATCCGTTGATTACCGGCTCTAAGTCCGCAATGCATGCGGCAGGGGAAAGTGTCCGTAACAAAGTTGTTTACGAGATTGATGTGGTGGATTGGGAAGACCACATTTTAAATCATCCCAACCGTCCTTAGTCGAATAAAAACAAGCCTTTCATTTAATCAATGAAAGGCTTGTTTGCTATTGGGGCTCCCAACTTTGACGTCTCGCTAACGAAATGCTGCTCAGTTTATTATTTAGTGTTGTAAACTTAGGAGTATGATTTCAACGCTTTACACTTCTATTCCTGATTGTTTTGATCAGGATTGTTTCCTATGAGGTAAACATGACGTTTCATTTCCCCCAGAAACTGCGCCTGACATCTTGGGTGACATTATTCGCACTTGCCGTCATTATGTTCTCCCCAATGGCTGTTCATGCGACTGCTACTGACGATATCCAAGAGCCTTCTGCTGCCGAAATCTCGATTGACAACTTGAACCGAGAGATTGTGGATTTATCCCAAAGCCTCTCGCAAGCGAGTGGCGACGAGCGTGATGCCCTTCAACTGCAACTATTCCAAAAGAATGAAGAATTAAGAAGCCAGTTAGCGTCAGCGATTGAACGTGAAACTATCTCTCGCGACAAGCTGATCTTGCTAGTTAAAAAACAAGAACAATACTCTGAGGATGCGACGAACTATCTATCGGAAAAAATAAAGAAAGTCGTCGAGGATTTAAATAAGGCTAAGGATGAAGAGAAGCTTGCTCTTGTTAATGATTATCGAGAGCTACAGCGTTATCTTGATGTTAGCTTCGATTCGAGCTGGCAAAATCTCGCTTGGTTGAAGGAGCTAGGGGCCCAAAACGAGCGCGCAGAAGCGGAACTAAAAGATAAAATTGATAAACGTATGCGCTTACTGTCTGCTTCAATTGAGTACTTGAGTCAGCAAAGTGAGATCATTGGCTCCCAACTTTCGTCTAGCCCAGAGTCGGAAAAAGCGTCGTTGCAACTTAGTCAGCTCATTACTAAACAAAGGCTAAATATTGCGACAGAAAGCTTACGCAACCTGATTTCAATTGGTGATAAAGTCGGTTTAGAAACGTCTGAATACAAACGCCAAATTTTTGAAGTGACGGGTAATATCACCCATGATTTACTGAATACCAAAGTTGTGTGGTCAATACTGAGTCACTGGTCCAACTCGGCACTGGATTGGTTTGCCGAGAATGCACCGCAGCATATCTTCCAGTTGTTTGTTTTTGCGCTGATTTTATTGATCGCTCGCGGACTGGCTAAGTTAACTCGCAAAGTCGTCCGTAAAGCAGTTGCATCGAAAAACTTAAAACTTTCCCACTTGATGCAGGACTTCTTTATCTCGATGTCCGGCAAATTCGTGTGGGTGATCGGTATCATGGTGGGCTTATCTCAGCTTGGTTTGAACCTAGCGCCAATCCTAACCGGTTTCGGTATTGCTGGTGTGATTATTGGTTTCGCGTTGCAAGACACGTTATCCAACTTCGCGGCGGGTATGATGCTGCTTATTTATCGCCCATTTGATGTTGGTGATTTTGTGTATGCTGGCGGTGTGGATGGCAAGGTAAGCCATATGAGTTTGGTGAACACCACAATCCGTACGTTTGATAACCAAATTATTATTGTGCCTAACAGCAAAATCTGGGGAGATGTTATTAAGAACGTCACGCATGAACGCATTCGCCGCGTGGATATGGTGTTTGGCATTGGCTATGCGGATGACCTCTTAAAAGCGGAGTCAGTATTGTCTGATATCATTACCTCTCACCCTTCGGTACTTCGCACTCCAGAGCCAATGATCAAAGTTCATACATTAAATACGTCTTCTGTAGATTTTATTGTGCGTCCTTGGGTAAAAACGGATGATTACTGGGATGTATACTGGGATGTGACAAAAGAAGTGAAACTACGCTTCGACCGAGAAGGTATTTCGATTCCTTTCCCACAACAAGATGTGCATTTGCATATGGTGGAGAAGCAAGACGCTTAATCACAGCTCCCAACTAGTGAAAGGCACTCTAGATAGAGTGCCTTTTTTGATCTTCGGTTAGCGCTATAGTTACAGTTCGTTAAAGAACACCAGTTTTGGCTCGCATTCTAACAAGTTGTCGATCTGGCTAATCAAAAGAGCAAAGTGTTCTGTTTTACCATGAAGCTCAAATGCTTGTTGGTCTTTAAATTGCTCCTGAAAAACGAAGTGGCATGCATTGTCTTTATCTTGGAACAATTGATAACGAACGCAACCTTCTTCATTGCGAGTAGGTTCGAGCGCTTGGGTAAGTACCTCTTTCAACTCTTGTTCTTTTCCCGGTTGTGCATGAAAGGTAGCCGTCAAGTGAATCATAATGTTTACTCTTTTTGTTATAGGTAACGCCCTTGGCGTTGCAGGAACTCAATTTTGTAACCATCAGGGTCGGTTACAAAAAAGAACGTTGCTAAATGCTTTTGTTGATGGTCAAAGGCTTTGATGTCACCAGTTTCAATGCCGAGAGATTTAATGCGTTTGTGGGCTTGTTCAATGTCCTCCACGCTGACGGCAAGGTGGCCGTAGCCTGAGCCGTGAGTGTAGGGCTCACTTTGATCGTGATTGTGCGTCAGTTCCAATTCAAAGCCAGTTTCTTGGTTGGCTAGATAGGTTAGAGAAAAGCCATCAAAGATGTATTGATCAGCGACTTCTAGTTCAAGTACGTCACAGTAAAATTGTAGAGAGCGGTCCAGATCACTTACTCGGATCATGGTGTGAATCATTTTTGTCATGGGTACTCCTTGATAGTCCGCATAGGTTAGCGATTTCAAAAGGAGTCTGGGTAGTACTCTAGTACGACAAATTAGAAGATGTTCAAGGGTTTATAATACGGATGCACAGCCTAGGATGGTTATTGGTCGGTTGGTTGCTATTAACTGTCAAGTTGCGCAAGTGCTTGACGAGTGGTCTCTTGAGGTTGGCGAGCGTACGTGAGGCAAGCGCATCGAAGTAAGGAGGCAAAGTTGTTCACTTCACCATTGTATTCGAGTGCTTCTTGATAAACAGTGCTTATGAATTTAGGAACCGTCATGTTTTGAGCACTAGCGATTTCCTCAAGAATTGTCCAAAAGCTAGCTTCAAGTTTTACACTGGTCGCGTGACCATCAATACGGATAGAGCGGGTGATGAACTGATAGTTGTCTTGGGGTTGCTTAGCAAAGATTTCGCACATTTTCTTTATTCATATAATTAAAGACCCATAATTATTGTGGTGTACGATTTAAAACGTCAACTGTTTTCATGCATAAAAAAACGCTCCCTTGCGAGAGCGTTGAAACATCACGAGTTGTGAAGTGGGTGCAAGTTGATTATTTAATTTGTTGTTTCAAGTACTCGCCTAGTTGCGAGTGGTGCATGATTTTTGATACCGGAAGGATAGTTTCTGCAGGTCCCCAAGCAAATACGTTGACTGGAGTATGCGTATGAGTACCCGTCCCCCATACTGTGTTTTGCTTTGTTGCATGCTCACGCGCTAGCAAGTTGCCACGGTCGTTGTAAGGAAAGAAAGCATCAAAGTCATTGATTGTCGGAACGTTCTCTTCGCTTAAGTATTTGTGTCCAGCGAGTCGGTATGGATTTGGTTTACTTGCTAATACGCGTTCTGCTTGCTCAGGCGTAATCGAAAAATCGCTATTTGCGTTCACGACTTCCGCAAACTTCTCTGGAGTTTGCTCTTTCTTATCAAGCGCTTGGAATTCACTGATCATGCCGTAGTAACTTTTCTTTTGGTTGTATAAACCATCGAGGATCTCGAACTGACCAAAGTTGAAGTTTGGCGCGTAATCCTGATTTTTGAATGCTTCGCCGTCGCGTTTTTGTGGTTTAGGCAAGTTTGCTGATGAGTAGCTAAAGCCAAAAGAGCCGGTTTCGTGGTCAGCAGTAACAATGATCAGGGTGTCATCACGGCCTTTTGCCCACTCATAAACTGAGTTTACCGCTTCATCGAATTTAAGCATTTCATGCAGCATCGTACCTGCATCGTTACTGTGACCAGCCCAGTCAATTTGGCCGCCTTCAACCATCAAGAAAAAACCGTCTTTGTCTTTTGAAAGAATGTCGATTGCTTTGGTGGTCATTTCTTTCAGCGATGGCTGCGTGCGTTTTGGATCGTTTTTGCTTTGACTGTAGGCAATACCATCGTTCATGCCCGAGTAAGCAAAAAGTCCAAGTAATTTGTCACCTTTAGCTTGTGTGAGCATATCGCGGCTGAAAGCTAAGCTATAGCCTTGGTCTTGCGCTTCGGCAAGCAAGTTGCGTTCGTCTTTGCGTTTCGATTTTAGGTAGACATTACCTTGAGTGAGCTTTTCAAGTTGCTCGTATGTCTCTCCCTTGTCGTTTGTCGACTTTGGAATCCAATGACGAAGTCCACCAGACATCATCACGTCTACGCCTGTTTCGAGCATATCCGCCGCAATATTGTTTTCTAGGGAGCGATGTGGTTGATGAGCGGCAAATGCTGCTGGCGTTGCGTGGGTCATACGCGTATCAGAGACGAGCCCTGTCGCTTTACCTTTACTTTTGGCTTTTTCCAAAATAGTTTCGACATGGTTGCCTTGGCTATCAACGCCAATGACTTCAGAAGCGGTAGGGATTCCTGTCGCTAGCATCGTAGCTGAGCACGCAGAGTCGACGACAATTGCGTCTTCTGGATTGGTCAGTGATGATCCAATCACACCTTCTTGAGCGAGTTTGTATAACGCTGTGCTTTCGCCTTTGTAAACCGAGTTAGGTGCGTGTTTTGCGTAGGTCTCGAGTAAACCAACTTGTTGAGGACCCATGCCGTCGCCGATCATCAAAATGACGTTTTTGATTTCAGCTGAGAGTGCGTTGAAAGAGAGGGTAGATGCAGCCACTGCCGTAACGATTGGAGATACTAAGCGCTTCATTATATTTTCCTTGTTTATTGAAGCGCAGGCATTAAAGCAATGATTTATGAAGGTTTTGTGTCGGTAATAAAAGTTTAACCAAATTGTCGTTTTTGTTTGGTTTTGCAGAAAAAATGAGTCGCTCTCTAACGTTCGTTAGTTTGGAAAGAAGAAAGCCCACAAACGTGGGCTTGGATTACGCTTAGGAGTTGAAAGCATGGACTAAAGTTATCCATTCAGTGCCTTCACAAGAAACCTAGTTTAGGGAGCAATAAACGAGCATGTATTATCGGGCCACAAGAGCGGTCGAATTCACTTACGTTTGCATCATATCGTTCTTTGGCTTATTAAATTATGGGCTGCAGTAAGTGTTTGGTTCAAATAGGATTTGTTGTCGTGACGATTATCAGACTGGTTATCAGACTAATGCCAGTATGATGCCACCAACGGTAAGTGCCGCAGAAAGGTATTGACCCGCAGAATATGAGCCATCCTCTTCTTTCTCGATTTTATCGGGGTGATCCATGCCAAGCGCACCATGCGTGAAAGATTCGACCTTTTCACCAACAGATTTATCTTCTGCTTCTATTTTCTTGCTGTCGTGCTCGATTTGTTGCAGAGCGGCAAGTAGCGCTTTGCCTTCGGTCGAAAGCGTCACCTTATTGTGTTCGACTTTCAGCGGCGAAGCACTAGTTTCTTCTTGTGCAATACTTGCTTGTTTAGAGGCGACAGATTGTTTGGCATAGCTATTAACAGAAGTGCTTCCTACTGGATTCATCGAATACTCCTTGGAACATCGACACTCGGTCACTGAGTGCGGGTAAAAAGCAGTTATATTTTTATCGGCGGCAAAGTTTATTTCTGAAGCTATTTGGATAAAAACAGGTCTGCTTTTGCCGCTTCTAGTTTCTATTGGTGATCATTAGCAAAAAATAGACCAGCAGGAAGCAGACCCTTGTCACTCGATGAACTCGGAGCGGTGTGATGATGCAACGCAACGACAAGGTAGTAACTTAAATTGAAGACCAGCTACTTACATTGAAGATCGTTATTGCGTTTAGTTAGATGTTGATATGCCGCCATGCGGTGAGCATCTTGTACATACCGTACTGGTGGTGCGAGAACCTCTAACTGATAGTCTGTATTATCAGAAAGCACGTTATCTGTTGGGCTAATTACAATCACTTTTAAGCTCGGGTTGCGGCTTAAGATTGATGCTGCCGTACCCAACCCTTGCTCGGTGTGAAACTTGCCCGCAACATGGACAATCTGAACGCCTGGGTTGTCGTCTAGATAGCTAACGATAGATTCCGCCATAGTTTCATCCCAAGTAACTTGAGCTGCAAACTGTTTTTCCGTCTGCTCTGGCTTACCGTGATGCATGGATGCCATGAACTTTTCTTTGTACGGACTACTACCAGTGTTGATGGCTTGTGCAATGAACATCCGCTGATCATCATCGAGCTTGTTAATGTAATCTAGCCCTTGTCGACCAATGCATCGAACAATGCTCTTTGGTGCATTTGCTGCAATGACCGGGAGATTTTTCTGCTTAGCAAACTCCACGAGAGGGCGATAGTCGCTTTCATAATTGGGCCAAGCGTTGGCTTGTTTCATTAAGTACTGTTCGCCGATCTCCCCACGTAGGTAAGCGTCAACAACAGGTTGTTTGTCGCGGGTAAATTGTTCCATAGATAACGCGAGTGAGCGGTTGTAGGACGTAAGTTGTTTGAGCATATCGGTTTGAAAGCGATGAACGCCGGCGTGTGTGTGCCATTCACCAATAAGAATGACATCTGCTTGTTGCAGCTCAATTGGCAGTTTGCTTAGAGCGATGTGCTCGCCAGAAGGGGTGTATAGTTGGTAGTCGTAAAAACTAGTGACTTCCGCTGAGGTTGCGTGAGAGTTGGTGTGCGTATATGAAGAGCAACCAGTAAGTAAGCCTGCAAAGAGCAAGCTCAAAGTAGAAAAGCGCATTGAAAAGCCTCCAAAAATGTCCGGATGATATTAATGGAGGCTGAGCAATGAATCAATATAAATGATAACTATTTGCGTTTGTTGTTTTTTTTGACTTATTAATTGAGTGTTTTTTTGCGATATACACGCAACATAAAATCAGCCTCACATTGGAAAAGTGTAGCGGATTTCAACTCTTCACGAAGAGCATCGGTTGCTTTCCATGCGAATGGCGTCATTTGCAATAAATCGATTGCGGCTCCGTTTTTCAAGTCCATAACATAGTTAAGATGCTGCTGGTGCTCTAATTCAAACCCTGCAATATGTTCTGGTTCTTCATTGTGAAGACGAACTTCTTGATAAATGCGCTCACGCAGTTGGTATAAGTGGCGGCTAGCAGGAGTAACCGTGACAACAACGCCGTCGTTTTTTACAACGCGCTGCAGCTCCTCAGCTTTACACGGGGCATAAATGCGCAAAATGGCATCTAAGGATTCATTTGCGAAGGGAAGTCGGTGACTAGAAGCCACACTAAAGTTGCAGTGCGTGTAACGCTTCGCCGCGTAACGAATGGCAACTTTGGAAATGTCTAAGCCATAAATCGTGGCATGGTTCGCTTGTGTTTCTATCGTCTTTTGTACTTGATCTGTGTAGTAACCTTCACCACAACCAATATCTAATAATTGATGGGTGCTCCCCTCAGTGTATGTTGCACACAGCTGCGCCACTTCTTGGCGCATTGGGTTGTAGTAATCTCCTTCAAGGAATCGACGACGAGCTTGCATCATCTCTTTGTTGTCACCAGGATCTTTAGAACGTTTGTGGTGCGCTGGCATCAAGTTAACGTAGCCTTCTTTTGCTAAGTCAAACTGATGATTGTTTTCGCACTTAAACGTTTTTTCATTTAACGCTAGAGCTTGGTGGCATAGAGGGCATTGATAGTTCATGACGATCTCGAACAGAAAGTAGGGCGGCAAATTCTATCAAAAAGCATGGTCTCAAGTGAAACAAAAAGAGCCGACTGGGTCGGCTCTTATTAAGTATTAGTGGAAGAAGTCGACTTGCTCTTTCAAGTTTCGTGCTTGTTGTTGAAGTTCAATGGCACTTTGCGAGGTTTTTGCGCTCGTGTTGCGGCTTTCTCGGTTAAGTTCACTGATAGAATGGGCATTTGCTGCAATTTCTTGTGAAACTTGAGCTTGTTCTTCTGAAGTCGCTGCAATGGCGTCGGCTTGAGAGGCTATCGACTGCACTTGTACTGCGATGGCTTCTAATGCTGTGCCCGCGTCTTGTGCTTTGTCCAAGACCTGGTTTGCACTGCGTTGGCTGTCTGTCATCATATTAACTGCATTATGAGTCGACCCTTTTAGTTTCTCGATAATTTCCACGACATCCTGAACTGAGCTTTGGGTTCGGTGCGCAAGTGTGCGCACTTCATCTGCTACAACAGCGAAGCCACGGCCTTGCTCACCTGCTCGTGCTGCTTCAATGGCGGCATTCAAGGCAAGTAAATTGGTTTGCTCAGCAATTTCATCAATCATTTTAGTGACGGTTTGAATACTCTCGCTATCGCGATTTACTTGCTCGATAGCCGTTGCTGATTGATCCAATTGATCGTTAAGTTGAGCAACGTCGATACATACGCCTTCAACAATCGCGAGACCAGACTGACTATCAGTATTTGCTGAGCGTACGTTTTCCGCAATGCTTTCGACTTGTTGTGCGACAGATTGAGCGGAAGAGGCCATTTCTTCAATCGCTGTCACAACTTGCTCGACTTCTTGTTGTTGTCGGTCGGCTTGGGTCAAATTGCTATGTGCATCGTTGGCAACGCTGGTGGAGTTGCTCTCCACTAAGTCGCTTGTTGAACGGATCTTACCAACAAGTTCATTGAGCTGACTTGCCATACTGGCGACACCCGAGCTCAGGTTCGTAATTTCATTCTTTGATGCTTTACGAGACGCTGGAATGTTCAAGCTGACTTCGCCGCCCGCTAAGCGAGTCATGTATGAGTTTAGAGTCGTGAGAGGTTGTAAGCTGCGATTCAAGAAAAGCGTCAGTACAACAAAAGTAATGATTGCCGCTACCGAAGAAATGATGGCAATGAGTGTGAGAAGCGTGTCGCTACCTTTTGTAACTTCTTTGATAAACGTACCGCCTAGCAGTTTCCAATTCCAACCTGGAACCTCTGTGTAGACAAGATACTTTTCGCCTACGTTACCTTGGTACTCGAAAGGGTAGCGAATTAATCCACTAGATTGTTCGAAAATCTGACCAAAAGGCTTGTGACCATTGTAGTCGGCGACTTCTAGTATTGACGAATCTGAGCCGCTTTTTGCTGGATGAAGTAGGTATTTACCAAGATTGTTTTCGTCGTTATCAACGATAATGGTGTAACCAGTGTCGCCCCATTTTATCTCTTCGAGTGCATCGAATAAGGTTTGTGTCGCTTGGTCTACTGGTAAACCAATAAACGATAGGCCTACTACCTTTCCTGTCGCATCTTTGATTGGGGCATAGTAGGTAATGTAGCGCTCGCCATACAATTTAATTTGAGCGTAATACGGTTGCCCTGCTTTAAGTTGCTGATAACCAGGATGGTTGATGCCTAGCGTGGTTCCGACCGCTCGTTGACCTTGTGGATCTTTTAGGGAGGTGGACACCCGAATAAAGTCGTCACCCAATGGTGCGAATAGCGTTGCTATAGCGCCGGTATCACGTGTGAAACTGTCGACCAACTTGGTGTCATTAATTAAGCTTTCACTGTATTGAGTGATGTTTGGTACTTCATGTCCCATGAAGTCAACCGTGTAATTTTCGACATAGACACCGGCAAGGTAGCCATTGCGAAAAGTAGATTCGAGGACTTTAGCGGTGTGCAGGTAAGCATCGAATTGGCCAGCAATGGTTTTTGCCATTGATTCTACTTTAGATTGGTGTTCTTTCAGCGTGCTTTCCAATAGAACATCGGAAGCGTTGCGGTAAACAAGCGCTGCAATACTGCTGAAAGCAATGAATAGACACAAAGTAATCACCAGTTTCAACTGGAATCCGACACTTTGATTTCGGTATCTCTCTAACATAGACTAATTCCTGATATTTTTATTATTTATGAGTTTTGTATCGGTATGCTATCGGTTTATATGATCAATTTTTTTGATATTTATTAATGAAACCGTCAAAAGTGACCAGTAACCAATAAGTTAGTAAAGATAGGACCATCTAAGCAGAGCTTTTATTACAAAAAAAGCCGGGTATCCCCGGCCTTTATATGGTGATTCTTACTGCGCTGAAATGACAGTGACAAGTTCATGTGTCTCACCTGGTTGGAGCGTTTGACCTTGCTCAATACTTGGTGCATGAACAGCAGACTCCACACACAACATGGTTTGATAACCATCGTCAGCCATGTCACCCATGCTTTGCGCACCTTCTGCCCAAGGGTTCCATAATACTGCTGAGTTGTGGCCTTGGTTGTGTACGCTTAGCGTACGATCCAATACCGGGTCTTTTACCAAAATTTTCGCTTCTGGTTGCGTGTAAACGCGATCAATCGTGTCAGTTAGTTGTAGAACATTACCACCTTGGCATACCGCATCAGCTTTCAAGCTATCAATGTACTCGGCACCCATGCCTGTCGTTTGTGCTTGCTTAATGTCTCCAACGTTTAGGTAAGTATGTAATGCGCCAGAGAAGGTCCAAGCCTCGTCATCAATGTTCATGACTTTGAGCGTCACTTTTAGCTCATCGCCCACTTCAATCACCAAACGAGCGTCAAACATATGGGGCCAAATATCGTGGATTTCTTCTGTCGGGAACAGAGCAAGTTCAACAATCACACCGTTATGGTTCTCACGATGTTCAACCAACTCCCATTCTGCGGTGCGGGCAAAGCCGTGAGCTGGAGCAGCAATACGCCCAAACCAAGGCCAACAAACCGGAATACCACCGCGAAGAGCAGCTTTACCATCGAAGACAGCTTTTTCGCTCATCCAGATCAGATCTTCTTGACCTTCAGGCGTGAACGACACGACATGACCACCGTGTAGCGAGATGCCTGCCGTTGCTTTGTCATGAATCACGCGGACGATTTTTATCTGATCAACTTCAACGATAGTGACGTTATCAGATAGCACCGTTAGGGCTGGGAGAGTTTTTAAATCCATGTGTAGTTTCCTATCGCTGGGGGAGAGCTTTTAGACGCGCTTCGCACATTAAATGCAACATCGAGCCTGCATTCTCTCAAATTCCAGATACAAAAAAGGCGACTCTAGAGCCGCCTTTTCTTTAACGAAGTTATTCGCTAATTGCTAACTTTCTAATTACTTAGAGATGTGAGCGATTAGGTCTAGAACTTTGTTTGAGTAACCGATTTCGTTGTCGTACCAAGATACAACCTTAACGAATTTGTCAGTTAGCGCGATACCAGCTTTAGCATCGAATACTGAAGTGCAAACTTCGCCGATGAAGTCTTGAGATACAACTGCATCTTCAGTGTAGCCTAGAACGCCTTTTAGTTCGCCTTCAGAAGCTTCTTTCATCGCTTTACAGATGTCTTCGTAAGAAGCACCGTTAACTAGGTTAACAGTTAGGTCAACTACAGAAACGTTAGCAGTTGGTACGCGGAAAGCCATACCAGTTAGTTTGCCGTTTACTTCTGGAAGTACAACGCCTACAGCTTTAGCAGCACCAGTTGAAGATGGGATGATGTTTTGAGAAGCACCACGACCACCGCGCCAGTCTTTAGCAGAAGGACCATCTACAGTTTTTTGAGTTGCTGTAGTTGCGTGAACTGTAGTCATAAGACCAGATTCGATACCGAACTTGTCGTTAAGAACTTTAGCGATAGGCGCTAGACAGTTAGTAGTACAAGAAGCGTTAGAAACGATGTCTTGACCAGCGTAAGTGTCGAAGTTTACGCCGTTAACGAACATTGGAGTAGCGTCTTTAGAAGGACCAGTTAGTACAACTTTTTTCGCGCCAGCAGTGATGTGCTTACGTGCAGTCTCGTCAGTTAGGAAAAGACCAGTTGCTTCAGCTACAACGTCAACACCGATTTCGTCCCATTTTAGGTCTTCAGGGTTGCGCTCTGCAGTAACACGTACAGTTTTACCGTTAACGATTAGGTTACCGCCTTCAACTTCAACAGTACCGTTGAAACGGCCGTGAGTTGAGTCATACTTAAGCATGTATGCCATGTAATCTACATCGATAAGGTCGTTAATACCTACTACTTCGATGTCGTTGCGCTCTTGCGCTGCACGGAATACGAAACGACCGATACGGCCAAAACCGTTAATACCTACTTTGATAGTCATTATAGTTGCTCCACAACTTAATTTCTGATTAAAGATAACTGGTAGTAAAATTACAGAATCCAGTAAACATCTGCAAGTGATAATCGGACTTAACTTGTTTAAAGTCAAAAAAAAGCGACGCTTTTTTTAACAATTCTTTGCAAATGTACGTTTTTTAAACTTTTAACTGATTCTTCTGTAGCCCAGTTGGCGTAATATAACTGGTGAGATAAGTGCTCTTATCAAATTAATTACTCATGGTGTCCTGGTGAGAAAGTATGTGCTACAACTGTTAAGAGAAGCAAGTTTTTTGCTAAAAAAGTCAATACCAAGAACAGTAAATAAGGAGCCGAAAGTCGTGGAACAAAGCGGGAAAAAAGTGACGAAGTCAGATGAACAGTGGCGTGAGCAACTGTCTGATGAAGAGTTCCGTATTTGCCGAGAGCAAGGTACAGAGCCTCCTTTCAGCGGTAAGCTACTGCATAATAAGGAAACTGGTGTTTATGCTTGTACTTGTTGTAATGCCCCTCTCTTTGTCTCTGATAACAAGTATGACTCTGGCTGCGGATGGCCAAGTTTTGATGCGCCTATCAACGATCAAGCGGTGCGCTATTTAGAAGATCTAAGTCACGGAATGGTACGTACAGAGATTCGTTGTGCAACGTGTGATAGCCATCTAGGGCACGTTTTTGAAGATGGCCCACAGACCACAGGAGAGCGTTTTTGTGTTAATTCTGTGTCGTTAATTTTCAACAAATCAGAATAATAACGACAAAATTGTGCTCGAGATTGTTTTATCCTTTCAGGATGATTCAAGCTCAACAGTGATCTGAGTGTCGCTCGACTTAAATAAAAACTCCCGCTCATTGCGGGAGTTTTTCGTTTATATCTCACTGGGTATCATTGTTGGGGAATAGATACCTTTCTCTATGGCTTTCGCCACCGATTCGGCTAATTCATCCAACTGCTTATATCGCTCTGGATGACTGAAATTGAACATACGTTGGAGCTGCTTTTCATCAGCAAGCGGTACGTCGAATCTCTTCGCGACCATTGCCCATAGATACGCTTGCTCTTTGTCTCCAAGCCCTTGATGAATACTTGCCATTGACTTGAGAATGACCGGATTGATGTTGTCTTCATCAGATAAAGACAACGCGTTATTAAGAAGCTCCAGGGTTTTCTTGGTATCTCGGTTGGTATAAAAAGTGGCTAATGCATATTGCATCTCAGCATTATTTAATTGGGGAGACCCTTCCATTTGTAAAAATGCGCGCCGAGCTTGAGTATCTCCCGTTTGAGACCATAAGAAATACAAAGTAGCCGGGTCTTCTGAACCTTTTAACTCGTTTACAATGCGCTCTAGCTCATCAATACTGTGTACCAATGCATTAAAGCGTTGTCTTTTGAGAGCACTTTGATCAATAGGGGTGATCTGGGAGGCGAGTTCTAAGCATTTCCTATATTCAGCGACCAGACCGTATTCGATGATTTGGTTTGCTTCCGATGGGTTTTTCAATTGCTCAAACCGATGCCAAACCAAATTTGTTCTTGGAATTCGACATTGGCCGTCATCCATATTGAGCTGCTCGCAACGCAGTTCTGGTGTTTTTTGGCACAACTCTTCGGTTGTCACGTTACCTTCAAAACAGCCCGATAGCACAAAACATGCGAGGCTGAGAAGTAACCAGTTTGTTCTTTTCATGGCTTTGCTTGTGATCCGTTACACCAATTCATTTTCGTATTCTTGACTCAGTTTCTTAACCCGTTATGTTCTGTAAATAGAATGTAATAAGAAGGTACACTATGGACGCAGAACAACTATTACAAGCGATGACTCCAGAAGTTTATGATCGCTTAGTCTATGCAGTAGAAACGGGAAGATGGCCTGAGGGTACAACACTTTCTAAAGAGCAGCGAGATTCGTGTATGCAAGCTGTGATGTTGTATCAATCAAAACATAATACTGATGCGCAGCATATGACGGTTGCAGCCGGTGGTGAAATCAGTTTTAAATCAAAACAAGAGCTTAAAAAACAATTCAGCGGAGAAGAGAGCGATATTGTTCGTGTGAATCCGAACATTGATTAATCCTTACGCCTTATTTCTCAAAATTTTATTATTTTGATTTTGAAAGAAAAAAGCCCAAATTGTATTGGGCTTTTTAGATCGCAGAAAGCTTGAACTTACAGGCTCATTTCACCACGCAGTACTTGTTGCATTCTCTCTTTTACTTCTTCGTAAGAAAGGTTTTGGCTTAGAAGGTAGTGTAGTTTTGCCAGCGCCGCTTCGGGCGTCATGTCAAAGCCACTGATAACACCAGAGTCTGCGAGCGCACAACCTGTGGCATATCCGCCCATATTCACTTTACCTGCCAAACACTGAGTTAGGTTTACGACAATAACGCCGCGCTCAGAGGCTTCTTTCAGGTGACCAAGCAGCTCAGGGTTCTGAGGAGCATTACCGACACCAAAAGTCAGAAGAATCATCGCATTCACGGGCTGACGAAGCGTGTTGCGGATAACTTCGTGTGAAATACCAGGGTACATGGTGATCACACCGATTGGTTGTGGCGTGATGTTGTGAACCTTAAACTCACCTTCTGGTTGTGCACCAACGGTTACGCTGTTGCTAACTTGAATATTGATCCCAGCTTCCAATAGTGGAGGAAGGTTTGGTGAAGTAAAGGCATTAAAACCGTCTGCATGAGATTTTGTACTGCGGTTACCACGCATCAATTGATTATTGAAGAACAAAGTTACTTCGTTGATCGGGTAGTTTGCCGCAATATGTAGCGCGTTTAATAGGTTTGCTTGGCCGTCAGAACGCAGCTCTGCGAGAGGGATTTGTGAACCCGTTACAATCACTGGCTTACCAAGGTTTTCAAGCATGAAAGACAATGCGGACGCTGTGTACGCCATGGTGTCAGTACCATGTAGGATAACGAAACCATCGTATTTGTCATAGTTGTCACGAATATCATTCGCAATCTGCTGCCAGTCAGCAGGTGTCATATCTGATGAGTCAATCAGAGGGTCGTATTCGTGGATGGTGTAATCCGGCATTTCAGGACGATGGAATTCGGGCATGCTTGCTAATTGCTTTTCCATAAAGCCAGCAACAGGCACATAGCCGTGGTCGGATTTTTGCATTCCGATGGTACCACCGGTGTAAGCGATGTAGATGTGTTTTCCAGTCATCGTTTTTTCTTTCGTGTAGGGGAACAGAGGCGGGGATTATATACCTAAATAACCTTGAGATGCGAGGCTATACGCACAGCATCAGAAAGTCATCTGAGGAGATGCAAAGCCTAATAAAAAGGGCACTTCAAGTAGAAGTGCCCTTTGTAATATTGATGGAAAAACTACTGCACTTGGCAGTTCAAACAAAATGCGTATTGACCTTTAGGATCGTTGAAGCTTTGGAGCAAGCTTGCGTCTTGTTCGAATTGTTGAGCTACGGGTTGAAGACTTTTTGGTAGCAAGCTTGTTGCATCAATACCTAGAGAGACTTTCACCTGTTTCATAAACTCTTGTAGAAATAGTTCAGTAGGTGAAAGAGGCTCTTCTACCCAGTAAATGCCGTAATCGGTTACGTTCGCTAGTTTCGCCGCTAGCTCTACAGCATCATCAAAGTCACCCATTTGATCGACAAGACCAAAGGATAGTGCATCTTGGCCAGTCCAAACTCGACCTTGAGCAACTTTGTCAACTTCCTCTAGAGACATATCGCGATTCTCGCCAACTAGAGAAATAAAGCGCTTGTAACCGTGCTCGATACCTAATTGGAACACTTGAGACGCGCCCTCAGAAAGGCCAGTGGTAATACCGTCACCTGAGAACGGCGATGTGCCAACGCCATCAGTGTTAATACCTAACTTGCTAAAGCCTTTTTCAAACGTGGTGATGACACTAAATATACCAATGGAGCCCGTCAGGGTTGTTGGCTGAGCAACGATTTTGTCTGCGCTCATTGAAATCCAATAACCACCAGAAGCGGCCAAACTCGACATGGATACAACAACCGGCTTACCTGCTTGCTTCAGAGCATCTACTTCGTTACGAATCACTTCAGAAGCAAAGGCACTGCCTCCTGGACTATCTACTCGTAACACGACCGCTTTCACTTTTTCATCATTGCGTGCTTGACGCAGCAAGCTTGCGACCGTGTCACCACCAACAGTTCCGCGAGGTTGTTGACCGTCCATAATCGCGCCACTTGCTAGAACAACGGCGATGTCGTGCTGAGGTAGTGTGTAATCGGGACGAATCGTTGCAAGGTAGTCGTAGTAACCAATCGCGTTGTAGCTGTCTTTGCCGTCACTACCAAACTGTTTTGCAAATAGAGTGCGAATGTCTTGGCGTGTCGCAAGTTCATCCACTAGCCCCAGTTTGACTGCGAGCTGAGCAATATCTCCATTTACAGACTTCATCTCGTTAATCAGCTCATCCATGGTTGGATTAAGCACTTTCGCATCAATGTTTCGGTTTGTTGTTACGTCATCAACAAAAGCACTCCATAATTGAGTAACCCAACGTGTTGCTGACTCTTTCGCCGCATCGGACATGTCATCACGAATAAACGGTTCGATAGCGGATTTATAAGTACCTACGCGAAAAACATGAGTAGAAACGTCAAGCTTTTCAAGTAACGTTTTGTAGTACATTGAGTAAGCGCTGTAACCTTTAATCAATACACCACCATCAGGTGCCAGATAAACTTTATCGGCGTAACTTGCCAAGTAATATTGGCTTTGGTTGTAGAAATCACCTACGGCGTAAACGGGTTTGCCTGACGCTTTAAATTCGTTCAACGCTTTCGCGATGTAACGTAGTTTCGTGAGATTTGTTTCTGGCATGTCTCGCAGTGCTAGCACTAATCCAGACACTTTAGGATCGTCTTTCGCGTAGCGAATAGTATCAACGATATCGAAAAGGACGTTTTCTTTCGGTAGCTCATTACCCAAAAGGGAACCAGCAAAAGAGTCCATTGGGTTTACATAACGTCTTTGTTCGACAATTGGGCCTGAAAGGTTCATCACCAATGCCGATTCTTTTTCGACGACAGGTTGACCGTCTCCGGTATAAGTAAAGGCAAAGTAGAAAACGGCAATCATCAGCAAGAAAATTAGGTTTGCCAGTGCGAGTCTGATGAAAGTGATACTTTTCCATATCCCTTTAAATATCAAACCAATAAATTTGAAGAGTTTTTTCATCTTGTCTCCATAACGAGATAGTTACGCCGAGTCTAACAAAGTATGGGTTCTTATCTCTAAGATCTCAAAAGATAACATTTTTTTAGCTTATCACGACCACTCAACAATTGGCATATTTTCACACGAGATTGATCGGTGTTACAAAAATGTAAACGCTTGTTTGATTTTTTGGTTGAGCAGGCTTAATCTGGTCAGACCATGATAATAACAATGGATGTTAAGTGATGTCTGCCATGTACCCAAACCTATTAAAGCCACTGGACCTCGGTTTCACACAATTACGAAACCGAGTTCTGATGGGATCAATGCACACGGGCTTAGAAGAGCACAAAGAAGGATTACAGAAGCTCGCGGCTTTTTATGAAGAACGCGCGAAAGGCGGTGTCGGACTGATTGTAACCGGAGGTTTTTCTCCTAACTTACGCGGTCGTTTACACCCGTTGAGTGCTGAATTCAGCAAGCCAAAACATGCTAAAGCCCATAAAGTTGTGACAGAAGCGGTGCACAAGCACGGTGGTAAAATTGCGTTGCAAATTCTCCATGCTGGGCGTTATGCAATGCATCCATTCTCGCAAAGTGCATCTGGCATTAAAGCGCCAATTGCAAAGTTTGCTCCGAGTGAAATGAGCGACCGCCAGATAAAGAAAACCATCGACGCGTTTGCTAATAGTGCGGAGTTAGCACAGCTTGCTGGTTATGATGGCGTCGAGTTAATGGGCTCGGAAGGTTACTTGATAAACCAATTCTTATGTAAACGTACTAATATGCGTTACGACGAATGGGGTGGCAGCTATAAAAAACGTATGCGTTTTCCGCTAGAAATTGTTAAAGCGGTACGCAAGGCGGTAGGTGACAAGTTCATCATCATCTTCCGTCTTTCTATGCTGGATCTTGTCGAGCAGGGCAGCACTTTTGAAGACGTTATCGAATTGGCGAAAGCACTTGAAGAGGCTGGCGTCACGATTATTAATACGGGTATCGGTTGGCATGAGGCTCGAATTCCGACAATTGCGACTCAAGTACCACGCGGTGCGTTTACATGGGTTACGGAAAAAGTTAAACCTCACGTTTCGGTTCCTATTATCACTTGCAACCGTATAAATACGCCAGATGAAGCAGAACGTATTTTATCTTCAGGTCATGCCGACATGGTTTCGATGGCGCGCCCATTCTTGGCCGATCCTTACTTTGTTGCTAAAGCCGAACAGGAAAAAGCGCAGCTTATTAATACGTGTATTGGTTGTAATCAGGCGTGTCTAGATAACGTGTTTAAAGGTAAGCGCGCCAGTTGCTTAGTGAACCCTCTAGCGTGCTATGAAACCGAAATTGTTGTTGAACCAGCCTTTAAAAAGAAAAACATTGCAGTTGTTGGTGCTGGACCTGCGGGCTTGGCTTGTGCGACCACACTGGCTGAACGTGGCCATAAGGTTGATTTGTTCGAAAAGAACGACCGCATCGGTGGTCAGTTCCGTCTTGCGATGCAGATCCCTGGTAAGGAAGAGTTTCGAGAGACGATACGATATTTCGCTAACCGTATTGATGAAACAGGCGTGAATCTGCACTTATCGACGGAAGCGAACTATGACTTACTCACAGAGTACGATGAGATAGTGATGGCATCGGGTGTTGAGCCACGTAAAGTCAATATTGATGGAATTGATAACCCAGAGAAAGTCGTCGACTATCAAACTCTCATTCGAGACAAAACGCCAGTCGGTGAGAAAGTGGCTATCGTTGGTGCTGGTGGCATTGGCGTAGATGTCGCGACCATGCTCACAGAGCCAGTTGGACAAACGTTGGATGACTGGTTGCATGAATGGGGAATCGACAAGGAGATGTCTCAGCCGGGTGGTTTATACCCTTACCCTGATGCGGTCAGCGATAAAGAAGTCTGGGTACTTCAGCGTCGTAAAGGTCGTGTAGGTAAAGGTCCGGGTAAAACGACAGGTTGGATCCATAAACGTACCCTTGAAAAACGGGGCGTACATTTAGTCGGTGGTGTGTCTTACGATAAAATTGATGATCAAGGTTTGCACATTCATGTAGACGGAAGCGCGCAGGTACTTAATGCAGACAAAGTTATCATTTGTGCTGGGCAAGAGTCTGTACGTCCGTTTGAAGATAAATGGTCTGAACTTGGAGAGAAGATTCATATCATTGGCGGAGCTGACCATGCGGGTGAACTTGATGCTGTGCGTGCGATTCGTCAAGGTGTTAAATTGGCGGTAAAACTCTAGCCTTTTAATGTGTGTTTACCATAAAAGCTGCGCTTTGAGCGCAGCTTTTTTGTATAGAACTAGTCACTGATATCTGGCAGTTGTTTGGCCATTACCACGCCAGCAAAAGTAATAAAAGAGAACACTAACACCACAGCTGAAAGGCTCAAGAAGTTCGACATAACACCAAGAGAGCTCATTAGAAGCAGCATTATCCCAACCACTGTGTTACTCACGGCTACATAGCTCGTCCGTTTGTCACCTTCTGCGATATCAACTAAATAGGTTTTTCGTCCGACTCGTATTCCGTCGTGGGCAATACAAACACAAAAGTAAAGCAGAGGAATCACGAATAGGAAGCTTTGGCTAGCGGTGACCCATGTATCGTAAACAAATAACACAACACCAAGTAGCGCGCTCATCATTGCGCCTATGACCATCACACTGCGGCTAGAGCGATCGGACATTCTTCCCCAGAAAGGACCTGACACAAAGGAGGCTAAGCCACTCGCAAACATAAAGAGAGCTAGCACCCAGAGCTGTCCACCCAGAGATTGCTGTGCCAGCACAACGTAGTACGGTGCACTCAGCGCAGAACATAAAAATAGTGTCCGCGTGATAACGAATCGACGAAAGGTCACGTCTGTCTTAAGTAACGCGAGTTGTTTAAATGCTTCGAGGACGCCATTTCGACCACCGTCTACCTCACCGGCATACTCATTAATTCGCGCATAGACGAATGCCGCGATGAGCCATATGACGCCCGCTAAGCCTAAACTCAGACCGTAAAAGCGCTCTGTCGGCTCTACGTCCCATAACCAGGCTAGTGCCAGAAGGCTAGCGAAAAGCAGCGTAACCAGGCCAGCAGCGCTTGAAGACCAGCCGTTGACTTGACCTCGTTGGTTTTTAGGGATGGTTTTGCCCAATACATCTTTTGATGCGACGGAATTTAAACCGCGTGAGAGGCTGAAGATCACAAGACATGCAATCACACCATAACCCGCAGCTGCTCCTGTTAGAGTTAATGCGACCAATCCGATTGCAAATATGGAAAGAGCCTGCAAGATGCTGCCAATTACCCAGACCCATTTTCTTACTGGAATGCGTCGGATGTAGTGCGCGATGCTAAGTTGTGGGATAAGGGATCCTGACTCACGAATAGGAACCAGCCAACCAATTAAGTAAACCGGAGCCCCGAGACTTTGTAGTATCCACGGCAACGTGACTTTAGGGTTGATTAACGCATCGCCGACCTTCGTTAAAAACTGAGCGAGAATGATTTTAAGAAAGTTGCCGGGAACTTGATGACAAGCTGATTCAGGAATCGCCTTACAGGCACGGGCATCTTCGTCATTAACGATCTTTTCGTAAATGCTGTTTTGTTTGTCCTTGTTCATCAACCTGCCTATGTTCAACTTATTCATTTCGCGAATAAATTAACATTAAACCCAGTTTGATGTTAAGTGAAGCACGTTATCAAGCCCCCAGAAAACCGGTTGTTATTCGCAGGAGCAGATTGTGCTAAAGTGGCGTAAACAAAATAACAACGATATTCAATAAGGATTCTTTCATGGACGCTCTCGATCTTTTGCTCAATCGCCGATCTATCGCGAAGTTATCCGCGCCTGCACCAGAAGGTAAAGCACTTGAGAACATCATTCGTGCAGGCCTTCGTGCGCCTGACCATGCGGGATTAACCCCTTGGCGTTTCGTTATCGCACAGGGCGATGGTTTGAAAAAACTGTCAGATATCTTGGTAAAAGCGGCAGAAGCTGAAAATAGTGATGAAGCGGTGGTAGAAAAGGTAAAGAATGCCCCATTTCGCGCACCAATGGTGATCACTGTTATTGCTAAAGTAACAGAACATGAGAAAGTACCAGCACTAGAGCAACACTTATCTGCGGGATGTGCTGTACAAGCGATGCAAATGGCAGCCGTAGCGCAAGGCTTTCAAGGGTTTTGGCGCTCAGGTAAGTGGATGTTCCATCCAGAAGTTCATCAAGCATTTGGTTTAGAAGGTGACGATGAGATTGTTGGTTTCTTGTACTTAGGCACGCCTGGTTGTACACCGATGAAAGTTCCTGAGCGTGATCTTTCTCAGTTTGTTGAGTTTCTATAACTGAAAACTCGAATATACTGACTGTTTATTTATACAGTTTTTCTTGATTTATTAGGGCTACATTCGATAATGTGGCCCTAATTATATTTATTTCCAAAACGTTATGTCTCGTCTGTTTATTGCTGAAAAACCAAGTTTAGGCCGTGCGATTGCCGCTGCACTGCCAAACCCTCAAAAGAAAGATCAAGGATTCATCCGCTGTGGGAACGGGGATATCGTTACTTGGTGTATCGGCCACTTACTCGAACAGGTCGAACCCGACGCTTACGATGAGCGTTACAAAAAGTGGAATATGGCAGATTTACCAATTGTTCCGCAGCAATGGCAGCTCAGACCGAGGAAAAGTGCAAGTAAGCAATTAACAGTGATTCGTAAATTGCTCAAAGAAGCTAAAGAAGTCATTCATGCAGGAGACCCAGATCGAGAGGGTCAGCTGTTAGTTGATGAAGTTCTGGACTATTGCAAGTTATCTAAAACCAAGAAGGAATCCACACAGCGTTTGCTGATTTCCGACTTGAACTTACCTGCGGTGAAACGTGCTCTCAGTTCTATGCGCAGTAATCGCGAGTTTATCCCACTTTCAGTTTCTGCATTGGCTCGCTCTCGGGCTGATTGGTTGTATGGCATGAACATGTCTCGTGCTTATACCTTGCTTGGTCAAAAAGCAGGGTATCAAGGTGTTCTCTCGGTAGGGCGAGTGCAAACGCCAGTTCTTGGCTTAGTGGTGCGTCGTGATGAAGAAATCGAAAACTTTGTCCCGAAGGACTATTTTACCCTACATGCTCTGATCCCATATCAAGATGCCAATGGTACTTTTGATATTCGTGCTCGTTGGAAGCCAAGTGAGGCATGCAAGCCTTGGCAGGATGAAGAAGGGCGAGTGTTAAACCGTAAGTTAGTGGAAAACGTTGCAAACCGTATTGCAAATCAACCCGCGAAAGTGACGGAGTCGGAACAAAAGCAAACCAAGCAATCAGCACCATTACCTTATTCATTATCTGCTTTACAGATCGATGCAGCGAAGCGCTATGGTATGAGTGCGCAACAAGTACTAGATACTTGTCAGGCATTGTATGAAAAGCACAAGCTGATCACTTACCCGCGTTCAGATTGTCGCTATTTACCGATGGAACACTACTCACAAGCAGGGACGGTGACAACTGCTATTGCGAACAACGCAAAAGAGTTGCAAGGTGCGGTTCAGGGAGCAGACTTAACATTAAAGTCCAAAGCCTGGAACGATAAAAAAGTGGATGCGCACCATGCGATTATCCCTACACCGAAGCAAGCTAATGTGAATGCGCTTTCCGGCAATGAGATGAAGGTGTATCAATTGATTGCGCGCCAGTACCTCATGCAGTTCTATCCGGCGGCGGTTTACGCAGAAGCGAAATTGGTTTTCGATATCGCTGGTGGTACGTTTGTCGCGAAAGGTCGTCAGTTAGTTTCGCCGGGTTGGAAAGCGCTAATGGGCAAAACTGACAAGGAAGATGAAGGTATTGATGCCGTGCCACCGCTACCCGAAGGCACCGTGTTAACTTGTCGTGAAGGGGAAATAAAAGACCGAAAAACCGAGCCACCAAAGCATTTTACCGAGGCATCGTTGTTGCAAGCGATGACCGGGATCGCCCGTTACGTTGCGGATAAAGAACTGAAAAAAATCCTTCGTGACACTGATGGGCTAGGCACGGAAGCGACTCGCGCTGGTATTTTGGACACGCTGTTCAAACGCCAACTGCTTACGCGTCAAGGTAAGTCAATTCTCAGTTCTCCTGCGGGAAGAGGTCTCATTCATGCCTTGCCAGAAGATTCAAC
The DNA here is from genome assembly GCF_033339515.1 of Vibrio sp. 2130-1. Taxonomy (NCBI): domain Bacteria; kingdom Pseudomonadati; phylum Pseudomonadota; class Gammaproteobacteria; order Vibrionales; family Vibrionaceae; genus Vibrio; species Vibrio sp. 2130-1. Next base: position 112,320 of record NZ_JAWOUT010000001.1, read on the forward strand.
ATACCCTGATATGACGGCTCATTGGGAGCACCAGTTACAAGGTATGGCAGAGAGAAATCAAGCATATCAGCCGTTCATGCAAGCACTGGAACAACGCATTGATAGCTTGATGGCACAAGTAAAAGCAGGCCCTATCCCTGATTCATTACGTCATCTACCCAAGGTGGAACGTCCTGCGTTTAAACGTAAAAAGCGCAGTTATTCAAAGAATGGTGGCGCGACTAAATCTCGTGCAACCAAAGGTAAGCAGGCATAGGACAAGCGCGGCGTAATTAAACTCCGCGCATGCTTGAAAATAGATTACTCGAACAGATCACCGTGGTTTTGGATCGCACCTCTTACTTCACCTTGAGTTAACACGCGTTTGTCCAGTACCTCTTTCACCTGGTTGCCCAAGTCAACTAATGTATCTCGATTCGCTTGAGTTTGGCGTTTACCAGCACTTCTCAAGCAGTAATTTAGTTCGTGCTCTTCGCTAAAATTAACCAAATCCCTATCTGCTGCCATCGTGCTTTCTCCTTATTTGTTCTACTTTTTCCTAAGTCTGGATTGGATGTAGATAAATTCAAGTTAGATTGCGCGAATTATGCTGGTGGATCACTGATGAACATTATGTTTGCCAACCAAGTCACGATTATGAAGCCTGGCTTTGATGGTATTTGGTTTAGTGATGGTTGTGTCTTAATGCTGCTACCAAGGTAACTCAGTACCATCGTAGTTAATAAATCGACCTGAAAGCTGCGGTGTGCTCAGCTCTATCACGTTCGCTAGGCCTTGCGCGGAGGTTTGCGTATCTATCAAAGCATTTGGCCCGCCCATCGCCGTTTTTACCCAACCAGGGTGAAGCGCTAAAACGGTAAATCCTTCAGGTGTTAAATCATTACTCAAGCTTTTCACAACCGAGTTAAGCGCCGCTTTCGATGAGCGATAAACATAGCCGCCGCCGGACGTATTTTCGGTCATACTGCCGACTTTTGATGAGATACAAGCAATCTTTTTCATCTTGCCTTGTTGTAAGCGAGGGTAACAGTACTCAACCAGTTTTAACGGAGCAATGGTGTTTACTTCGAAGACTTTACGCCATGCTTCTACGTCAGTGTTTCCAAAGCCATATCCCTTGGGGCCGTAATATCCTGCATTATTGATGAGTAAGTCGATGGCAGGGAGTTTATCGGCAAGCTTAGCGACTTGTTCGTAGTGAGTGACATCCAGTTCGTGCAAAACCAGATTGCTGAATTGTGAGGCTAGAGTTTGTAGTTCTGAACTGTTCTCTAAGGAACGGCTAGTAGCATGTACTTGGTGGCCTTGCTTCAGGTACAGCTCAGTTAAGCTAAGGCCAATGCCGCGATTTGCTCCGGTAATAAAGACGGTTTGACTCATACAAACACCTATGTTTTTTTGATTTCAGTTGAAAGTCATTGTGTTAGCTAAGCACAATAAAATCAACCAACCACCACGCACCAACAACGAGAGATGAAAATAGGGACAGAGCACAAAGAGAGCCAAACAGTGCGCCGAGAATAGCAAAGAAAGTAGAATTCATATGTATATTAAATTTAATTGATATTGAAAATCATTATCAATTAAATTGCATTTTATTCAACCCTTGAAGTTGATACTATTTCGTTACCATTGTTATTAAGAATTTCTCATGCTGCCACTTATCTACCACCCGATTTATTCTCAACTTGAGTTGCCAGAGGGGCATCGTTACCCAATTATGAAATACCAGTACCTCTATGAATCGGTATTGGTGCATATAGAGAAAGATAACTGGAAAGAGCACGCGCAGTTTTTCCAGCCCGAAGCATTAACTGTTGGGGAAGTAAAACGTGTTCATGACGAGGAATACGTCGAGTTACTTGTTAGTGGAAACATGCCAGCTGCGAAGATGCGCCGAATAGGTTTTCCTTGGAGTGAGTCTCTCATTACCAGAACGCTAACTTCAGCAGCGGGCACGGCTCTGACCGCAAAAAAGGCACTTGAGTACGGTGTGGCCATTCATTTGAGTGGTGGGTATCACCACGCACACAAAGAGTTTGGCAGTGGTTTTTGTTTATTTAATGACTTAGTGATCGCGGCCAGGCAAGCGCTCGAAGTCGAGCATGTCGATAAAGTATTGATCATTGATAGTGATGTTCACCATGGGGATGGAACAGCAACTTTATGTGACGATGAGCCAGATATCATCACGCTTTCTTTCCACTGTGATAAAAACTTCCCAGCGAGGAAGCCTCAGTCTGACCTCGATGTGCCTTTGGTGCGAGGAACAGGTGATGAGGATTTTTTAATGGCGTTTAAAGAAGTGGTCGATATGGCACTTAATCTTCATCGCCCTGATTTGGTTATCTACGATGCTGGTGTCGATATACATCAAGACGATGAGCTTGGATATTTTGATGTGTCGACGCAAGGGATTTTAGAACGTGATAGATTTTTAATGCAAACAGTGAAATCTCGAGGTATCCCTGTCGCAGCTGTCGTTGGAGGTGGATATCGAACGAATCATGCTGACCTCGTCCCAATTCATTTGCAGCTTATCAATGCCGCTAAAGAAGTCTTTATTGATGAGTAGATACAACTAGACGTAAATATCAAATTGATTCAACACTGGAACGAACGAAAAGGGCATTAATTTTTTGTGGGTTCTTTCTGAGTGTGGCGGAGTGCTTAGTTGCGTTCAAGAAGTGATAAGTGATTTGTACAAATCTTTTTAAGTCTGGAGATGCGAAAAAGCCCGCTAATTTCTTAGCGGGCTTTTTCTAAAAGTGGCGGAGAGATAGGGATTTGAACCCTAGATACGCTATTAACGTATGCCGGTTTTCAAGACCGGTGCTTTCAACCACTCAGCCATCTCTCCGTTGTTGAGGCGCATAATATAAGGCTTTGAAAATGTTGTAAACCCCTAGTTGAACTGATTGGATGTTTACTGCGCAAATTTGTGGTTTGTGTTGTTTAAATAAACAAAAACTCCCCAAAAAGGGGAGTTTGAATAGTATATGGATTGCTAGGTATTAATCGTTTTTAGAATAAAAACGCTGTAACTCAGTTAAACCTTGCATCAAAACTGGCAACTTCGGTGCATCATCTCGAAGTCGTTTGTAGTTTTTGTCATACAGCTTGTAGTTGCCAAACTTATCGATCACTGTGGTTTGTGAGCTAGTAATTAAGGCAAGCTCGCGAGTATCGCCCGCCAAGATCCAGCGACGACGACTTTCATCGAATAGGTTGCGACCACTACTGTAATCATATGGGTTGGAAGATACGCCGAGCATATCTTGCAACAGTGTAACTGAGAGGTCCAAGTGACTTGTGCTGTGATTAAATTCGCCAGCTAGCATTCCAGGCCAATGGATCACCATCGGAACTTGTAATTGATAACGGCTGTAGTTGCTGTTTGCTCCCCAGCTGTTCGTATTGGTTTCGTTAAATTCACTACCGTGATTAGAAGTGATGATTACGATGGTGTTTGTCAGTTGTCCCGTCGTTTCTAGTTCATCAATAATACCGGCGATAGTTCTATCCGCCGACTTCACTGCATATTCATAAGCTTTCTTGAATCGCTCACTTGCGGGCATTTCTTCGTCATTATTTGAAGGAATCGATTCAAAATTATCAACGGTGGTGACTTCGATGTAACTAAACCATGGCTGACTTGCTTTCTCTGCTAACCATGTATTCCAGTTTGCGATAGATTGTTTATCGGTATGAGCTTGCGTGCCATCTAGGTCTTCCGCTAAGTTCAAGTCGCGGAAAATAATTTCTGAGTAGAGATCATCTTCAAACCCACTGCCACTGAATAAACCAAAGTTGTAGCCCTGATCTTTCAGTACATCGAGCAATACTGGGGAAGCACCTTGCGCCTTGATGCTTGATGCATAACTGGTCGGTAAGCCATAGAACAAACCAAAGGCCCCGTATGTATCATTACTTGAGCTGTAATGATTACGGAAGTTCTGATTGTTTTCAGCAAACTCATAGAGGTTAGGCATCTCTTCTTGGTTCAGCGCATCCGCTCGTAAATTGTTTATGCTGATCATCAACACATTGAGCTTATTAACTCGGCGGTTAAACTCAAGCTTTTCAAGAGGGTAGTTGACTAACTCTACGTTGCCTTCGTTTTCTGCTAAACGTTTTAGGTATTCCTCACGGTCAAGTAGACCATGTTTTTCCATAAAACTCTTCGCTGTCATCGGGTAAGACAACGGGAAGTTTGAACGCTGGCTAGTAATTGGGTTGTAAAAATACGCATCTGCCCAAATGTAAACCAAATGGCTGGTCATAAAGCTGAGGAAAAAGACGGCCGCGAGAGGGCGTCCTACGTGCTTATGAGATAGTTTGCGCTGTTTTCGCCATACCCATTCGGATAGTGCGAGTTGAATAAGGAAGATCAGCGGCATCACAACAAATAAATGTTGTAGGTCAGTGCTGAGTGCACTTTTGTCTTCGCTGAATAGTAACTCCCAGACGACGGGAGTTAAGTGCAAATTGATCGACTGATACGCTTGGGTATCAATTAATAATATGGTTTGCCCAACGGTTGCGAAAATCACTGCCACCAAACGGAACAATTTCCGCGATGGCAGGATAAACGTCAACGGGAATAGAACAAGCAAGTAAAGTGCGAAAACTAGAAAGCCAAAGTGACCAACCCAAGAAACCGCCAGATAAAACTGACCAAGTAACGTCTCGGGCCAAGGAGACTGAACAATGTAGCGTGTGCCTATCAACATCGATGCAACGATATTGAAGAATGCAAACCAGTGACCCCAACCAACTAGTCGAGATACACGTTCGCCGTATGAGTTTCCGCTGTCTACCATGTATGTGTTCTATTGTCCGTGATTAGTGTGTTTTTGGTGTTTCTAAAGAAGACATTAGCGCCTGAGCAAATTTTTCAGCAATCGCTTTGCGTTGTGAAGCTGCAACACGTTGATTTAAGACATTGGTTGCGATATTTCCGGCAATCATTAGCGTCAACTCAGGAGAAGCAGCATGTTTTTCAAGAACTGTTGCTACTTCAGCAAGAATTTTTTCTACTTGCTCGTCAGTATATTTAGATGTAATCGGCATAAAGACTCTAATAATGATAGTAAAAGCGGCTTATGATAACCTACAATGCCCATCAACTAAAACCTTGTAGCAAGATAAAATCACTATGAGTCTTCATCTTTCAAACGTTATTCTGCATCAACTGTGCAAAAACGATCAGGACGAGCTGGTTGTAAACTTTCGTCCAGCATCATTAGAGAACGATGCATCTACAGAAAACTTAGTCGCTGAGCTTCACCGAGTATTCCATTCTAAAGCTGGTAAAGGTTTTGGCGCTTTCCAGTCAGACAGCGAATTTCAATTTTGGCTTCAAGAAATGCGCAAAGGAGAGCGAGATTTTTACGACTTCTCACAAATTAGTGCAAATCGCTTGAAAGAAGAGTTGATTAAGTACCCATTTGCGGATGAAGGTATCTTGGTTTTCGCTGAGTATCAGAGTTTAGCAACGGACTACTTGTTCATCGGTATCTTACCAATGAATCAGAGTTTAAAAGTGACCGAAGGTTTGGACATCAGTGCGACAGATTACCTTGATATCACCAAAATGGATATTGCCGCACGCATCGACCTGTCGAGCTACGAGACCGACAAGGAATCCAATCGTTATCTGCAATACATTAAAGGACGCGTTGGCCGTAAAGTGGCGGACTTCTTCCTAGATTTTCTGCAAGCGGATATTGGCTTAGATACTAAACAACAAAACTTAGTGTTGATGCAGGCGGTGGATGATTTTTGTGCTGACTCGAAGCTAGAAAAGCAAGAAGTGAACGAGTACAAGAAACAAGTTTACGACTACTGCAATGAGCAAATTAAATCCGGTGATGAGGTTCAAATCTCAGAGCTTTCCGGAGAGCTTCCTCAAAGCCAAGATGGCACGAGCTTTATGGATTTCACCAAAGAGCAAGGGTACGAGCTTGAAGAGTCTTTCCCAGGTGATCGTGCGACGGTTCGCAAACTGACTAAATTTGTTGGAGCTGGTGGTGGTTTGAATATTAGCTTCGATAGTCTCTTACTTGGCGAGCGTATTTTTTATGATCCAGAGACGGATACCTTAACGATTAAAGGGACGCCTCCAAATCTAAAAGATCAGTTAAGTCGCAATTAAAATCATATCGTTAAATAAAGAGAGCAAACGGCTCTCTTTTTTTATGTGAATAAGAAACATCCATAGTATATGCTTGTAATTAATGGAGATATGCGAGGGGCAAGTGTTGCTGAAGCTAAAAGAAGGAATACGGCGGTTTGTTTGGTTCTGGTTCGTTTTGTGGTGTGTTTTAGCACTTGGCATTTGGCTGCAAGCCAAACAAACGATTCAAACGATTTCGACTGTAAATGAGTTAGGAAGTAAAGTTGAAGAAGTCAGGCACTTTTTTAACTTCGATCTGCCTTACCGTGTTAAACACGTCGACCAAATTTCACTGAAACTTCAGTTGGCTTATGCAGTTCGCTTACAGCTTGAAAGTGAGTTTTCTGAAGGGAAAATCACACCAGATATCACTCAATTGCTTTATACGACCGACCGATTTTTAGAAAGTGCTCGAGCTTTTGTGAGAAGTGACAGTGAATTGGTTTCGTTAGCAGAACAGTTACGAAGCAGCCGTGCTCGAACAGAAAACTCTGAGCAAATTCAGGCAATGTACTATCGCTTAGGTGCGCTTGTTTTTGAGTCTGTCTTTAGTGACTCTGCAACGAATAGCGATACTTACCGTGACTTAGACCGACTTTTTATTGAATCAGAGACGCTCTCTCCCGAAGAGCGAAGTGCTCTTCAGCGCCAGCTTGCTCAAACCTCAAGCGCACTATCTGCTCAGGCACAGGGCAGTTATTTATCCAATCAACTGCTTAATCCAGATTTCCCGAACCAGTTAACTTCGATAAATGATCAGTTGGAACAGAAGCTAATGACTTTTATTGTTTGGTTGTCTGTAATCAGTGGTTTGCTCCTTTTCCTCATTTCATGGGGAGCCTTCTCCCCAAAAACGACTCAACCGATACCACTACCCAGAACCGATGATAAAAAGTCAGAGCAAGTTGGCGATGATGAAAATGGAGCTAACGCTGTTCCCTCAGCTCAGTCTGAAAATTTTCAAAACGTCCAAATGAACGAAGAAAGTTGTAATGAGGTGAATTCATCACAAGTGGAAGTAGTGGAACGTGAGCCGTACATAGATATCAATAAAATGTTAGATTCTCTGTCTGGTGACGAGGGCGCTGTGCGGATGTTACTGGAGGTCTTTATTCAGGATCACTCTGGCGATGGCACTAAAATGTATCAGCTGTTAGAAGAGGATAAAGAGCAAGCGCAAAGAGCCGCACACAGTCTTAAAGGGGTCTCAGGGAGTTTAGGTGCAATGCCATTGCACTGTATTTCGGGTGATATTGAACTGTTGATTAAACAAGGGCAAAAAGTGCCGGAAGAGAAGTTGGCATGTTTAGATGATGTCCTAAAACAAACCATACTTTTTGCTAATAATGTTCTCAATAGTGAAAAGATAACAGAAGCGCTAACAGATTGATATTGCTCTGACTTAATGTCATAAGAGTTGAGGTAATAAAGGCTCGAACTATATGACTTAGTTCGCTTTATTCCCGTTCTATACAATTTGTTAAAGGTGTTTTCATGTCCGTTCGCCGAATGTCTTCAATGATGTTGATAGGGCTGGTTATGATGCTTTCAGGGTGCTCCCTGCTCGAAGTCAAGATCGAGAGTCAAACCGTCCCTCTTACCAAACAAGAGCTCAATATGCGTCTTTTGACTCGTGAGTATGCGCAGCAGTTTTTTGCTCAGGTTGAGCAAGCAGCAGATGCACTACACGAACAATATGAGCCTCATGATAAAGTTCATCAATCTTATATTTTACTTTGGAAGATAAATGCTGAAGAAGGCATCCAAGCTTCTGCGTATCAAGTGTCCCCAATGGCTGCACTGATTGATACATGGACTTTCACGCTACAAATGGAACAGTTCTTTACTACCGCTTCTGGTAATGAGCTCTTTGCGTCTGATGAGGCCAAGTTAGTTTCCGTTTATTTAGCGAAAGAGGTAGATAAACTGGCTCAATCTTTATTGAAGAAAGAAGCATACATCAAGACACAAACGTTTGTTGCAGAGTTCGCCAAGCAGCATCAATTCGCTGATTTAAGCATGATTAGGACTCCGGCTTACCGTAAGTGGTTAGATGCAAACCAAATTAGCGAAGAGGAAGCCGTTACAACGTTAGGCACGATGCCAGAAGCACTTGGGGATGTCTCTGATCGTCTAAGTCTGGTATCAGAACAGACACCAAAAATAATGACGTGGAAAGCGCAGTTGTTGGCCTTGAATAGCTCTGCCAGCATCGAAAAAGTCAATGCGGCGCTCAATAGTTTGCAAGTTACCGCTGATTCGATGAGGGATTTTATCGATAACAACCCAGAGTACATGCGTTATTTGGCAGAACAAATGGCGCTGGAGTTACAACCTTTGGTTGACGATATCGATCAAAGGACGGAGGCGCGTTTATCTCAGTTGGGTGAAGAACGCCAAGCTATAGAGCTGATGGTTGCCAGAGAGCGCCAAGAAATCGCACAGATCATTACCCATGAGCGCGAGAAGTTTGCTCAAGATATGGATCGAGTGTCGCAAGAGGTTGTGAATCTCGCCATGACTAAGCTGATTGAACTTGTCAAAAGTACCATCATCTACTTTATTCTGTTCATTGCCGTTATATTCTTTGCACCGCTTGGATTGGGCTATTGGTTTGGGAAGCGTGCAGCCGTGAAAACGCCAGTCAAACAAAGCTAACGATTTGTTTTGGAAATAAAAAAAGAGCGCTTTAAAGCGCTCTTTTTTAGTATTGAATTCGGAAGGGAGGTTCTTCCTATCTCTGCGAAGTTAAGCGGTTTGCTGCTTTAATTCGCCTTCAGCTTCTTCAACTGCTTCTGCTGTTGGTTCGCACTTATCAACAAACCAACCCATGTAAGAAGTGAAGATCGTTACGATGATACATACAAAACTCAGCCACATGAACGGGGCATAAGACAGTGTAGCAACACCCAAAATACTGGCCATGTAGATACCGTTGTCACTCCAAGGGACCATACCTGAGGTTAGCGTGCCGCCAAATTCTGCGTTACGAGACAAATTCTTACGTTTGTAGCCTAGACGGTCATAGTTCTTCGCACAGATTTTTGGGGTCAGAATAAGTGAAACGTACATCGCTGAACCAAATACGTTGCCCATAAAGGCCGTACCAATTGTGCTTGTTGCCAATGAACCTGCACTTTGAACGCGTTTTTCAAACAGCTTCGCGATAGTCTCTAGCACGCCTACTTTATCTAGTAGACCGCCAAAACCAAGGCCGAATACGATAACCGCTACCGACCCAAGCATTGAAGACATGCCGCCACGGTTAAGGATTGAGTCAATGAAATCTACGCCAGATGAGATTGCAAACGGAGCCCAAGCCGTGTTGAACGCGGTTAGGAAATCGACATCTTGGATCATCACTGCCCAAATAATACCTAGCAGAGAACCAAAACTGATCACTGGGAATGAAGGCATACGCATCGCTAGAAGTGACAATACGATGATCACAGGAACAAATGAGTAAGGGGTGATGTAGAACTGCTGTTCCATCGCTTTAATGACAGAGTCTACCTGGCTCATGTCAACTTGACCTGCGTAGTGGAAGCCAAATGCAGTAAACATAATGCCTGTAATAATGTAGCTAATGAGTGCTATCGGCAACATGCCTTTAATATGTTCCATCACTTCAACGTTAGACATAGATGAAGCAAGGATTACTGAATCCGATAGAGGCGACATTTTGTCACCAAAGTAACAGCCTGAAAGTACGGCACCTGCAGTGATTGGCGCAGGAACACCAAGACCTTGACCGATACCCATCATTGCAATACCTGCTGTGCCAGCAGCTCCCCAAGATGTGCCAGTCGCTAGCGCAGTCAATGAACAGATGATCATGGTCGCGAGCAAAAAGATGGAAGGGTGGATTGCTTTAAGGCCGTAGTAAATAATGGTTGGAACAATACCACCAGAGATCCAAGTACCTACAAGCGCGCCAACGGCCAAAAGGATTAAAACGGCTCCAAGTCCATTGGAAATGCCATTTAGTGCTGCTTTTTCCAGATCTTTATACTGATGGCCAAGCTTTATGCCCAATATCATGACAATGAACCAACCGATGTATAGCGCTAGCTGAATCGGTAGGTCTAGCTTGGCTGTGAACGAAAATGCCAGCAGGAGAAATAAACCGAGCGAGATAAATACCTGTATCAAGCTTGGTAGGCGTGGTGTAACTTGCTTCATATGTGCCTCTGTCAATCTTGGAGCAATAGAGGAAGGCGCTCCTTGTTGTAATCGCGCATAACATACATTAACAAAAATTATATTTCGAACATTTGGTGTTTTATCTTGATGTTCGTCGGTAAAAACGTTTGCTTGTGAAATTAACTGTTAGTTTGTTTTAACTTTTTTGGTTTTAAATGTTGTGTAATGTGAAATTATTGTGCTTCATGTGTTATTTTCTCACTGAGTGGTAAGACCAATTAGGGGGCTAAAGTACTTTCCCTACTTGAAAAATGGTTAAAACCGCAAACCAAACACTAAAAAATCTCGTGTAACCCGGTTTTTCAGAGGAAAAGGTTAAAAAACGCGCTTATTTACAAAATAGGGGTTGAGATTTTGCTGTGAAAAATTAACTATGGGGTAGGTTTTTTAATACATGGAGAGTTAATACGATGAGAGTTGGTTTAGTTGGTTGGCGCGGTATGGTTGGTTCAGTCCTTATGCAGCGTATGGTTGAAGAGAAAGACTTCGACCTAATCGAACCAGTATTCTACAGTACTTCTCAAGTTGGTATTCCTGCTCCTAACTTAGGAAAAGACGCAGGCTTACTGCAAGACGCGTATGATATTGAAAGCTTAAAACAGCTTGATGCGGTAATCACCTGTCAAGGTGGTAGCTATACAGAAAAAGTTTTCCCTGCACTTCGTCAGGCTGGTTGGAAAGGCTACTGGATTGACGCGGCCTCTACGCTACGTATGGCTGAAGATTCGATCATCACACTTGATCCAGTGAACTTAAAGCAAATCCAACAAGGCATCCACGGTGGCACGAACACATTTGTCGGTGGTAACTGTACGGTTAGTTTAATGCTAATGGGGCTAGGTGGTCTATTTGAGAAAGGCCTTGTTGAGTGGACAAGCGCAATGACTTACCAAGCCGCATCTGGTGCTGGTGCGCAAAATATGCGTGAATTGATCTCGCAAATGGGCGTTATCAATGACTCTGTGAGCTCTGAACTTGCAAACCCATCAAGCTCTATCCTAGATATTGATAAGAAAGTCGCGGATACAATGCGCAGCGGCTCTTTCCCTACCGATAAATTCGGTGTGCCACTAGCTGGTTCGTTGATCCCATGGATCGATGTGAAGCGCGATAATGGTCAGAGTAAAGAAGAGTGGAAAGCGGGCGCTGAGGCGAATAAAATTTTGGGTTCTCAAAGTTCACCTGTTCCAATTGACGGTACTTGTGTGCGTATTGGCGCGATGCGTTGTCACTCTCAAGCACTTACTATCAAGCTTAAACAAAATGTACCAATGGACGAAATCGAAGAAATCATCGCCACTCATAACGATTGGGTGAAAGTGATTCCTAACGACCGTGACATCACTGCTCAAGAGCTAACGCCGGCAAAAGTTACGGGCACAATGTCTGTACCAGTGGGTCGTCTACGTAAGATGGCAATGGGTGATGATTTCCTAAATGCTTTCACTGTTGGTGACCAACTGCTTTGGGGTGCTGCGGAGCCATTGCGTCGTACTCTGAGAATTATTCTGTCTGAGAAAGCATAATCACATCAATCCTTTATTTGATGACAAAATAAAAGAGCTCCGTAGGGAGCTCTTTTTTCATGCGTCGTCTTCCGTTCGAACGACTCTTTTGTCTGGATCGGCCAGTTCACTACCACAATGTTTACAGTAAATTGCGTCAGAGTCGTGCCCTGCGTGGGAGCAGTTTGGGCATTTCACCAATACTTTGTGCGATTGCATCTCTTGGTGCAGTTCGGCAGTGAAAATACCTGTAGGTACCGCCAAAATGGAATAACCCAGTAACATGGTGAGTGATGCAAGCCCTTTACCTAGGTCTGTTTGAGGGACCAAGTCACCATACCCAACCGTTGTGATGGTCACGATCGCCCAATAAATACTCTTAGGAATGCTAGTAAATCCGTTTTCAGGTCCTTCAATGATAAAAATCAACGAGCCGAAAATCGTTACCATAATGGCGACGGAACTAAAGAAGATAAAAATCTTTCTGCGCGCCATAAGCAGTGAACGTAAGAGGATATTGGACTCTTGGAGGTATCGGACTAACTTGAGTATGCGGAATATTCGCATCACTCGCAGCGCCCTGATCACACCCATAAACGAAGCGGATGGGAAGAAGAGTGCTAAATAAGTGGGCAAAATCGCAAGTAAATCGACGACACCATAAAAACTCTTTGCGTAGGCGGCAGGTTTGGGGGAGCAATAAAGCCTTAGAAGGTATTCAATCGTGAATAGGCCAGTAAATGTGTATTCAATAAACTTCAGCTCTTTTTCCCACTCGGCCCGAACGGAGGGTATCGAATCTAACACCAGTACGATTAACGAACTGATGATCGCGATAATGAGAGCAATATCGAACGTTTTACCAGCTTTGGTATGAGTACCAAAAATGGTGACATATAGAGTATGTTTAAGAGAGTCAGTCGTCATGACAAAGCGATCCATTGTTGAATCGCTCTATCATACAATTTTATAGAAACTCAGGCTAATCCTGGAAATAAGTTGCGTAAGCCATTCGCAATAAACTCTATGCCAAGCGCGCCCAATATCAAACCCATGATACGAGTAATGACGTTGATTCCAGTTTGACCTAAAAATCGTACGATCAATGGGGCAGAACGGAATAATAGCCATGAACAAAGGCAGAACAAACCAATCGTAATACTAATGCCCACGGTATCGAACATGCTTGGGTAGCGTGCACCATAAACAATAGTCGAACTGATTGCACCAGGACCTGCCATTAAAGGCATTGCAAGAGGGACCACACCAATCTGTTCACGACTGACGTATTCCGTTTTCTCTTGTTTGTTCTGCTTATCTTCCCCCAGTTTACCGCTCATCATCGAGAATGCGATGCTAAGTAATAGCAACCCGCCAGCGACACGAAACGAATCCAGAGAAATACTGAACATGTCTAACAGTAACTGACCAGCAAAAAGCGAAATGATCAGGATGATCGCAACAGCCACATTTGCTGTTGTTGCCGTATTGCGCTTTTCGTCTGGTGTCATATGCCCGGTTAGTGACACAAACACAGGCATGATACCAACAGGGTTTACTGCGGCGACCAAACCGAGAAAAAACTGCAAGAAGATAGCAAGTTCAAAAGTTTGCATGTTGCGTACTCATCAAAGTTCACATTAGTGAAAAGGAGAAGGGGTAATTTGGGCGTAATGTAAGGCAAAAGTTAGGTTGTAAGAAATGAAAAAAACTAACGCATTCCCTGCCATTTAAGTGAGAAAAACTAATTCTTTAATAAACTGTATCTAATCTGGAAAGGAAATGTTACGTATAAAGTTGCTGATAAATTGCACTGTTTTACATAAACGTTAACATTCGCACATTTTTGATAAAAACCAAGGTGGTTTGTAGAGAGATGTATTCGGTTCGATATACTCTCAGTAGCACACAGAATTGGGCCTACATGTAATTTTGTTGGTCAAAAATGAAACTTTTTTACAGGTTGTTGTAGTTTCTTTTATTTATTTGTCCATTTGCTTCTTTTTTACTCAATAAAAAATGAAAGTTAATTTATTTGTTTATCAGTGATTTATGTCATTTTGGTGTGATGAGGCACCACTTTGGTAGTATTTAGGTGGTGAGAACTGATCCAAGTCAATTTTTTTCACACTCTGAAATATTATACTCAGTCCTGAAAGCAATTTACTAAGACGTTTGTTTTCTAAGTTACTGATAAACAGTAAAAACGATAAGTAATAGCCTTAGTAAAAAGTTTTTAATATTTGTTAATTTTAGGAGATTCCCTATGCCTGTAACTAATATGGCTGAACTAGATGCAATGGTTGCTCGCGTTAAGAAAGCGCAAGAAGAGTTCGCTACTTACTCTCAAGAGCAAGTAGATAAAATCTTTCGTGCAGCATCGCTTGCAGCTAACCAGGCCCGTATCCCGCTAGCTCAACAAGCGGTAGAAGAATCTGGTATGGGTATTGTTGAAGATAAAGTAATCAAGAACCACTTCGCTTCTGAGTTTATCTACAACAAATACAAAGACGAACAAACGTGTGGCATCTTAGAAGAGGATGACAACCTAGGTACTATGACTATCGCTGAGCCTGTAGGCATCATCTGCGGTATCGTACCAACGACTAACCCAACTTCTACAGCGATCTTCAAATCTCTAATCTCTTTGAAGACTCGTAACGGTATCATCTTCTCACCACACCCACGTGCGAAAAACTCAACTAACGATGCAGCTAAACTCGTTCTAGATGCAGCAGTAGCAGCAGGCGCACCAAAAGACATCATCGGTTGGATCGACCAGCCTTCTGTTGAGCTTTCAAACGCTCTAATGAAACACGATGACATCGCTCTTATCCTTGCAACTGGTGGTCCAGGCATGGTTAAAGCCGCTTACTCTTCTGGTAAGCCAGCAATCGGTGTAGGTGCAGGTAACGTTCCGGTTGTTATCGATGAAACAGCAGACATCAAACGTGCTGTTGCTTCTATCCTTATGTCTAAGACTTTCGACAACGGTGTAGTATGTGCTTCTGAGCAAGCTGCAATCGTAGTTGATGAAGTATACGACGAAGTGAAAGAGCGTTTTGCTTCTCACAAAGCTTATGTCCTAAGTAAAGCAGAAGCTGATAAAGTTCGTAAAGTGCTTCTTATCGATGGCGCGCTAAACGCGAAAATCGTAGGTCAGCCAGCAGCAGCAATCGCTGAAATGGCAGGCGTTAAAGTTCCAGCAGACACTAAAGTTCTTGTTGGTGAAGGTCTGGGCAAAGTATCTCACGATGACGCATTCGCTCACGAGAAACTATCTCCAACTCTAGGTCTATTCCGTGCTGACAACTTCGAAGACGCGGTTGCTCAAGCGGTAACTATGGTTGAGATTGGTGGTATCGGCCACACATCTGGTCTTTACACTAACCAAGATACTAACGCTGACCGTATCCGTTACTTCGGTGACAAGATGAAGACAGCTCGTATCCTAATCAACATCCCGACTACTCACGGCGGTATCGGTGACTTGTACAACTTCAACGTTGCGCCATCTCTAACGCTAGGTTGTGGTTCTTGGGGTGGTAACTCTATCTCTGAGAACGTAGGTCCTAAACACCTAATCAACAAGAAAACTGTAGCGAAGCGAGCTGAAAACATGTTGTGGCATAAACTACCTAAGTCAATCTACTTCCGTCGTGGTAGCCTTCCAATCGCGCTTGGCGACCTAGAAGGCAAGAAACGTGCATTCCTAGTAACTGACCGTTTCCTATTCAACAACGGTTACGCAGATGACGTAGTAAGCCTACTGAAAGCTCAAGGCATGGAAGTTCAAACATTCTTCGATGTTGAAGCTGACCCAACACTGTCTGTAGTAGAAAAAGGTGCGGCTCAAATGGCTAGCTACCAACCTGACGTTATCCTAGCGCTAGGCGGTGGTTCACCAATGGATGCAGCGAAAATCATGTGGGTAATGTACGAGCACCCAGAAACTCACTTTGAAGAACTAGCAATGCGCTTTATGGACATCCGTAAACGTATCTACAAGTTCCCTAAAATGGGTAAAAAAGCTGAGCTTGTATGTATCACTACAACTTCAGGTACTGGTTCAGAAGTTACTCCATTCGCGGTTGTTACTGACGACAAGACTGGTGCTAAATACCCACTAGCTGACTACGAAATCACGCCAAACATGGCAATCGTTGATGCGAACCTAGTAATGAACATGCCTAAGTCTCTAACAGCATTTGGTGGTTACGATGCAGTAACTCACGCTCTAGAAGCTTACGTATCAGTTCTTGCTAACGAATACTCAGATGGCCAAGCTCTTCAAGCACTTAAGATGCTAAAAGAGTACCTACCATCAAGCTATGCGAACGGTGCAAATGACCCAATCGCTCGTGAGAAAGTACACAACGCAGCTACTATCGCTGGTGTTGCATTTGCGAACGCATTCCTAGGTGTTTGTCACTCAATGGCTCACAAACTGGGTGCTGAGTTCCACTTGCCACACGGCCTAGCTAACGCACTACTTATCTCTAACGTGGTACGTTACAACGCGAACGACAATCCAACTAAACAAACTGCGTTCTCTCAATACGACCGTCCACAAGCACGTCGTCGTTACGCTGAAGTTGCTGACCACCTAGGCCTAAGCCAAGAAGGTGACCGTACTGCTCAGAAGATTGAACGTCTACTAGCATGGTTGGATGAACTAAAAGTTAACCTAGACATCCCAATGTCTATCCAAGCGGCAGGTGTTGCTGAATCAGATTTCGTAGCGAAACTGGATGAGCTAGCGGTAGAAGCGTTCGATGACCAATGTACTGGTGCGAACCCACGTTACCCTCTAATCAGCGAACTTAAAGATGTGTTGATGGCTTCTTACTACGGTAAAGCATTTGTTGAAGGCGAAACTTTCGAAGGTACAACTGTTATCAAGAAGAAAGCAGACCAAGAAGCAGCAAAAGCAGCACCTAAAGCAAAGAAAGAAAAAGCTGACGCGTAATTAAAAAATCGAGTGAGCAAGGTTTTCGCTAGCACGGAACCTTAATCGGGAAAAGGTTAAAGCCCCAGTCAAATGACTGGGGCTTTTTTTATTTTGGTGCAGGAGTTACATCTGGCTTGGGAAAACAGAGTTGCTGTGTATGCTTACACTTCGGTCGCAACTACTCGGCCACTGAAGTATTCATTCGCGACGATGTATGCTGTGTTGCGGACTAGTTCGTCTTGGATCTCAGCCCAGTGTCTCTCGTTGAGCTCTTCTTTTGTATGATTTACCGAGGGAATAACGCCGCCCACTCGAATGTTGAATGGTGTGAGTTCTTTTGCCCAGCTGTGAGTAAAACCTGACACCAACGCCGCCATGCTTTCAACTCCCGTAAAGTCTTCATGGTTGTCATGAGAAATGACGTTAACAATGACGCCTTTCTTGTTTCTGGCTCGAAAGCGCTCTGCTCCTACTTGGCCGTAGGTATAAAGGAAGCGTGCCGCAGACGACAAGTGATCAATGTAAGTACTCATTGGTTCTGGCGCCATTAAGCCAGGCATAGGAGAGCTGGTCCAGCAATTAACAATCACATCTGGTGTCGCACGTAGCTGTGATTCTATCTGGTCAAACAATAAGTTAATGGACGTTGTGTTATCACTACACACATTCATCGCATACACTTTGTCAGTGAAAGCGCTGATTTGCTCATAGCTCGCTCTCAAAGCGCTAGAATTTTGGTCACAAAGAATCAACGTTGCTCCAAGGTGAGCAAAGTGATTTGCACAGGTTCTTCCTATAACCGAACCTGCAGACGTGACGAGAATAATTGATTCTTTGATATCCATAGCACCTTCACTGTATCCATATGTGAAAAACAATACACCAGTGGTTTGTGCTAATAGCATGGTTGAAATTCGTTGAGTTCAGTGTGAAAGGCTTCAAACTAACGCTTTCGAGTGAGGACTATTGTGCGGTAATTTGTAAGACGTCACATTTCTGACGTGTAGGTATTGCAAGCTATTGGATAAAAAGCGGATCTCTATGCTTTAGCTTGAATTTGATGCTGACGTTGAGCCGTCACTAGCTGATTATATAGCCCAGCATCTGGGATCAGTTGTTTGTTGCGTTCGCCCAATCTGCGTCGCTCATGACCAGATAGGTTGTGATAAACCTCCTCTGGTAGGTTGAATGTGTCTTCAGGCAGGTAAGTCAGCGCATCTGGTTTTAGGTAATGGCTCAGCTTTGCGGAAGGCAATCCTGCATCGTGAAACTGTTTCGCTTGTTCAGCTGCGAGTTCATAGCTGCTGCTATCAGAACGAAGAGCTTGAGGTTGCGATAAACCCAATTGTTGGCGAAGAATACTGTCACTGGTGATGACTTCCTGGACCTCTTCAACTGGGACCACATCGCGAACATCATTAGAGAACATAGACAGAATCAGCGAGAAATCCGCACGACGACCTTCGTGTACGGCATGGTTAATACCATTACCGAACTGAAGTTCGTTGATAATTGCAGCTTTGTCTAACGTATGAATTTGCATGATGTTCCTCGCTCGATGCTCTTTTAACGGCGTGGATAAGAAGAACTTTAGTAAAAGAGGGAATTATTTAAAGGTGCTAGGGAAGGCGAAAAAAAAAAGCCCGCTAAATAGCGAGCTTTTGAATAAGACTAAATTGAACTTAGGGGGAAGTATATTACTTCGCTAGGTTCTCAGCTACGAAGTCCCAGTTTACTAGAGCCCAGAAGCCGTTCATGTAATCAGGACGTACGTTGCGGTAATCGATGTAGTACGCGTGTTCCCATAGGTCAACAGTTAGAAGTGGTGTTGTACCTTCTTCTGTTAGAGGAGTAGCAGCGTTAGAAGTGTTAACGATCTCTAGAGAGCCATCAGCTTTCTTAACCAGCCAAGTCCATGAAGAACCGAAGTTGTTGATTGCTGAATCAGTAAACTTCGCTTTGAATTCTTCAAAAGAACCGAATGCTGCGTTGATTGCGTCTGCAACTGCGCCAGTTGGCTCGCCGCCCGCATTTGGAGCAAGACAGTGCCAGTAGAACGTGTGGTTCCAGATTTGCGCTGCGTTGTTGAATACGCCACCAGTAGAAGTCTTGATGATCTCTTCTAGAGTTTTGCCTTCGAACTCAGTACCAGGGATAAGACCGTTAAGCTTAACAACGTAAGTGTTGTGGTGCTTACCGTGGTGGTAGTCTAGAGTCTCTGCTGAGATGTGTGGTTCTAGTGCGTCTTTCGCGTAAGGAAGAGCTGGTAGTTCAAATGCCATTACTCGATTCTCCATTGATTTGAAAGGATGACCTTTCGATTGCTTCCAGTGTTTTTTTATAGCTATGTCGCCTTTAAGGCTGACTTGGTAAGTATTTTAGCAAGTTTTTACTTTATTAAAACCCCGATATGAAAATATTTTAAGAGGTTAGCAGTGGTGAAGTGCTGCATTGCTCGCCAATGAGCAACCTAAAATTAAGCCTTATTAATTATATGGTTTTTATTCTGTCGTTATTGAGTAGAATGTGGCAAATAAATAAAGTTCAAACCCATGAATGAGGAAGCGATGGAAACTATCGACAAAATCAAACAGCAGATCTCTGAAAACTCAATCCTGCTGTACATGAAAGGATCACCGAAACTACCTAGCTGTGGTTTCTCTTCTCAAGCGTCACAGGCACTAATGGCATGTGGTGAGAAGTTCGCTTACGTAGACATTCTGCAAAACCCAGATATCCGTGCTGAGTTACCAAAGTACGCGCAATGGCCAACTTTCCCTCAACTATGGGTTGAAGGTGAGCTTATCGGCGGTTGTGACATTATTCTAGAAATGTTCCAAAAAGGTGAACTGCAGCCTCTAATCAAAGAAGCAGCAGCGCGCGCTGAAGATCAAGCTGAGTAATTCGTAAATACTCACATTTAGCGATAGAATACGAAGGAGCCGTACTGGCTCCTTTTTCTTTTTAGGTTAGTGGAATGAACATAAAGCTTTATTATATCCCGCAACCTTGCCGAAGCTCTCCAATCGCTGCTATCCCTTTTTATATATAGAGTGTAAGAAACTTACCAATCTGATGGTGACTTATGCATAACGAAGAAAGCTGACCTGTGCCGCCATTTTGTCGCCATACATTTATTCGAATGCTTTACTGTAATCTAAGAGGGCGAGCTCTCTGAAGCCTATGCTAAAAGAATGATGAAGTACTTCATTAACTGTTTGTGGATACGACTCATATTACTAGTTTCGGTGTTTACCCATTGTTAATGTAAATCTATGGATACAGTTTGGTTTTTTACAAGGTACCTGATCATATTGAGCAAGCTTTTATATACTGAACACATCTATCGATATATGTTGACAATGTTACTGAGTTACTCAGTTTAGCGGAGGAGTAATGAAAAGAATTAAACCCTACATGTTAAGCATGGCGATGCTATTAACATTCTCATTTCCTTCTTATGCCGATGGTAATGACTTGTTAGATAATTGCCTAGCAGCGGAGAAGTTTATGGACACACAAGAA
Organism: Vibrio sp. 2130-1; assembly: GCF_033339515.1. NCBI lineage: Bacteria > Pseudomonadati > Pseudomonadota > Gammaproteobacteria > Vibrionales > Vibrionaceae > Vibrio > Vibrio sp. 2130-1. Next base: position 132,682 of record NZ_JAWOUT010000001.1, read on the forward strand.
ATGAACAATCCATTTGGTATAGGTGTCTGTTTCGGGATGGTACAAGGCGTCAGGAACACTATGAGTATTCTTGGGAAGAATAAAGTAGTAGAAGCATGTCTTCCCAAGAATGGTATTACTAACGGACAAGCAACGCGAATCGTGGTGTCATATTTAAAGAGAAACCCCGCGATATTGCATTATGACGAGGTGCTCTTGACCATGGCCGCTTTTGGCGAAGCATATCCTTGCAAATAAAACGCTACAAGCCCTTTGTTCTCAGCACTAGATGTCTAGCGCTGTAAGCGGATTAAACCTCACCGCATCACTCAAATGGTTTGGTGAAAAGTGAGCGTAAATCATCGTGTGATCGATATGCTGATGGCCGAGGATTTCCTTCAGTACGAGAATGTTGCCTCCATTGGTCATGAAGTGACTTGCGAAAGTGTGGCGTAAAACGTGAGTTGCTTGTCCTTCTGGTAAGTGGGGCAGGGCTTTAGTTAACCATTTGTATGCTACGCCATAACCGCAAGTGAAAAGGCGATCATTGGTTGGCTTATAGATTTTGTTATACAACTCCTCAGAGATCGGTACAGTTCTGTTCCGTTTGCCTTTGGTGTTATTGTAGGTAATACGATATTTCGTCAAGTTAGAGCCTTTAAGATAAATCGCTTCTCTAATGCGTGCACCCGTCGCTAGGCATACTTTGTATATCTTCGTTAGTTCATCACCAACTGGGCTTTCCTGTGCCACGTCGAACAGGTGACGAATTTCTTGTTCGGTCAAGAACGCCAGTTCGGATTCCGGCTTTTTGATTGCCTCAATACCATCAACCGGATTAGGCAGTTTCCACTCTCCAAGCTTTATCAACTTATTGAACATTGCTTTCAGCAACCCAAAGTCCACATTATTCGAAGCAATGGAAAGTTCTTTGTGTTGTTGGCCACGACCTTTGTTAGCACGGCTAGAACGGTAATTAGCGAGTTGCTTGGAATTAAGATGTGAAGCGATAGGGTTGCTCAAGTCTAAAACCATGCTCTCTAAACGTAGGCGAGTGTGGTCACCAGACTTAAGATTTTTGCCATGCAGCTTAAACCACAATTCGACTAAATCGGATAATCGGCGGTGGTCAGGCTTCGAACCTAGCCATGGCTTATCATCCACTTCTTTCATTAGATGCAACTCAAAAGCTGTAGCTTCACCTTTGGTCGCAAAGCGCTTACGAACGCGTTTACCAGTGCGGCCTTGCGGATAGCACTCGCAAAGCCAAGGCTTCTTTGAACCATCTTTCAAGTTTCTTATAGACATAGTAGAATGTTGGAGGTGTATATATATACAGTATATTTGGGAGGGAAATATAGAACAATGTTTATTGTTGAAATGATTGTACATAGTGGCTTGATTTGTAACCTGTTAGCTTCACGAACAATGGAAATTTATGATTAAGTCGGTAGAATGTATCGGCTAAGTTTTTTATGAGTGGTTTGAATGACAGTTAAAGCGATAGATTTATTTGCCGGCGCCGGTGGTTTTACACTTGCAGCATTTAATGCAGGGGTAGATGTACTTGCAGCTATCGAATTTGATAAAGCAGCTGCTCATACCTATAAAGAAAACTTTATTAATGTGAAGAAGTGCAAAATTGACTTGCGTGCTGGAAAAGACTTTGGCGACATCAATAATGTTAATCCTTTAGAGTTGCGAGAGAGTTTGAATCTAGGTAGGGGGGAGTTGGATTTGATATTGGGTGGTCCTCCATGCCAAGGCTTCTCAACTCATCGTATTAAAAATGCGGGAGTTAATGATCCTCGTAATGCTCTGCTTCTCAGATATTTTGAGTTTGTTAATGAATTCAACCCCAAAGCTTTTTTAGTCGAGAATGTTGCTGGTCTATTATGGGAACGCCATAAAGACTTTTTAGATAAGTTTATATCTCTTGCTGAAGATTCAGGTTACAACATCAAGTTTTGTGGCATTGTGAACGCTAAGGATTATGGCGTACCGCAGAACAGAAAGCGTGTCTTCATTTATGGGTTGCGCCAAGATTTAGATAGATACGATGAGAATGCTTTTCCTCCTAAGCCGACTCATTTCTCTGAAGCAAGTGGGAAACTCCCTCAATGGGAAACTGCATCTAGTGTATTTGAAGAAGTTCCTAAAGAGTTATATGAACAGTATTGGGAAGAGTATTTTAAGAAAAAAACTAAGTGGTCATATGAGCAAACGATGGAGCGTCTGAGTAATCTCAAATGTGGTAAAGAGATTAAAGAAAACGATCCATGTAATGTTCACATGAAGCCTACTGGTACGATGATTGAGCGTTTTTTGGATACTCCTCTTAACGGGGGACGAGAGGATGCTGGAGAAAAGCATCAGCTAAAATGTCACTCAGGTGATTACAAGGGGCATAAAGATGTTTATGGACGTATTTTGATTCATTTACCGAGCAATACCATTACAACAGGTTGTAATAACCCCTCGAAGGGTCGGTTTGTTCACCCTTGGTTAAATCATGGGATTACATTGCGGCATGCGGCGAGGTTACAGTCGTTTCCGGACTGGTTTAACTTTTATGGAAGTTCAACCGAAAAAGCTCGGCAAATTGGTAATGCAGTTCCTCCGTTATTAGGCAGAGTTCTAATTGAAACTCTGCTTAATGATCTTAACTGAACTAAGTTGCTAGCGTTGTGTGAAAGCAACTTAGTTCAGTTATAAAGCTGTATTTACTCTAAGCTCAAGACCAACTTTATATCATCCATTAGTTGTTGCCAAAGATAGTGACTTTTGTCGCGATGATTCAAGAAAATCTTTTGTAAATTAAGAATATTATCCGCATTAGTCTCTTCATCTCCGAACATCTGCCTTGTGGCTAACTCGAATTTCCCCTTATAGTCCTCTACTTTTATTGAATCTTTGTATATTTTTGGCAATGAACCGTGGGCAACTTCCCATAGCAACTCTTCAGGAGTGTCCGTATTTAAAAAATGAAATTTTTCATGATATTTATCTAAAATATCTAACTTCATTTTGATTGCTTGTTGTTCTTTCTTTTCTCTTGGAGCATTGCCATCGTCCAGTGGTAGAGAGAAGGTAGCACCATTGATACCAGTTTGTTCACTTAGGGTTTTGTTAATAGTTCTAAAATCACTTTTAGCTATGTCGGAGGAAAGTTTTTTCACGAACAACTTTTTAGCTCTAATTTCTTTTTCGTATCTTTTTACATCTTTAGCATGTATAGATTTTCGTTTGTCACCATCGAGAATTACAATATCATTACTTATGTCTTCAGTTACGGCAAAGTGTAATGGCAAGTTTTTAATTATAGTATCAGCACCTCCGGGGTAGGCTGTTACCATATAGTTGGAGATCATATTCGAATCTATATCTTGAATAGCTGCTTCAACTACAGCTTTTGCCAGGTCATCTTCGACATATATACGAGATTTTTGCTCTAAGGTGCCTCCTATGCGACTGAAGGCTTGACTTGGGGTACATGAGTTTATTACTTGAAATAACCCAGAAGTTGGGTTTTGACTAAATACTTTGATGAAGTTATTTGGTAGACCTTTTAAGAAATGGTCTGAATGTGTAGAAATAACAACTTGAGCATTTTTATTTAAAACTGTCTCGAATAACAAATTTCGAAGTTCGTTTTGGGCACCAGGGTGCAGTGATACTTCTGGTTCATCTAGTAAAATAAGAGCGTTGTTTTGAGCACTTAATACTTTACATACGGTGTTTACAACGGCCACCTCTCCACTTCCAGCAACCGCTTCAGTATATTTATGACCTATATCTTCAAATATAATTGAGTAGCCGCTATTGCCGAATAGTGAATGTTCAACTCTTTTTGCCGAAACGTAGTTTTTACCTAAAATTTTATTACACCATTCTAACTCTTTTTCCGAAAGAATTTGAACTTTTTCTACGTGCTGCTTGTACCAACTAGTTGGCAGTTTCTCAGGTTTTTGAAGTTTATTACTTAATGTTGTCGTCCTGTCTCGTAAAAAATCTTGGATAGTATTGTAACTATCTATGTATCTGATATTTGTGAAGTTAAACGAAATGTCAAAGGCACTCAACTCTTTACGGAAATCAATGAGAACCACTTGTTTTTTTACTGCTCGCCACCTTGAAGCACTTCTATGCTCTTTATGTTCGTCAAGTATATGATCTGGTAGTTTTTCCATGCCATCTGCTTGTCTTGGTTTAGCAGTCTCCCAATAGTCAGGATCTTCACGTTTGGTTGAACTCCCAACACGACGAACTCTCAGCTTTATGACTTCTACTGCTTCCTCCATTCCATCTGGGATGTATTTATATATAAACCGAGGAGAGCCACCAACCTCCGTACTAACAATAGGATCTAGTTTTGTGGAAAACCAAAACTTGTTGAGGTTATTTCCTCTTACAGCGCCATATAGAGATGTCAGGACAGAAGATTTACCTGAACCATTAGGACCCACGAGAACTGTAAAAGGTGAGTTAAATGTAACAGTACAGTTGTGTTCAAGCTTTTTATAAAAAGGGTATCTAATCTCTTGTATAAAATTGTGTAATTTGTGAGTTTTTCTTCTAGATATTTTTCTTATTAATTCAGACATGTGATTATAAATTGACGTTAGAGATGTGCTCCAATTCTACACGATACGGGACGTTATAAGAAATACTTACTATCTATAACGTATTGAAGGTTAGTGTTTTTCATTTGAGCTAGCTAGATTAGTAGACATAATTAATCTAATTGCGTACTTGGTAGTAGCTTTGATATAATGGCTGCACAGCGGAAGCCAGGATGGTTCAGTGTTTACTTTATGTAGGCACGGGGGTTCGATTCCCCCATGGCCTGTTGTTGCTAAGCAGCTTGCTTTTGCGCAATCTTTATATCAGGTCTAAGGCTTACTAACTGCTCTAGCTTAACTCTATCCATTTTTAGGTAATTCAGTGAGTCAGCTTTACTAAGTTGCGTTACATTTAGATCATGAACATTTCTAAAATCTGCTCTATCTAAAGTAGCCCCATCAAATTTTACATTACTCAATGTTGAACCTCTAAACTCTGCACCAGTTAAATCAGTGTCCCTTAAGTCAGCATTTGTCATGTTGCACTCAAGAAATTTACTGCCTTTAGCACTTTTTGCATCTTTCATTACTAGTTTAGTAACGTCACATGTGAGCCATTCACATGACGTGAGTCTACTTCCATTAAAATATGATGAGCGCATATTGACGCCATGAAACTTAACCTTTGTCATAAACCCATCTTGTAGCTGAAACCCTATAAGTCTTGAACCAGTGTCAAATGAGAAGTCTCTTATATTACAGCCGTTAAGAGTTAGTTGGGTTACGTCTATAACCTTTACTCCATACTGCTGTAAGCGTCTAATATGCCCCCATTTCTTTCTATTTACCTCTGGTAGGTCTAGGTCAGAAAAATCAGACAGCTCCTCAAGCATTCGTTCAATTTCTTCTTTCTTTCTCTTTTCTGCTTTAAACCTAACTAATTTAGCTGCTTCGTCTTTTTGATTTTTAACTTCTCTTTGAGCTCTAAGGTGATCGAAACCAAATACAATTACTCCAAAAATAACAAAGTCTAGTAGGAAGCCATGAGCCTCAACCAGAAAGTTTTCCCAGAAAGCTTTGTTGTAAAGTCCAAATCTCATTTCGGACAGTACAGGAATATTACTGAAAAATGGCCAAAAGCCAGTTATTCCCACTATTAAAGTCAAAAGAAAAGCTAAGAAAATAATCATGGACTTTATTGGCTTTTCTATTATGTATTTAGTCACAGAGGTGATAGTGCTGCTCATTTTTTTTCCGATTTATATTCTCTACTAATTGTATTTTTTTTGTTTCTTTCAACTGTCCTAGATGTAATTCTCTATGACAGTTAGGGCAAATACCAGCGCAGTTTTCTATTACATCAGCACCACCATCAATGAGAGGGACAATATGGTGAACCTCTAGAAATGGTTTGCCTTCATTTGTTTCAAAAGGTGCGGGTTCGTTGCAGCATTCACAGATGCCATTTGTGCGTCTAAGAACCCATGCTTTAACTTTTGGATCTCTTGCAAATATGATCGTTTGGGCTATCGAAGTTGAGGGTTTTATATTTCCTTCCGGCTTTTCAATGCTTTTGCTTTCACTAGTATCACGCACTTCTGCTTCAAAGACTGCTTTGCCCTCAAAGGGTTTGTTCTCTATGTCCGCGATAAGTTGTTCAATAAACTTAACCTGCTGAGCGGTGATATTACGCTTAGGTTTTAAGCCAGTAACCCAAGCGCGACCTAGAAGTTCAAATACATAAGAAATGTTTTGCATTCGAAATTCATAAGATTTGGCACCTCGTTTGTGTCGACTGCTTAACTCTCTGTATATCTGGGCTTTATTGAACTTTTCACCGCTCCTGGATAGCTTGAGCATTCGAAGGTATTCGCGGACGGAATCTTCCATTTCGGCATTGGACCAAGGGCTTCCATCTTTTAATCTTATTTCAAAACCCAGGTTCTCAAACGTAGTAAAACAGGGGCTCTTCAGGCCAGCAGAGAAATGAGTGGATTTCACTTCGATCCCAAGTAGCTTACTCATGGCTAAACCAAAGATAGCCTTTGGTGGGTAAGGCTCACCATCTACGATAAGATCATAAGTTGTAGAGTCTGAATAAGTGTTTATGACGCGCTCTTTTTTTAGGTACTGCTTCACGGCATTGCGAATGTCGTCTTGAGTTAAAGGCTCTGCCATACTTTTTAAACGGGCAATCGAGCCGTTATTGTCAAAAGTCACATTGTTAGCCAACTACTTCTTCTCCAACGATACCGCCACGCGGCCAATTACTTTTATATCTTCTTCTGAGATTTCAACGGTACTGTCACCAAACACCACGGCAAGTTTTTTACCTGGTAAACGCTGAATATGATTTAGTGAGTGCCGTTCATCAATACTAATCAAGTAGTCGCCAGTAACAGGATCAGTTTCATCAACATCAACTAAGTAATGAGCGGTATTGGTTTCAAGCTCAATTGTTTTGTTTGGACGAAGGTTATAACTATTGAATCTTCTTTTTGGGTAAGCAATCCAACCCGTATCAATTAGTTTGCCATTAGATAAGCAAAAGGTTGATATCGTATGAGTCTCGGCATGCTCCTTGACAGTATCACAAGCGGGCTTATCAAAAATTAGTGGTTTAGTGTTATTACGCGTCCACGCAATATGCTTCTTTGAAAAGTCTAGCCTTGCCTTGTCTTCTAGTTTCAACGCAAGTTCTTCAACTGGGATACCTAGAGCTAAGTGCAGTCTAACCATGAGCTCATGAGATGTTCTGTCATGGGCGTTCCATGTTGTAAAGGTAGATTTTGGTATGCTCAAAATCTCACTCAACTCTTCTAGGTTTCGACAGCTTAGGACTCTTTTGAGATTTTCGGTGAATTCCCGTCCCTTTAAGTAGTCGTATGGCAATATTTCTTGGTTGTCATTAATGCTCATATAAAACCTAATTGTGATTCCTGTCCCAAATAAATTCCATAAATACTCAAATAAGATCTTGTAAGTATGTCAAATGAGATCAATAATTCTTGTGTTCCGGAAGTCACGCCGACCAAAGCAAGTGACAGCCGATAAAGATAGACATAAACGCAAGGATATCACCATGTTAACGTACAAGATACCTCCACTCAGCCCATATGTGACTTACGAAGAATACTCTCGCCTTACTGGTTTGCCGATGGGCACTATCAAACAATATGTGACTGAAGGTCGCGTCATCATCAAACCAAAAGATAAACGTCGAGATAAGCCATTGATTAACATGGTTGCTATGCACGAAATGGCGGCTCGTGAAGCCATTGCTGCACTGGGCTAAGTCATGGGTTTTTCCTCTCTTATTCCAACCAAAATACACTGCCTAATGTGGCTAAATGAGTTTGAGTTGGTTGTCATTCACGTACCGCTTTTCATGTAAGAGTGTGGATCATGGACGCAAATATCGCTATGTGCGGATTCCGCGAACGCAAACAGCAATCTTTTAACGCTGCATGCTGCGACTTCGCCATCAATCACAATATGGAAAAGCTGGCTCCACGCATTGGCCTAACTGGGAGAATGCTGCGTAACAAGCTAAACCCAGAACAGCCTCACAAACTAGATCCAGTGGATTTGGCATTGCTGAGTAAAGAATCCGGCGATTACACCATTGTGAACACACTCTTTGCTGACCTAGGTGTCGTGACGGTTCAGTTACCTCAAGACGGGGAAGAGAAGAACCTTCTAGAGCGCACGTTACTTAACAACCAATATTCAGGTGAGCTGTCTAGCGATGCAATGCACATGTGCAGCGCAGACCGTTTACCTCGCAGTCAAAAGCGCAAAACCATTGCCAAGGTTCAAGCGGCCATCGGCAACTTGGTTTTGTTCGTCAACGATTTAGAAAATCGCACCACCGGCTTTCAGCCACTCATGCAAATGGGCACAGATTTCCTCGCCAACGGTGCGCCACTTCCAGGCTTAGCCTAAGGAGAACCAATGAGTCAGCTAGCTATTCAACAAGAACAACAAAAGCAAATACCCAACGCCAGCGAGAGCATTGCCGCTTGTAAAGCCTTGTTCAATGGTTCCGCTACACGCGGCAAGTTGAAAAAATTGTGGGACGCTATGCCACCACGTTTTCGCGGTATGGTTTTAGTCGCCAGTGATCTGAAAGCCTCAGAGCATGTGCGAGAGTTTGAAAGCTTCAATGATTTGGAGCTTCAAAAAATCCGTAACGGCATGCAACAGATTAAAGAAATCGCGACGTTGTTCGATCGCAATCTTGGTGACGTTCGACGCCTCAAGAATTACCAATTCAGTAGTACCCATTAATTCTCCAAGCCTTTGCTCTTTTAATAGGGGGCTTTTTTTCGTCTTAGCGTAGGAGCATAAAAGATGAATCTAAATGAAGTTGCAAACAAACTCGCTATCCAAACAACCATTAATAGTCTGTTCGCTTTGGCGTTGGATAGCTCAGATGTTATCAGTATTCGTATCGAGTACTCATCAAAAATGAGCCTTCTCAACGTGATTGTGTTTGATGAGAACACGACTAACCACGCCCACAACGTTGTGTTGATTGATAAGGAACGAGCGCTAGAAGAACTACTGAATATTGAAGATTACCTGATTGAACGCATTGCTTTTCGTCGTGATGCAGTTGAAGCGGAGGATGCCGCATGAACAATAGTTCGAGTGAAGCCAGCCAGTTAATTGAAATGTTGAAAGACCGATTGGAAGAGTGTTGTGACTGTATCGAAGCTGGCTATGAGATTACGCGTTCTGCCGGATACAGGACTATTGATGCAGAGTTAACGGTGGAAGGCGGACGCTCTTTCATTGATGAGGCGAGTCGCTACTTAGAAGAACAGGAGCGTGAGTCATGCAATACGCCGCAATAATGCTTTGTCCAGCTGGCGGTGTTATCCGCCATGAAGAAACTCAAGAAGTTGCCAATGTAATAGTTGGTGATTTCGACTCATTAGACCAAGCCATCGAACAAGCGTGTGTTTCCCTTAGTTGTACTCATCTAAGCAAAGGTGTATTGAGCAAAGGCAACATGAAAGGTGGTTTCATGCTAGTGACGACTCAGGAATTGGAGGCGGTATGACGCACCCAAAGTTTACCGTTTTCTCTGTAGGTAAGGACAAACTACGGATAGATTATGAATCAGTCTGATCTTCTATATATCGGCGGGGCAGTGATGCCCCTGGACCGAATCAAAAATAATGACGCCAGCTATAATGCTGGTTTTTTAGGTTCCAAGATATACTCAGACCAAGAACAAGCGCTTCTGGATAGCGGAATGGTCAAAAAAATAGCGATATATGACCGCGTTCCCAACCGAAAGTCCAAGCGCGAACGAGATCTTCAAGAGAGAACTGACTTTTATAAATCTGTAAATTATCTCTCTGAACACGACCGCGAAGCGGCGGCGAGAATCGCCGAAGAGTATAGGCTAGTCAAAGGGCGCAAAAGTCCGACAGAGAAATTTCGCCACAGAAAAGACAAGCAAATTAAGCAATTGATGAGTCTGAGCAAGTCTCTACGCCCTAAAAGTATCATCAGCAATGCCGACGCCAACTTCAGCCATGATGCTTTGTATGAAACGAACGAGCGCTCCAAACCTGCCATTCTCAATCAGAATGGAAAACGAGGACAAGGCGAACCTAAAAAGATTCCTATTTCAATGCAGCTAATGCACCGGTCTTGGAATGAAACTTATAAGTTTCAGGCGGTAACCGAAACGCCATCTAGTGCTGCGCCTTCGGAAAACAGTGGTGAGAGATTCTCGGAAAAGTTGACGTCCCGTTCTGTTTCTAAAATCTTTGAGGCAGGGGCTTATACTGCAGCTTGCCATGGTGGTTTCTCTACTTTTCTCACGCTGACTTTCACCAAGGCACAACGAATGGCCATATTCGGTGGAATGTTGGATGGAAGTGAGTGTGTCAGCATGGGGTCGCATCATCCAATAATCTATAAGCGCAACATGGTGACAGTACATCCTAAGCGTGGTGAAAAGAAAGTTGACCAACCAATCACGGATATTGGTGGAGAATACTGGCTGTTTCCAACCTTAGATAGTAAGCGTGTTAAAGCTATGAACCAGGGCAGTGTCATAGCCGGGCCGTATTGCGATCTTAAACAAAAGCCCAAGCAAGAGTTCTCGATGGAAAAAACCTTAGAGACAACGATAGGTAAAGAAGTCTCTCGTTTTCTTGATGGCGCAAAGAAAATGTATCAACGCGGCTGGGTTGCGGATCATACCATCCAAGTTGACAAAGATAGTGGACGAAAGTACTGCGACTTATCCCAGGAGAAGGTTGCTAAACATGCTCAACCCAGCGATGTTGGGCCGACTAACTTACCTGCTGATTTCCATTACATATGGGTAGCCGAGTGTCCAGCCAATGAAGATGGAGAGCCTAATCCACACGTTCATATTTTGCTACGTTGGACAGTACCAGAGCATCTCTTTAGTCCTTGGGCTAAGCGACTTGAAAAGATATGGGGGCACGGGTTTGCGAAATTAGAGCGAATCAAAAAGCCAAAAGCCGCTGGTTCTTACATTATCAAAGCAGTCGGTTATGCCGCTAAAGGTGAAAATGCTGACCAAGGGCTAATCAAGGGAAATCGATACAATATCGCGAAGTGCTCAAGAGCTCCTGCCTGGGAAACTCTTGCTTCGTTTGAAGCTGGCAATATGACCGCAATAATTAAGGAGTTGGGATACAAACTTGAGCAATGGAAAAAGCCAATTAAGCGGCAAATCCGTAAGCTACGAAATGCCAAAGAGCAAACCATCAAGGCCAAAGCGATCGCCAAAAAGCAGCAGAAATCTGAGGAATATCAGAACAAGCTTTATCAGAGAATCATCCGTTTGGAAAAGCAGGCCGAAAAGCTGAGTCAGAACTTGCATAGCAGGGGAGTGCACGTGAATACGAGCAATCGCTTCTGCATTACGTTTGAAGGAGAACTGGCTAAGGATAAAGTAGACAAGTTTATGGTTTGGGCTGCTGGTGCAAGAGGGTGGTCATTGAATTGTAGAGATCTGGACCTGAGCGATATAAAACAGAGTGCGAGCCACTTCTATCAATCTGAATATCAGCGATTTAAAGATAATCAGTCCTATTGGCAATCACTATTACATGAACCTGTAGCACATCTGGAAGTTGATGAAAGTGAGCTTTCTTATTGGTATAGCATTACGGCAGATTATCTCGAGGGGCGGCTTTTTCCAATATTGAGTTAGTCCGGTTTGTGCCGTCATAAGAACTTTAAGGCTAGAGTAGTGATTCGTTATTTCTTAAAGCTGATTTGAAGTGCTATTGTTTGCATAAAAATCTGAGCGGTAGCCCACATAAAAGCTATTGATTATTTGCTCGTCAGTTATGTGAATGTTATCCAACGGCTTTGTTTGTTCGAGGGATACGAGTATGAAGCATAATTTGAGTATAGTTGGACGAAAAACGAATCGTCCTAGTAATCCAACTGCAGCTGAGTTGGCCTTAGATCGTTTTGATGCGTTAGTCGACGATTTCTATAGCAAGTATCGTGTAGCTCCACCTGCGGGTGAAACTGAACAGCAAAGAGCAAAACGATTGCAGTTTGAAGCACAAGACTTGAGGTTTTTGAAAAAAATGAGGATTGAACTCATTGCTCATGCTCGAGTTGAAGATATGCAAGCTAAGTTGCAATCGTACTCTGTAGAAAACTTAAAAAAAAATGCGAAAGAGTTGTTCGTTGAAAAGCATCATCCGACGACGAAACTAGCGAATAACCTAACCGCAGCAGGAGAGCCTAAACCAACTAAAAACCATGAGCCTCACCATATCATTCCTGGTTCGGGAAGGTTTAGAAAAGCAGAAATGAGAGCCGCAAGATTAAATTTGCACATGCATAAAATTGGCATAAATGCGCCCGTAAATGGTGTTTGGTTAACAAATTATGCGAAACATACGGACTTTAACTGGGAAGCACCTAAGTCTCCTGCTCATCGTTCGATCCATACATTTAATTATGAAACCTGGATTAGTTCCAAATTTTCGAAGGGTATTCCGAGTAAACAGCACTTTGAGGCTAACTTACTTCGGGTCAAAATGGAGTTGAAGAGTGGTACCTACCCTAAAGAGGTCTTGGAAGCTAAGAATGAAGTTTGGAAAGGATGATGACGGTTTATAAAATTACAGATGATTTAACTAAGTTTCAGTCGGTATGCTCTGGCCCAGATGAAATCGCTACCCAGTTGGGGGATTTCGACTATTTTGAGAGAATCTTATTGCAAGCTGTTGAAAATAAATCTCTGAAAGATATTTGGAAGCCTGCGGAGGTCGAGTTTGAAGATGTGTTAACCGACAACTCTGTATTGCCTGATATTAGCTTATGGTTACGAACATATCTTGTTTTATCTCCGAGGGCATATGAAGCTCTAAATAGTTGCTTATCTGAAAGCGGGGATTTTTTACCTGTCAACTATCAAGGTGAACAATGGTATTTATATACATCGCTGACCTTTGGAAAAGAAGATAGACAAAAGTGTGTCGAGAAGATTTCATATGGAAGCCCTGATGGACTAGAGGTTCTTGCATTCATTGATGATGATGTGAAAGATAAAGTGATCTTTAAATCAAGATTAGAAGGGGCCAGCAACTTATACTGTACAGAGAGGTTCAAGGCTATGTGTGAACAAAATCAGCTTAATGGGCTCGTATTCTCTTCTAATCTGACAGATCCATTCAGTTAACGAATAACTTGATTTTAAACAACCCTTCCGAAAATAAAGCAGAGCGACGGCTCTGCTATGCATACATAGATAAAAAATACCCTTATTTATGTCTCAGAAAGTAAAATGCACATGACTCAAATCAATCAAAGTAAAGTATCAGAAACAAAGGAAATAACTACTACGAAGAAAAGTCTATTCGACTATATAGCATCATATAATTTCATCTATCTGTGTTCTTTTTATATATATTTATCTGGTGCTCTTTATTTTTACGGCTATATGGGCGAAATTGGGTTTTCTGGTGCGTCTCTCGATAGCATATTTTCGCCATTGATTTATTCTCAAGTTTTTTTAGGAGAGGTTTTTAGCAAAGCGTTGCTGGCTAACTTAAGTACTCTACTGGTATTTCCCCTGGAAATATCACTTATAGTGACGGGGTTCTGTGTATTCTTTGTAATTGTATATAATTGTAAAGTATGGAAAAAACTTACTTTAAAGCCTCAACTAGATTTATCTTCTAAAAAGCATGAAAAACCTCTAATAGAAAGAAAGCCAGTGATGAGTGCTTTGTTTGTATTTCCCATTGTTTATTTTAGTCATTTGGCGTGCTTTGCAGTGATAGTAGCACTTTCAGCTATTGTTATGATACCGCTGTACTTTCCATATCAGATGGGCTCTTTGTCTGCTCAATCATTCCTGGCTCGCGATGAGGGAGAAGTCTGTGAGAAGCTATCTTGGGATTTGCCTGAGTATCGTAATCAGAAGATGATATTAAGTTGCGAAAAAATCCCTGTTGATGTGGAACCTGGGCTGGTTTCAGGAGTAATAATACATAGTGACTCTAAGTATATGTATATGGTAACAAATGAATTTTTACTTAGGATTAAAAATGGAAAGGTGGCTTCATGCGTTTCTAAACAAGTAAATCCGAATATAAAGGGTGCTAGCAATCATAATGAAGAAAATGATACCCCACCACATTCGGAAGGTTTAACTTGTGATCAACTCTTAGGCGTAAAAAAGAGTTAAAGTGTTACCGTTTTTAAAAGATGAAACTTTGGTAAAACGCAATCAGAATATTCTGGATTGCGTTTTTCTCTCAAACTAAGAGTTCACTTAACTGCGAAGTATTGTTCAATGAGAGTTATGTGGTAGGCAGCTTATCAAACCCTAAGTGAATAGCTACAACGCAAAGAACAAAATATATCAAAATGAAGTAGATTGTTAATAAGCCATATTTCCAGTTGCTTATGGTTAGTTTTTTGAATGTAGCAATAGCCTCTTTACCGGAAAGAATCATATATCCCAAAGCACCTACACTAAGTAAAACCATGAGAAAGTGGATAACAAACTCATTTGCTTGTGGTTTACCAATGCCATTTCCGAGCAAAGCTGCACCAACAAGCATTGCTACTGGAGATACCAAGCGCTTAATTGCTTGATCGATAGAATCTAATAACTCTTTTACATTTTCCATTAGGTATCTTTATTCCTCAAATATTAACCCATCTACGGGGAAACAATTCTATTAAACAAGTATTGTACGCAAAATGAACCAATAGGCAACCATGCTCATATCGTGTTCAGTGCTTATGTTCCCGTATAATTTTATATTTTGGCTTTATCAAAATACCTAATGAGTGAATTGTATCTAAAAACCACGGTGGAAAACTGTATGGATATACAGTATATTTCACTAATGATTGGTAAGGGTGTTGATATGTCGAATAAAAATCAAAACGATATCTTGTTGTCTGCTTTAGAAATCGTCATTGATGGAGTGGCTAGTAGTGAGGCAACAGAGAGAACTCGAGCGGCTGGAGCGTATATCGCTGGTTTAATACTTGCGGATACAAAAGGGCAGTTGGACACCAAAAAACAAAAAGCCATCTTGAGTATTATCGAGATGGCTAGTGAAATAGAAACCCAAGTTTGAAAAGTAATGATGAAAAAAGTACCTAAAATTTCCTATATAGTAATCTCTCTTATATTGGCTCCTTACCTAGTTCTGTTTGAGCTAGAAGTTTTTAAAGCTCTCGAGGGCATTGATAAACACTCTCAGATAGTAATTTCAACGACAGTTGCATTTGCCTCATGGATTTGGTTGAGCTTGCATTGGGGCTTTTATGAAAAGATTACTGACAGAACGCCTTTTAAACATGTTTTGATCTTTATTTCCAAACGGACGATACCCTCTATTGTTTTTCTAACGGTAGCTACAGAGGGATATCAACTCTATGGTATGTATTTCTCAAATCTGGATTTAACACTTTTTCAAGCGTGGCGGCTTGCAGTTAATAACGATTCATTATTAACCGCGGCTGGTTTGTGTGTACTAGCGGCTGTTGTTTTTTACACTTACGGAATACGAGAACCCAAGAAAAGTGAATCTGCTAGATGGGTTCATATGAACCCAAATCTAAAGTATAGATAGTTGATGTTTGAGTTGTTGTCGCGCTTCTGGCGGCAACGCCTTACATAAATCAAAAGCCATTTGACTAGTTGTTTTTGCCGATGGGCTTAAAGTGTGACTATACGACAAGTTCATCACAAAACTATGCCCGCATTCTGGGTCACTACAACTGCAATATAAATCGGCATGACTATTGGATAGTCGATTGGATTTTTGAATTCGGCTTTTACAACCACACTCCGGACACAATACTCTCATACAAGCACCTAACTTATTGACTGACCAAATAATGATACGTCAAAGGGCTGTGTTTTTGTACAGGTTTATGAGCTTTCTCCAAACGTAGTAGCAAATTTTAAATGTAGATTTTTGATATTTTTTATCTCGGGATCGTTGTTAACTTCATCCATAATTAATTCGCATACGGGGATGATTTCGTCTTTGGCATACTCACTGCCAATTTTGACGGGGTCACCCAGATTAGTCGTTCCCTGGGGAATTATTCCTGCTTTTCCTATAGGGAAGCGATGGCCTACGAGAATGTCTTGCGCAGTGATGTTTTTGATTCGCTCAAATTCATCTTTTGTCGCTATATCGCCCACCGGGATTAGCTGAATACCTTTTTCTGCACCGCCTGGAATATTAACAAACATACTTCTAAAGTTACCCACCCCTTTAGAGCTCGCGATTTTTTCCTTCAGCATTTGTTCGTCGTCATCACTAAGGTTTGGATCCGTGGCGTAAAAAATGAATCCCATGTGTGCACCGTTCTTGTAATAGCGACGACGAAATAGCGTTGCATCTCGATTTAGTAAGCTGCTTTGTAAACTACCTAGATAATCAGGTAGGCCATAAACTTGCTGTTGCAGGTCTTCTTGAGGCAAAAAAATGATGTCACTCTCTTTGTACACTCGTTGCTTGTTGTCTCGCTCTAGCAAAACGAAGTCCCCATTTTTACGTCTACGCAGATACATGGTCGGTAGAGGAAACAAGCGTACAACACGCTTGAAGTGGTCTCGGATTTTTAAAAATGCGGCATCACCAAACGTGAAGTAGTTATTACAAAAAGATTGAATCTGCCGACGTCTTGAACCGCCACCTGAAATAAAACGGGCAGCAACATAATTTGCTCGAGCTTTAAGTAAAGACCCGTGATAGGCGTTTGCACGAGAAGTTTCTGCTAAGCCCTGGCGTGAGATTGGTGGTTCCCAGTAACCATCAGTGTCGTTATAGAAAAGCTCAGAATATGAAGTCATCCAACTGGTTGAGTCAATTGCTTCAGGCGTAGAGTCAAGGTGATAAACAGACTCCGCATGTTGCTCCTGTTGTACTAGTTTTTCTTTTTGATTGTTCATGCTGCAGTCGCCCAGGTTGATTTCGTTGGTGTGTTGTGGTCTAGCGGCTCATTGATAATGGCGTGTGAAATGGCCCAAAACGCATCAGCGTGGCCTGTTGTTTCACTTCGCTCTGCTTTAAAGGTCATAGCGTTACCGCTATTGGTCGGCACTCGTTTAATCGCCATAAATGCCATAGCAATGTCTTTGTGTTCGGCATCAAACTGCAGTCGTTTTGCTTCTACGATATCGATCATCTTCATTACTAGGCGATTCTTGTTTTCGTTGCTGTAATGTATGGCGTGGGCCTCACGAGGGTGCTTTTTCTTAATTAAGTCCCAAACACCGCCACCAATGCCTGTAGTATCAACGCCTATGTAAGTGACTTTGTAGCGTTGAAATACCTTTTCAATTTCACTTACGTGGTACTGGAAGTTAAGCCCTTTCCAGTAGTGCTTCTCTAAGACACGAAACTTTTCACCTGCAACTGCCGGTGGAGCTATTACTACCAAACAAGCATTGTCTCGCGTTCGGCTAGGGTCATAACCCAACCATACTTCACGCCCGGCAAACGGTGATTTTGTTTTCGGCTTGAAGTCCTGCCAGTGGGCAGAGTCAACCATGCCTTTTTCGAGGTCAGAGAATTTGAATACAGACAAAGAGCCGTCGACGAAGATACACATAAACAGGTTATCGAAATCGTCTTTACTGTATTCGTCCTTCAGTTCTTCAATATCAAATAGTTCACAGCCGCCTGCTGCAGCGTCTTCAATAGTGACGACATATCGCCACTGCTTATCAGGGCAAAGTACACCACCATCGCGATATTCATCGAACGTTGGAAACTCAACTTTGGCGCGTGAGTCTCTGCCTTTTCGCCATTGGTCGCCCGTCCAAAATGGATATGCCTGGTGCATTTTCGATGATGGTGTCGAAAAGTAGGTTTTACGCCATTTTTTATGGGTAGCCATTGCTGAAGCGAGTTTGTTTAGTTCGTCAAACTTCGGTATCCAGAAATACTCATCAACATAGACATGGCCGTGGTAACTCTGCGCGGTTTTACTATTGGTAGATAAAAAGCGAAGTTCAGCGCCATTGGAGAGAATGATCGGGTTTCCAGTCAGCTCTATGTCTAAGAACTCTTTTGCAATAGCAATGATGTAGCTGCGGAATACTTCTGCTTGAGCTCGTGATGCTGACAAAAAGATCTGGTTATCGCCGGTCAGAATCGCATCTTCTAACGCTTCGCCACTGAAGTAGTAAGTTGCACCAATTTGGCGGGATTTAAGAATGTTTCGAATACGCTGTTTTATGTTGTTGCGCATTACATGCTGATAGGCAAACAGGGAGTCATGCCATGTGACAAAGTCATCTTCACTCAGTTCGCTGATGTCATTCTTTTTACTTTTACGTTTCTTGGTCGATTTTGAATTACTGCTAGATTTCTGGCTGTTACGGCTATTTGTACCGTCGTGCTTTTTATTCCCTGTATTTAAAGGTTGCTCACCTTGCTGCTTTTCTTGTGCCCTTTGTTTCTTTAATGCAGCGTGATGCTTGATAAGCCGATCGAGCATGTCTAGTTGGTTTTTAGTGGGGTCAACAAGTTCAAGCAGTGTTTGAATTCGATTTGCTATCGCTTCATCAATGGTTTGTTCACGCAACATATCGCGCCAACCGAATTTGTCTGCCCAGTAATAAATGATGCGCTCATTATTCAGGTTCAGTTCGGTAGCGATTTCACGTGGCGTCCAAGCTTTCAAATAGAGTGCTCGGGCGGCTTGTCGTATTTCGGGAGAATATGCCATAAGCGCATCATACGCGCCGAAAACTTGCAGATGACTAAGCAAAGTTCGGATGAATTCGGATAGTAAATGTATCCGAATTACAAGGAATTGAAGTAGCTGAAACGACACATTCAAAGGCGTATTGTTTGCTCGAACCGTATGTGATTGACAAGTTTGAGTACAAAAATGCCAAAGATTAGTGAGTGGAAAATCATCGCGACAGAAGGACCGACCGTCGACGGGCGTAAAATAACCCGTGATTGGATTGAGCAAATGGCCGCTAGTTATTCGATGGATGAGTACACCGCACTAATTTGGCCTGAGCATCGTCGATTTTACGGTTACGGTGAAAACTGGGGCCGAGTGGTTGAAGTAAAAGCGGAGGAACAAGGTGGGAAATTACGTCTGTTCGCCAAGCTAGAGCCGAATGACTACCTGCTTGAAGCCAATCGTAAAAAACAAAAACTATTCACATCTATTGAGCCAAATCCCGACTACAAGGGGGAAGGGCGTTGCTATCTAATGGGCTAGCTGCGACTGACTCCCCAGCCTCCACAGGAACATCGCTCCTTCAATTCTCTCGTGTTCATGGGGAAACCACCGAGATCAAAGCAAGCCATTTAGAAGAGGTGGACTTTTCAGATTGCTTTACTCGCAAAGACCGCTTTTTTGCGGCATTCAATGAATTTTTCTCTTCTGACGATGAAGAACCAGAAACGCTATCAACAGCAGAGGGCACCAACGTGACCGAAGAACAATTAAAAGTCGCACTAAAAGAGCAGTTTTCTGCTTTCAAAGGTGAGTTTAAGCAAGAACTAAAAGAAGAGTTCAATTTGCAAAACACACCCGACCAACCAGAAACACCAGAAGTAGCAAGCAAAGATGCGACGGTTGAGCAGTTTTCCGCTGCGCTGGAAGAAAAGCTAAATCCGTTGTTTGAGAAAGTGAACGGACTAGGAACTAAGTTTGCTGAACTATCACAAGAAGTCCCTGACCAGGAACCAGATCCATCAGGTGCTAGTGAATATTTCTCATCTAAGGAGATGTTTTAATGCTGAACGCACTATCTACCAGTTATCTACAAGAGTTTTGTACAGCGACGTTATCCGCCGCAAATGCTCCGCAAGGTACACAGTCGTTTAACTTGACGCCCCCAATGGAAACTAAGCTACGTCAAGCAATTATGGAATCGGATGCTTTCTTAGGCATGGTTTCATTGCTGCCAGTTCAGCAAATCAAAGGTCAGGTTGTTGATGTTGGTGATGATGGCCTTTCGACCGGTCGCTCTGGTTCGGGACGTTTTAGCGTGGAAGTGGGGCAAAGTGGTAATACTTTCGAGCTTACAAAGACAGATTCAGGAGCACACATCCTTTGGGAAACTATGACGCAATGGGCAAACTCTGGCTCTAAAGGTCACTGGTTGAGCATGATGAAAAGCGCGATTTCTCGTCGTTTTGCATTGGATATGTTGCGTGTCGGTTTTAACGGTACGTCTATCGCAACTAATACGGACCCGATTAAAAATCCATTAGGCCAGGATGTAAATAAAGGCTGGCTCACGATAGTTAAAGAGAAGAGATCTAGCCAGGTACTCGCATCAGCAAAGCTTGACCCAACAGGCAGTGCGACTGATTCATACAAGAATCTTGATTCACTTACGCAAGATCTAATCAACACGACGATTGCTCCCGAACATCGCCAAGACCCAGATCTCGTTGTTTTAGTTGGGTCGAATCTAGTCGCGGCTGAGCAGCACCGCTTACTTGAGGCTGCCGATAGTCCAACAGAGCATAAAGCAGCTCAAAGCCTAGCCAAGACAATTGCTGGCAAAAAGGCTTACACACCACCATTTTTCCCGGCTGATCAACTTTGGGTTACCAATACCAAGAACCTACAGATTCTGACGCAAGAAGGCACTCAGTGGCGTAAGCAGAAAAACGATGAAGATGAGCTTCGTTTCAAGCAAAACCATATCCGTATGGAAGGTTACGCTGTGGGAAATCTTAAAAAGTTCGCGGCTATCGAATCTGTTTCAGTCGTCGAATCAGCCGTTGCAGAGGTAATGAATGGCTAGTCCTTTAGCAAGGCAGCGTCGTCAGCTTCTAGAAAATCAAGTCAGTCATTCTGCATCGAAGTTGAGTGCTAGTGCAAATACCGAAAGCCTGCACATCAAGCTGATCGATTTTGAAGAAGACCGCAAGTATCTAAAACAGCTCAATGCTATCGAAGACAAGGTGAAACATAAGCATGATGTTTTGGTGCCCAAGTACAAACCGTACGTGGAAGCTTACCTAGCAAAAGGCGAAGTATTCGAGAACCCAATTTTCACCAATATGGTTATCTGGTTGTTCGATGTCAACGACATGGAAACAGCGATTGATTGGTGCTTGAAAGCCATAGCGCTTGATTTACCTACACCAGATAACTTCCGACGTGACTGGCCAACCGTGTGCGCCGATGAAGTTTTAGCTTGGGCGGAAAAAGAGTCTGGCAGAGGACATTCTATCGAGCCTTATTTCAGCGCGGTTTTTGAAAAGGTTGAGGGCGAATGGCGACTACACGAAGAAGTGCATGCCAAGTGGTATCGGTTTGCTGGGTTGCACTTACTTCGAAATGAAGAAGGACAGCCGCAACCGACGTCTATCGGTTGTTTAGATACCTTGGAAAAGGCCTTGTTTCTACTGCAGTGTGCTCATGAGAAGTACGCAAAAATTGGGGTGAAAACCAAAATTGGTCAGGTAGAACAACGTATTCGAGCAATTAAAGACAACAAAAATTTGTAACAGCTCCTACGCCGCCGAGCCTCGGCTGGTGAGGTAAGAGTGCCAATAGGCTAACTCAATACCGTCGACCCAGTGGCTAGAGGCTCACTTATTAAAAGAGGAATAACGATGTTTACGGGATCTTCCGGTTCGGATTATCAAGCGACAGAAATCACCAATGACGGTTTTTGGCCGAACATCAATGCCGGTGATTTTGAGAAGCGTCGCGGTATTCCTGCTGCTCAAGACTCAGAACGTATTGCTATCGCTCTAGTTAATGCTGTTTCGGAAGTTAATCAGCAACTCGAAGACTTAAAAGCTAAGTATCGGGAAGAGGGGCATGCAACTGCTGGCAATGTTCCTACATTTCCGAAAATGAATGATAAAAACCGTGTTGTATATCAATACGAATCAGCAGTATTTGCGAGAGCCAAAGCTGATTTGCTGCCGGACATTGCAACTGTTCATACCAAGGACAAGGGCGATCACATCGCAGACAGAAGCGTAGAGGTGCGCACTGAATTACTTTCAGAAAGCCAGCGCATTATTAGAAATATGAAAGGGCTGAACCGTTCATCGGTGGATTTGCTATGAGAACGCAATACCAAGCAGGTTACAAGCTGCGTGACCTAAACGCATTTTTAATCAGCGTTGTGGGCGACAAGATAGCCAAGCGCATGGAATGTGAAATGGGCAAGGTTGAGTTGAAACTAGAAACCAAGCACATGGGTCATGGTTTTGACCTGCTGTATCAGCGTTATGTTGCTGACTTCTACTTCGACAAATTCCCTTTCAAAGAATGCGACCCAGCGGTGCTGTTCGCTAATGTTGGAGCGTGGTTGATGGACAACGATTCTGACCGTTTCCGCATCGAAGACTTAGACGACCCATACGTAGACGTAGTACTGGAAGATGAGAAAAACGCCGAAGTGTTGGTCTCAGTCATGTTTGAAGAACCCGTCAAAGTGGCTGCAGACCCCGACGGGCCAATCTATTGGAATGGTCAGCGCTGGAAGATTGAAGAGTACGAGATTTGGCAGGCGGAAAGGCTATCACATGTAGTTCTCCGCAATGTATGAGATACGGGCCGATAAGCGCAGTTATTTGCGAGTTAAAGAGCAATTCGAGCTGCTAAAGCTTGAGAAAAAAGCCAGAGCCCGAGTGCTGAAAGAGCTTGGTAAATACATCACCAAAACGACCAAAAAAAACATTCGAGCACAGCGTGACCCAGACGGTAAAGCGTGGTCAAAGCGCAAAAACGGCAGGCGAAAAATGCTTAGAGGTTTCACTAAGAAGCTAAAGCATTTTCAAAAAGACAATAACCGGGTTTTGGTTGTTGGTTGGCCATCAAGACGAGGAACCGTTGCACTGGCTCACCATACAGGTGAAGCAGAGGAAAGCGGATTGCAGCAGCGATTCAAGCAAGCCAAGAAAGCGAAAGAACCAAAGAAAACCGACCCGGCAACGAGAGAGCAAGCAAAAGAGTTACGCGGTTTAGGTTACAGACTTCCGCCCCAAGGCAGGCAGAAGAGAGGCAAAAAGCCAACGCTCAAATTCATTACTCAGAATATGACCGTCGCTGAAGCCGCAAAACTGATTAGTGATCTGGAAAATAAAACGCCATCACGTAAGTGGGAAGTAGATCGCCCAGAACGCCGATTGATAGGCATTAGTCCGAAACGGGCAGCAATGATTATCAAGCGGGAAATGAATCGAAATAGGAGCAA
Organism: Vibrio sp. 2130-1; assembly: GCF_033339515.1. NCBI lineage: Bacteria > Pseudomonadati > Pseudomonadota > Gammaproteobacteria > Vibrionales > Vibrionaceae > Vibrio > Vibrio sp. 2130-1. The sequence continues at coordinate 155,926 of NZ_JAWOUT010000001.1, forward strand.
CTAAACATGGCATGGCCTACCGTCATTATTAACATTCTGAACATGATGCGCGGACCGATCCCGGGCGTTGAATTTCACTTTCTGTTTGTTGTGTACGGCACAGTTGCAGGAACAGAGCGCAACCTAATTATGGTGGATAACACCACGGATTTTTCAGACAGCGCGTTCGATAACATCGACCCTGTACACATGCTCACGCTAAAAGCTGCTCAGTTAAATGGGAAACAGAACTGGACTGCCGGTGTGATCGTTTTAAACCCATCAGATAGTTGGCAGGCTGCGGTTTTTAAAGCCAATGAGACATCAAGCTTTGAAGCTGTTGTGTTGGATAAGCCAAATACTGGAGCGTCCACTCTTGAAGATGCAGTCGCATTTCGCCATGAACTTAAAGCCAAGCTTGGACGAGAAGTTTTCATGATCTGTTCCTTACCAGGAATTAATGATTCCGAGGACGGTGAAACATGGGCCGAGTGGTTAGCGCAAACGGTGAATGTGCCAAAGAACATTGCAAGTGAATACATCACCGTAGTGCCACAAGTACACGAAGGAAACTCTACAGTTGGCATTTATGCAGGTCGGTTGGCCAATCAAGAAGTATCTATTGCTGACTCACCGGCACGAGTAAAAACAGGCAGCATTCTCGGCAGTATGGCATTAGCAAAAGATAAGGATGGAAAGCCATTAGAGCTAGCAACACTTAAAGCACTAGAAGCTGCTCGAATCGCTGTACCGATGTGGTATCCGGACTATCCGGGGCAATATTGGACAACTGGACGTACGCTAGATGTCCCTGGTGGTGATTATCAAGATATTCGTCACATTCGTGTCGCCATGAAAGCAGCACGTAAAGTGCGGGTACGAGCAATTGCACGAATTGCTGATCGAGAATTCAATTCCACACCAGGCAGTGAAGCCAGCGCAAAGCTGTATTTTACTCAAGACCTCCGTGAAATGGCGGTAGTGAAAAAAATTGGTGATTACGAGTTCCCTGGTGAAATCAAACCACCTCAAGACGATGACATCACCATTACATGGGTTAATAGTGAAGAAGTTGAAATTCTACTCGCAGTTACACCTTACGAGTGCCCAGTGAAAATCACCATCGGCATCATGCTCAATCAACGACTAGGGGAGTAAACAATGAATTCTCGTTATACAGGGCGAAGCTTCGACATAAACATGCTGGGGATTTTGGTTCATGTGGAGTCGGCTACAGCAACCATCAATGATGAGTCTGCTGTTGATAAAGAGCGCGGCATTCCCACTGGATTTACTCATGGAGCTGTGAGTTGTGATGTTGAGTATGAGCTGGACTTGAACAACTTCCGTAAGCTTCAACAAAAAGCTCGCGAAGCTGGCAGTTGGCGCGGTATTAAGCCACACGACTGTATGTTCTATGCAAATACTGGCGATGATGAAGACAAAGTAGAGCTGTTTGGTGTGAAGCTTCAAATCTCAGATTTACTTAGTGTTGATCCAAACAGCAGTGATAAAACCAAGCGCAAGCTTAAAGGCTTTGTGACGAGCCCTCACTTTGTTCGCATTAATGGCATCTCATACCTAAGTAATGATGATACCCGCGGTTTGCTTTAAGCCTATCAGAGAGAGAACGAATGCCTGACTTTATCGACCATGCTAGTAGTAACGAAACCAAGTTTACTGAAATGGCAATCGCAAACCAGCTTAAACAGTCTATGCAGACAAGCGAACAAGAGAGTGCAAAAGAATGCCTTGAATGTGGTGACCCTATCCCTGAAGGGCGTCAGATAGCGATAGCGGGATGCCAGTTTTGCGCACCTTGCCAGGCTAAGTTGGAGTAACGATATGAAAGATTGGTTCGACAAATTAACCAGTGGAGTTGCTTACCTTGTGTCATTGGCAGGAATGACTTTCAGCAAGCTGACATTTGAGCAGTGGTATTTCATTTTATCACTAGTGATTGGCCTTGCAGCACTGGGATTGAACTATTGGCACAAGCGAGCAATGCAACGTATTGCTAGCGAAAAAGGAGTAGCACTGAGTGAAACTGACTAAGCGGATCATTTGTTCTGTAGTCGCTGTGATCGGCTTGGTAACAGGTGGTACGGCTGTTTATGGACCTGAATTGACGCAGCCCATTGGGCAAGTTGTGGTATCGGAACGAGACTTAGGAGCGCTGCGCATCACCCCTAAAGGACTGAAGTTGATTGGTGATGCCGAGGGATGCCGGCAGAACCCTTACGTTTGTCCGGGAGGTATTCCTACGAATGGTATTGGGAATACTCATGGTGTGCCAGATACGCCAATCACATTGGAGCAAGTCGCGATCGACTGGGTGAAAAATATTCAATCGGCCGAACGATGTGTGACCAATGCAGAAAGGATTTCAGGAGCGCAAATGAGCACAGGTCAATTTGACGCATTTACCAGCTTTGTTTTCAACTTCGGGTGTACCAAGTTTCGCAAAAATAAGGACGGCTCTGACACTCGGATTTACGCAGCAATCAAACATGGCAATTATCCCAAAGCCTGCGGTCACATTACGGAGTGGGTAAAGAGTCAGGGCGTTGTACTTAAAGGACTCGTCACTCGAAGAGGATTAGAACGTGATCGCTGCATGGAAATGGATTAAGTGGATTGGTCTTGCGGTGTTGGTGACGACCATCGCGGTGCTGAAGCTGCAGCTTCATACCGTCAAAGCAGAGAAAACCACATTAAGTGAAAAGCTCACCAAGGCAGAAGCAGACAACCAAATCAACTTAACCACCATTGAATTTTTGAAGGGTGAAAGTGAGCAAGCTAACAACATGTTAGTTCAGCGGCAACGGCAACACATAGCAGCAGAGGAAAAACTCAATGCAGACCTGGCAGCACTTAAAACAGAGCTGGCAAACGTTCAGTGCCATATCCCTGCCACTGTTACTGACCGCCTGCGCGAACCCTACTGAAACCGTCGCAACGCAGGTGTTCATGAAATTGCCACCTGCTGGAATGTTGGTGCCCTGTTCAAAACCACAAGTTCAAGGGACATGGCCAGAAGTGGTTACCGACGACATTCCCAAGCTGAAAAACGCACTGACTGAGTGTGATAACCAGATTGAAGATTATTTGCAATGGCGTGCTAGGCACGAAAACAAGAAGAGAAGTAAAAATGACTAAACCTACCTTTACATCAAAACCTGTCGTAGTCGCTATCGGTGGCACTGACTTCGTATTTACGCCAACGGTACAGGATGCAAATAACTATACCAATGACATGATGCCTAACAACAAAGTCGCGCCTGCCTATACGTACTTAACGCGTACCGTGAACCCAGAGCAAAAAGATGAGCTCACTGAGTTACTTGATAGCGTTCCTGGCTTAACTATCGAGCTTTATGCCACGGTCAGTAACGCTTCTAAAGGTGGTATCGAAATCACACTAAAAAAATAACAGATAGGGCAAAGCGGATTGAAGACAATCCTTTGGAACAAGCCTTTGCCCTTCGTCGTCATTTTTTGCCGAGTGAGCCAGACGACGAAAGAAGTTTAAGTCGCGCTATCTGGCTGGACAAACACCAGTTCGAACGCGAAGAAAGAGCGGTAATGAGTGCTATCAGCCGACTGTTTAGTCATTAACAGACATAAAGAGCGAGTGAGTATTACGCGATGAGCATGGAAAAACTGTTGATGCACATAGCGTTGGTTGATCAAGTCACCAAGCCGTTGCAGGGGATTACTAAAGAAGTACAAGCTTCGATGGATGCTGGTAAGCAAGGCATGCAAAACATGGCGGCAGGTGGTGCGGGTTTAGTCGCCACGGGCTTTGCTATTCAAAATGCGCTGATGCCAGCGATTGAAATGGATAGAAAGCTAGGCGAAGTGAAGTCGTTAGGGGTTCTGGATGAGGATCTCACGAAGCTTTCAAAGACCGCACTTTGGGCATCGGCACAGTACGGGAAATCCGCCACAGATATTGTCGGCGCCTCATATGATATCAAGTCAGCATTTGGTGATATTGATGGAGACAACCTTTCTGACATCACCAAAAGCTCTGCCGTTTTAGCTGCTGCGACTAAGGCTGATACAGCAACCATTACGGATTATATGGGCACCATGTATGGTGTTTTCAAAAATCAAGCTGATGAAATTGGGGTTGGTATTTGGTCCAAACAAATTGCCGGCATGACCGCGCAGTCTGTTGAAATGTTTAAGACTACAGGCGCAGGCATGAGTAGTGCTTTTACTAGCATCGGAGCGAATGCGACCAGTGCAGGAGTTGCTATCGAAGAGCAGATGGCGATTTTAGGCACTCTTCAATCAACCATGAGTGGCAGCGAAGCGGGTACTAAATACAAAGCATTCTTAGCGGGTGTGGCCAACGCTCAAGATAAGCTCAATTTGTCGTTTACCGATAGCCGAGGTCAGATGCTGCCTATGCTAGATATTCTTGAACAATTGAAAGGTAAATATGGTGACACCTTAAGTGTTGCTGAAGCGGCTGATTTGAAAAAGGCATTCGGCTCAGAAGAAGCCGTTAGCATGATTAAGTTATTAATGGCTGATACCGAAGGACTCGCAGGCAGTATTGACCAACTTGGTCAAATCGAGGGAATGTCGAAGGCCGAGCAAATGGCCAGCACCATGACAGATCAGTGGGAACGGTTAGAAGCGGCATGGTTTGCGGTTCGTGCAGCGGTATTTGGTGCGATTCTTCCTTCAATCAATTCGGTTGTAGGCACCATGGCTGACGGCTTAATGGTGCTTGTTGGTTGGACGGACCAATTTCCTTGGCTTGCTGAAATTCTTGGCTATGTCGCCATCGCAGGCCTGTCTCTTGGTGGAGTGATTGCAACATTGTCGCTTGCCATGGGGATCGGGCAAATGATGTCTGCTGGTTGGACGGTTACCATGACGAGTTTAAATAGCATCATGAAACTACTGCGTATTAGTACGCTGGCGAGTACTGCTGCTGCATGGCTATTTAACGCCGCGCTTTGGGCCAACCCGTTAACTTGGGTTGTCGCTGGTATAGCGCTGCTTATAGGTGGTATTGCTGCGGCAATCTATTGGTGGGACGACTTAACCTCCGCGTTTAAAGATACGGCTTGGTTTGATGTTATTGCTCATGCTATCGAAGGGCTCGTTGATTTACTCAATATGATCCCAGGTGTTGATATTGAACTGGGGAGCCAAATTGAAACGCCAGAGATGACAACGGCCGTCCAAGCTGAACACAGTACTCCTATATCACAGAACCTAACTCCGGGTGATGCGTCAGAAGTTAAGCAATTAGAACTACTTCAACCTCAAATGAGTTACGAGTCTGCGATAGCGACGAACCAAGACGTTTATGGATATAAGCCAGAGCAAATGGCGCCGTTCAAAATTGCAGAAAGCCAGGTTATTTCTCAGCCAAGCATCAACGTTGAAGCTCCAAATCTAGATACTCAATCGCCTCAACCGTTTATCGAATATAAAGGGAAGAGCAACGAGCCACGATTGCCTCCTCAAGTGGTGAACAATATGAAAACAACCAATCACAGTGATGCTAGTCGAGTTAGCTCTTTTGGCGACGTGTATATCACTGCCCCTAACGGAATAACACCAGACCAATTAGCCGAGTGGGATGAGCTCAATGTGGGGTAACGACTTAACAGAACGCAAGCGCTACAACGATATCAAAGTGGTCGAGGGTGGCTGGGATATGGACGCAGGCCAACAGCCTAAAGAGTGCAGTGATTTATACAGCATCGCGCAGGACATTAAGCACGCGATCATGGAATCAGGATTGGCTCGCCAATTGGTTGCAGAAAGAAACCCAGCGTTACGCGCTGATGTAATGGTGCAAATTGAGCAACTTGCTGAGAGAGATGTAAGAGTGGTACCGGGTTCAGCGACAGCAAGAGAAACAGAAACTGGTGATATCACCTTAACCGCTAAGGCTTATGAATATGGGGAACTTGAGGTGAAAGTATGAGTAAACGACCAAGTACGGATTTTGTTCAGGTGCTAAGTGAATCGGGTGTGCCAGTTACCGAAAAGGACTTTGAAACCAAACTAAAACAAGAAGTCGTGGGGGCTGGTAGTAAGGTTTCGAATGACTCCGAAATGTCACCGTTTTGGCGTTGGGTTCGCGCTGCAGTGGTCACGCCATGTGTTTGGCTGACTAGACATCTATTGGCTCAGCACGTTATGCCCAATATGTTCGTGGCAACCGCTGAGCGTTGGGCTCTGGACCTAAAAGCATGGGAGCACAATATCGCGCCGAAAGTAGCTCAAAGAGCACAAGGCTACATCACACTAACTAAAGCAAATGCTGCCGATGCGGTGACGATTGAGAAAGGGGCGGTTATTCAAACGCTACCTATAGATGGCGTTATGTATAAAGTTCAAGTTATTGAGCCTGGAATCATCGAGGCTGGTCACCTAAAGGGTAAGGTGCTTGTCGAAGCACTTGAAGCGGGCTCCGCGTTTAACTTGCCGGCGGGGTATTTCAACATTATTCCTGAAGCGATACCGGGCATTGTTGATGCGGTGAATGAACCTGACTGGCTCTCTGTACTCGGTGCTGACGCAGAGACTGATGAAGAGTTAGCGCTTCGTATTCAAAATGCCTTTACTAGCTCTGGTGAATGGCACATCGATGATGTGTATCGCTCTATCATCGCCAGCGTAGCGGGGATCCGAAGTGATAACATCTATTTTAGAAATACAGGGGACATAACCCCTGGTTCAGCAGAAGCATTGATTTTGATGGAAGTGGGACCAACCCCGCTAACCGTTCTTGAACAGCTAAATGAGCACATAATGTCTAAAGGGCATCACGGTCACGGTGATGTACTTACCTGTAAAGCCATTCCCGATACGAAACATGAGATCACGGCGGATGTCGTCTTAGCTGAGAACTTAGACAGCGCCACCAAAGTGAATGAACTTCTTGAAGTGGAAGAGAGGATTAGAGCGGCTTTTCGAGAAACAGCAGCTTACCCAGAAATGACACGCGCGAAACCTGAGCATCGTTTTAGCTTATCTTTGCTTGGTACTGAGATACATACCAACATGACGGAAGTTGAATCGGTAAGGTTTACCGTAGACGGAAAAGTCCAAAAAGACATTATCAGCAAGCTAGAACAGCCTCGCTTGAAATCACTCACAGTTAGGGAACTCGTGGATGTCTGAGTCTCGAAATTACGACCAAAGCCGACATTCCCCTCGCTTACCCGAAATTGTGATCCCATGGTGGCAGGACGGAAGAACGACGGCGGATGAAGTCAAAGAACCTCACTTTTTATCTAAAGGCGTTTTTTCATTCTTCCGGATAGTTTGGAGCAGCCTACTATTTCCGCTTCGCCAAATGGATGCGTTGACCTGTAACGAAAAAGCATTGGAATTAATGGCATGGGATAGAGATATCAAAAGGTTTGAGAGTGAGCCACTTTCACTGTTTCGAAAGCGAGTGAAATACGCAGAAGTGAACGCCAAAGACGCAGGTAGCGTAGCGGGCTTCAAGCGGATTTTTGAAAGGTTAGGCATTGGTATCGTTAAGTTCAAAGAGCGTCAAAACGAAGTTCAGTGGGACGTTTGTACTATTGAGCTAAGTGATGGCGATATCTCGCAAAACAGCAAGTTGGTTCAAGTGCTCATAGAGCAATATGGGAGAACTTGCCGTCGATATCGATTTGAAGTCGTTTATCCCATTCAGGTGCACATTCGTACGGCCTGTTTCAGCCAGAGTCAGCAGCTATTTAGTGCAAAACTAGAGGAATAATACAGTATGAGCCAGACCATTATCCCTGCTCAGTTTGAGCGCTATTTAGTGGATAAAATTACAACGGGTAGTACGACAGACATGAACGAGTTTGTGTTTGCTCATATTCCTAACTTAGACGCTGAATCACCGATTGACCGAGCCCTAGGTCTGCCTAGTGAAGCGTATATCGTGCATCGTCAAAAAGTGGACCAGGCTGCGCGACTTAATAGTAATACGTTGGTGTATTCCGTCATTCTTCAGTCAACCACACCGAGTTTTAAGTTCAATGCGATTTACCTCCATGACAAGTATGTTGAGAACTCCTGTGGCTTGATCGTGTATAAGAACACGGAAACTAAAGAAGAAAACATGACCACTATTAAGTCCGTCGCGCAGGAGTACAGTGGCGCTGCAGCGATAGCAAATATTCATGTTGAACCAGGAACTTGGCAGATAGATTTTCATGGGCGCTTAATGGGCATTGATGATGATTTACGTTTGGCGAATCTTGACCATTATGGCCATTCGGCCTTTGTTCGTGGCTGCTCGGTCGTCGCTAAAGGAAAGTCAAACACGTTTGTTGTTAGTCCCGGAGTTGTTTATGTCTCAGGGTTACGTGTTGAGCTGTCAAAAAAAGAGGTGGTGGTCAGTGATGGCATCCCATGTGGCTTGTACTTAGATGTGGTACGCCAAGGCAGCGCACTCTCTCGTTGGGAAAACATAGCGACAGTAAGAAGCTCAAAAACAGAACTCAGTAATTACGTTGATGAAAATGGTCAACAGCATTACATCGCTCGACTTGCTGGCATTGACTCCCATGGCAATGTTACTGATTGGCGCGTGTGGGATGTTATCACTCAGCAACAAGCTGAAGCTGGTGAGGATGAATACCGTAGCCTATGGAGTGCAAAGCGAGTCTTTCAGTCTGTCGCGTCATACATCAACAAGAATGTTAAGAATGCCACTAAAACAGCCTCCGGTTGGATGAGTGCAAGCGATAAGAAAAAATTAGACGGGATTCAGAGTGGGGCTCAAGTCAATGTAGCAACTAACTTGAGCGTGTCTCGCAACGCCAATTCTCAAACGGTTAATAGCTCTACGGGTAAAGATGCCACTTTAAGTGCCGCAACAACATCGAGCGCCGGGGTGATGACCGCAGCAGACAAGAAGAAGCTGGATGGCATACAAGCTGGAGCGCAAGCGAATATCGCAACTAACTTGACGGCATCTCGCAACGCCACAACTCAAACGATCAAGAGTTCTACGGGTAAAGATGCGGTTTTAAGTGCGGTGACGACATCTCATGCAGGGGTAATGACGGCAGCAGATAAGAAAAAGCTCGATGGAGTTGCCACTCAAGCTACGAAAAATCAAACAGACGCATACTTAAAGAACCGAGCTAATCATACGGGCACTCAAGCTATTTCTACTATTCGAGGTTTACAAGAAGCACTCAGTAGTAAATCAAATACAAAGCGGTCAATTTTATGGAATGGAAGAGCGCCAGGTGATACGAAGCTAAAAACGTCAGAGCCTATTACGAACTTCGATTTCTTGATAGTGACAGCCGAAGGTGGTTATGCAGCGGCGTCAGGGCTAAGTCTTAGCGCGATTGTTGATGTGCAATTAGCAATGGAGCTGGGCCAGTTTTATGTAATCTTGCAGAGTGATGGCAAGTACGGGTTTACCTTGACATGTAAGGAAGTTCAATCGGTTAGAGGTGGTACTTCTCTAAAATACGATGGTGTGACCGCCTATTCAGGTGAGCATTATTTGAGAAAGATTGTGGGCGTTAAGGTGTAAGGGATGGATAAAGAGAAAATATATGGATTAGTGGGAACGGGGTGTTTTCAAGTTATCGGAGGTACCCCTCCGCATGGATGGATAGAGATCCCTTCACCACCCGAAAAGTTGCCCGCTGTCTTACAATCAAATGGCATATGGACATATCCAGATGCAGTTTCTGGTCAAGAAGAGCCAGCCATTTTTGCTGAAGCAGAAAATCAGTGGGTGGCACATGAAATGGTTTATGTGGATAGACAAGTCACATTACATGAAGACTCCGACCCTCGTTCTACGCTAACTGCTTCAGTTTGGAGAAGTTACCGGAGAGCACTACGCGACTATGTAAAGGACGGTGTAGTAACGATGGCCATTCGACCACAACGCCCTACAGAGAAATCCATGACAATTGAAGGCCGCTTATGACTTGGCACTTATCCCAATTAAACTGGCCAAGTTACTCGCAGAATATTCAAACCAAGGCTGAGTCAGTGACAGACGCAGTCGGCGCCGTAATGAATGAAGCGATTAACCGGTTAACCAACCATACAAGTGACGCCAATTACGGGCGTCACTCTTTAAGTGAAGAGGCGAGCGCTTTGCTTAAGCTGCGTAGTGAACTTCAATCCTTACTTGTCTCAGGAACCGTACTTACAGTGTCGCCATATCAGTTTCAAGTGGGGACCCGTTTGGACTCGGGGTGTTACCTCAATCCTAGTACTGCAATTAAAACGTTATCTAATAAGCTGCGGGATTACGCTGATAGGTACCGACCAAATGGCCATCTTCACGGTATTGCGATAATGGTAACGGCCTCTCAATTGAACCAATTCTCTCGGCAGCTCATTGAGCTTACATCATTGTTTCCAATGCCTGAGTGGTGCCAAGTAGCTAGGCAAAGTCATGCTTTAAATACCAATGACGTTGATAAGTTCCATCAACCTGCAGCGATCGCTCTACCACGCTTTAAGCCGATGGCTTTACTCAACGCTAACCCATTACATGATGCTTTACATTGGCAAGGTGCCCAAGTAGCTACGCTAGAGTCATTAGCAGACGATTACCATCACGTAATTGACAAGTTGCAGTTACTAGCAGCGAAACGCAATAAAAAGATGGAAGAAATCAAGGCTCAGCTCAACGCCCTGAAGAACCTAAAAGGAAGTATCTATGTGTTCTCCGTGGAGGGCAATGCGGAAAGTATAGCGACACGATTGAATCAAGCGGGAACGCCCAACAATCATCAATTTACATTAGCAAGCTTATTGCTTAGTTATGAACCTATGACGTTTTTTGAGGAGCTATTATGCTAGCTCTAGATGGTGTGCCAATTAACTTAGACTCGATGACGGTTGAAGTGTCCATGGAGTTTAAAGACCAGGACATGAGTGGGCAGTCTTCTGGTACCGATGTGGCAGAGCAAGGTGACAAAGGCAAAAAGCTTACCTTTAGTGGTCGTGTTCCATTCATTCGTATAGACACACTGACCCAACTTTATGCGTTTGCTTCGGACAAAGATGAGGCGAATGCTAGACGTATTTATCGAATCGGCAATGACATTGCGCTCGCACTTAAAATTCGCAATGTGAAGTTCACTGGGCGTATTCAAGCAAGAGAACATGAAACTCTACAGGCTTGGAATGTTTCCTTTGAGCTTCGGGAGTACAACAGTGTCGCCGAGCAAAAAGAGCAGCGGATTAAAGCGCAAAGCAAGCCAGAGCAGCGAGAGAATACTCGGTTAAAACAGGCTCTCATCACCGCAGAGGAGGCGACTCAATGAAGTTAGAGAAGCGTTTGTATATAAGCGGCGAAGAAGTCAAATTGGCAAGTAACATGGTGAGCTTAAAGCTTTCTTTAGGTAGTGTGGCCATCTTTGAAATTGAAGCAACACAACCCCTGAAATTATTCGAGCCAGTGCGTTTTGATATTGGATATGAAAACAAAACGTCGCCTTGGTTTGAGGGCTATGTTGATAAAATCCAATCTACAGTCAATGGCTACCAAAAAATCACAGTAAAAGAACTGACAGGTATTTTGAGTAAACGTTGGTCTCTCAGTTTAGAGCATCCAAATGCCGAGCAGGTTATTGATGAGCTCTCTCACCTTACTGGTCTCGAGTTTAATCTACCTAATAAAGAATACATGAAGACCGCGATCCCAAACTTTGTTTGCCAGGGAACGGGTTATCAATGTTTAGAGCAGGTCGCTAAGGCTTTTTCTATTCCTGACTGTGTTTGGTTTCAACATACTGACCAGGTGGTTTATTTTGGCTCCTATCAAGATAGCCATTTCAACGACAAACCAATGCCACTACCTGAAGAGTTTACGAGTCGTCAAAATGGTAACAGTGTCACCTTTGTTCCGTTTCCTATGCTTAGACCAGGTCGGGTTGTGAATGGTAAGCGAGTCAATCGGGTTGACTTAATACAGGATGATATGACGGCGTATTGGAAAGCTGAGCAGTCTGAAGTCATACCTAAAAAGCGAGAAACACTACAGCATTTTCCTGAATTAGCAGCAGGCTTTCACTTGCCAAAGTTCGGGCGAGTCGAAATGGTCAGAGACAGTGCGACGGCGGGTAAAGTATCTGACCCATTTCGGCCAAGACTCTCTGTTGATGTGCAAGTTCTAGATGAGAATTTGCAACCAGATAGTAACGTACCGGTTTATCGCTCGATTCCACTGCCAGTTAACATGAGCGGACATGAGTCCGGATTGTTAGCGTATCCATTAGAAGGGACATTGGTTGAAATTGCTTTCGCTTATGGTCGAAGCGATAGACCCATCATACGTGGCGTTTATGGACGTGAATATGCGCTTCCCTCAATAGAGCCTGGTGAACAACTACAACAGCAACGTGAAGAAGTGAGTTATCGAGTCGATGCCGCAGGAAATACAACACTGCAGACTGACCAAACTCAAAATCAGAGAGCGTTTGGTAAGTTAGACCAATTTGAACGGTATAAAGGTGAGTTAGGCCAGCATCAGCTTTTTGTAAATGAGCACAGCACTGAAGAAGTGAATGGTAAGAAGCTCATTGAAGCGCTTGGCGCTATTAATTTGTTGTCAGGAGATGATCTGGTGTTAGGAAGCTTGGGTAACATGCAAACGGCTACCGCTGGCGAACTGATTGAGACCATCGGAAAATTTCGCCGAAGTATTGCCGCTGAGCACCAATGGCTTCAATCACCTAAGACTTGGATAGGCTCTAAGCAAGAGAATGTGTTGATTCTTTTATCGGAGCTAATGCAGGTGGTTAAAGAATTGGCCGACACTTTAGCAACGCATACACACAGCGGTGTAGCACCAGGACGAGCAAGCACCAAAACACCAGTCCAAGCGAATGATATTGTTGGCCATGGGGAGGATAGTATGAAATTGAAGGGAAGACTCGAACCGATAACACAAACAAGCTAGTTGTCCAACGGGTGGGGGATAACCCACCTGGACTTTAATGTTGATAGCTTAACAATTGTTATCCATATATTAATTAGGCTTATTACCTTCTTATGCCATGTTTTTGATAGACAAAATAACCATTTTGTAGGGAGATTCGCTGGAATACTCCATTAAGAATAATAACTGTTTGAAATTATTGTTATTCTCTGTCCTATTTTTGTATTTAAAGAACCATTAAGTAGGGGCAAGGGGATGACAATCAGTACTCTAGTAGCTGCAGTATTTGTAGTGGTGGGTTTGTGTCTCGCTTTTAAAAAAAGCACTCAAAATAAGAAGATCTATAAAATGTTTGAGGACTGGAATTGGTGGGTAGAAATTGTCAACGAAGACCACAAACCTTGGCTCTCTGGTAAGGTGGTTAGAAAATCGAAAAATTACCAGTTTGCTATCGTTGGTTGCTTGAAGAGAGATAGTTTAGATACGGAGTTATTGAATAATCTAGAAACTAAGTTTGGGGCATTGCCGGACTTTGTACCTTGCCAGTGTCTCATTCTAGACGCTTCAACGCTTGTGCTTGGGGGAATCGAAGATGATAAAAAAGTTGCTGAGCTTTACCACTGTATCCCAACTAAACAATCAAGTTGCGTGAAGCTAGTTATTCAAGATTCAACCATTGTTCTTCCCGAAGACGATGAAGATCTGAACCAATTTGAGCTGCTATGGAGCTGCTCTGAAATGCAGTCCGTAGGACAAGGTGATGATGAAAGCAAGTTTAAGGCATATTAGCACACATAAAGAACTTGATTTTCACACAATCAACGCAGCCATACGGCTGCGTTTTTTTATGTTGATCTCAAACTAAAGCTACAAGTCATATGGCGATGAACGGTTATGAACTCACGGGACACACTGAGCGGATGACAAAATCCGCACTCTCCTCACCCGCCTGCGAGGTTTTTCGATCAGTTTTTTTTCAGTTTTTGTGTACTGAAATTTAGTGGGGAGAGTTCCTAGAGTGTCTCATGGGAAACCATATATATAGCGGGGCTTGCGAGAGAATAGAGCTACTTAGAGCCTAGACTGAGAGTGTTTTGAAAATTTCAAAGATTGAAAATATTTTCAGTAAATTCCAATTTTAATGATCTGGGAAGATCAAAGTGACTTTTGTAAGTGCATGAAAAATAAGTGTTGTTCAGAATTTTGTGAGAAATGTAGATGATCAGGTGAGCGAAGATAAGATCTGATCAAGAGGGCATAGAGCCTTACTCTATAAGGCTTTAGAGCGAATTATTAAGATAAAGCAGTTTTTCAATTTATGAGACGGTATAATTAAACTCAGATGTCAAAATCACTGTGCAGTTAACGGGACAAAACCGCTGTTTACGTGTTGATGAAGAAGAGGGGAACGAGTGAGTGCTGGACCTATATTGTTATCAGGGTTACAAGCAAAACTCGTTAACTCTTAAGCAGAAACCAAGCAATAAGATTTAAATGTGTCGCCACTTTATCGCCATTTATTATTCTTGTTTCATTTAACTAATTGATTTTATAGGTTAAAAAATTAAAGTGGATATAAAGCTTTACTACGTGCATGACCCAATGTGCAGTTGGTGTTGGGGTTACAAACCAACGCTGGATAAACTAAAACAGCAACTGCCAGGTGTGATTCAGTTTGAGTATGTGGTTGGTGGTCTTGCGCCAGATACTAATTTACCGATGCCGCCCGAGATGCAACAAAAACTCGAAGGTATTTGGAAGCAGATTGAGCGCCAGTTAGGCACTAAGTTTAACTACGATTTCTGGAAGCTTTGTACGCCAGTTAGAAGCACTTACCAATCTTGTCGTGCGGTTATTGCAGCGGGCTTTCAAGACTCTTATGAGCAGATGCTAGAAGCGATTCAGCATGCGTACTACTTACGTGCGATGCCTCCTCATGAAGAAGCCACTCACTTGCAACTAGCGAGAGAAATTGGCTTGAATGTTCAGCAATTCAAGAATGACATGGATGGCTCTTTCTTAGAAGGTGTGTTCGAAGATCAATTGAGCCTTGCAAAGAGCCTAGGTGTGAGCTCTTACCCTAGCTTGGTTCTTAAAATTAACGACGCTTATTTTCCGATTGCCATCGATTACCTGTCGACAGAACCAACCTTGAAGCTGATTCGTGAGCGTATTATTGACAATATGCCAGCGCAATAACCACAGTTATGAATAACAAAAAGCCGCTCATTGAGCGGCTTTTTCGTAACTAATGTATATCCATCCAAACAATAGTATTAAAGCACCATTGCTGCAATCCAACCAAAGATGATTAGAGGGATATTATAATGGATAAAGGTTGGAACGACTGTTTCCCAAATGTGCTCATGTTGACCGTCGGCATTTAGACCAGATGTAGGGCCTAATGTAGAGTCAGAAGCTGGAGAGCCTGCATCACCTAACGCAGCTGCAGTACCTACCAGTGCAATCGTTGCCATCGGCGAGAAACCGAATGCTAGCGCAAGAGGCACATAGATAGTTGCAAGGATTGGAATCGTAGAGAACGATGAACCAATGCCCATTGTTACTAATAGACCAACGATCAGCATCAGTAGTGCAGCTAGAGGCTTATTGTCACCGATGCTGGTTGATAGCGATTGTACTAGTGTTTCAACACCGCCAGTTTGCTTCATTACTGCTGCAAAACCTGCCGCTGCGATCATGATGAAGCCAATCATTGCCATCATGTGTACACCTTTAGTGAACACGTCGTGCGTCTCTTTCCATGCAATAACGCCGCCGAAAGTGAACACCATAAAGCCAGCTAGAGCACCGATAATCATTGAACCCGTGTAAAGCTGAACACCCAATGCAGCGACAATACCAAGTGCCGCAACTAAGATGTGCTTTTTATTAATGACGTGATCGGTTTCGTCAACGACAGTCAACTCAGTTTCTTTGTAGACACGCGGTTTACGATAGCTAACAAAGATAGCCAGTAATAGACCAAACAGCATACCTGCACCTGGCAGTAACATGGCGGTTGGGACTTGGCTTGCAACCACATTCTCCAAACCGTTGTCATGTAGGTTCTTTAACAGAATGTTGTTTAAGAAAATACCGCCGAAACCAACAGGCAAGATCATGTAAGGTGTGATCAAACCGAAGGTAAGAACACACGCGACCAAACGTCGGTCGAGTTTAAGTTTCGCGAATACGCCCAAAAGAGGTGGAATCAAAATTGGAATAAAGGCGATATGGACCGGAATTACGTTCTGAGACGACATCGTAACAAGCACTAATGCCACCAACACGGCGTACTTTAAGCCAGTAGTGGAAGCGGAGTTTTCTTTGCCATTTAAGCGCTTGATAACACTTTTGGCCAGTAGATCCGTGATGCCTGATTTCGAGGTGGCAACAGCGAAAGTACCTAACATGGCGTAGCTTAGCGCGATAGTTGCACCGCCACCTAGACCACTTTCAAATGCGGCAACCGTATCCCCAAGGCTCATGCCTGCGACTAGGCCGCCTACGATGGCACTAAACGTGAGGGCAACCACCACGTTTACGCGCATCAATGCTAACACGAGCATGACGCACACTGATATAACGACAGGATTCATACTTTTCCTAATATGTTGTGTTTACTTATTATTCTTCGTCGACAAGCGGCCAACCGCCGAGGGCCTTCCATTTGTTGACAATACCGCAGAATAATTCTGCTGTTTTTTGTGTATCGTAAAGCGCAGAGTGTGCTTCACGGTTATCAAATTCCATCCCGGCTGTTTTGCATGCTTTAGCGAGAACTGTTTGGCCATAAGCAAGGCCACTTAATGTAGCCGTATCAAAAGTAGCAAAGGGATGAAAAGGGACTCTTTTTAGTTTACAGCGTTCATTTGCTGCATTTACAAAACCCAAGTCGAATGCTGCGTTATGAGCAACCATAATTGCACGTGAGCAATCTGCGGCTTTTTGTTCTTTGCGAATAAGCTTATAAATTTCCTTTAGCGCCTCTTGCTCAGAAACAGCACCTCGAAGAGGGCTGAAAGGGTCACGAATACCATTGAATTCAAGCGCTTCTTTTTCTAAGTTAGCGCCTTCAAATGGTTCCACATGAAAATGAATGGTGGAGGCCGGATGCAACACGCCATGTTCGTCCATTTTCAACGTAACGGCACAGATTTCTAAAAGTGCATCAGTTTGAGCATTGAAACCAGCGGTCTCAACGTCTACTACCACAGGGAAATAACCACGAAAGCGTTTTTTCAAGGTTAGAGCTTCATTTTCTAGTGTCATGTTGGCTTATTTTTGTGTGACGAAGGCTGCATTATTGCAGATTATACCGATGAGAAAAACCGCAATTTAAGAGAAAACCGGAATTCTATTTTGCATCCAATCAATAAGTTTGTATTGCATATTATGTAGACGTTTATTCGCCATACTTTGCATCATGTAAACCGATAAAACATGAGGAAGTAAAACGCTAAGTGGCGGTTAAGGTGATTGGAACACTATGGCTCACATTAATGGCAGTGTGACAGATATTCCGATATTGGCGAGATTTTTGCATGCCCGTTGAAGTGGTTTTATTGATGCAATTTGACGGCAACAGACTGCCGTTTAAGAGACAGTATTAGATGAAGAAATGGCTGATTACCAGTGGTGTTGTATTTTCGTTGTTTAGCACAAGCAGCTTCGCTTTGATGGGCAAACGTTATGCTGCAACTCCACAGCAATCTCAATGGGAAATGGTGGTCAATACACCATTAGAATGTCAGCTTGTACACCCCATTCCAAGCTTTGGAGATGCGGTATTTTCATCTCGTGCAAATAAAAAAATCAATTTAGACTTTGAGTTAAAAATGCGTCGTCCGATGGGAGAAACACGTAACGTCAGTCTCATTTCTATGCCGCCACCTTGGCGGCCAGGTGAACACGCCGATCGAATTACAAACCTAAAGTTTTTTAAACAGTTTGATGGTTATGTCGGAGGGCAAACAGCATGGGGCATTTTGTCTGAGCTGGAAAAAGGCCGTTATCCGACTTTTAGTTACCAAGATTGGCAGAGCCGAGATCAGAGAATTGAAGTCGCATTGTCATCAGTACTATTTCAAAACAAGTACAACGCGTTTAGCGACTGTATTTCCAACTTATTGAAATATAGTTTTGAGGACATTGCTTTTACGATTTTGCACTACGAAAGACAAGGTGATCAGTTAACCAAGGCTTCTAAAAAGCGTTTATCACAAATTGCAGATTATATCCGACATAATCAAGATATCGATCTCGTGCTGGTGGCGACGTACACAGATTCAACCGATGGTAAAAGTGCGAGTCAAAGTTTATCAGAGCGACGTGCAGAGTCACTTCGTGACTATTTTCAGTCTCTAGGGCTACCGGAAGATCGAATTCAAGTGCAAGGGTACGGCAAGCGTCGTCCTATTGCAGATAACGGTTCGCCAATAGGAAAAGACAAAAACCGCCGAGTCGTGATATCTCTAGGGCGAACCCAAGTGTGATGCATATAAAAACGCCGAAGCTGAAAGCTTCGGCGTTTTTGATTTACTGACGTTGTTAATAATATTTTAGTGGTATTTTGCCAAGCACCTTTCGGTGATTCCTGCTGTATAATTTGAATGTTAGTTTAAGCGGAATTTGGCAATGACTTCGCAATTGGTTGCGGTATCTATTTTTTCAACCTGTTTGGCAATAGCTGGATTAGGGTGACGCTTCATAAAGTCTATCAACGCCTTAGTACAGCATCCTATCGAGTCGATAAAGCTTGCACACTCTTTATTTGGGCATTGTGGGATAAGTGTTAAGACTTTCTCAGAGGCCAGTTGAAGGTATTTGAGTTCATAGTCAGTATCTCCGGCCCAACGCCAGAACTGAGCTAAGTTATGACAAGAAATCACAGAAATTAATAATCGCTCGTCCGCCTCAATTTCCACACATTCGCTAATATCTTCACTCAGGCTTAGGGCTTGCTGGTAATGAAGAATGCTGCGAACAGGGTCATCTAGTTGAAGTGCCGTATCGGCTAGAAGTGTGTGTTTTTCCCATTCACTGATCATTATCGTAATCCCGCATATCGAAGTTGCGGATAAATCTAAACGATAACTATTATCAAGTAAAGGGTTTTGTTTATAAAAGGACAGGCAGATCGCAGACCTGCCTGTAATCGGAGTTCAACTTGCAGTACAAGTGATTATTAGAAGTGCCGCTTAGCCTTCAAGACCTGCTGAAGCTTGCTTGTTTTGAATAAGCTCAATCATATAACCATCTGGGTCTTTTACGAATGCAATGTGCGTGCTTCCGCCTTTTACTGGACCTGGCTCACGTGTCACATTACCGCCCGCCGCTTTGATAGCGTCACAAGTTGTGTAGATATCGTCAACACCAATGGCGATATGACCAAAAGCAGTACCCAGGTCATACTCAGTTTTACCCCAGTTGTAAGTCAGTTCGATCACTGCACCTTGGGATTCGTCACCATAACCAAGAAACGCTAGCGTGTATTCGTACTCTTTATTTTCGTTAGTACGAAGCAGCTGCATGCCCATAACTTCAGTGTAAAACTTGATGGATTTGTCTAGATCACCTACGCGAAGCATAGTGTGGAGAATTCGACCGTTTGACATTTTTTGCTCCTAGCTTTGATTTACAAATAGCGTTAGCTATCTGGGTATACTTTATCTTTATATTCGCACAAATCTTCGATAATGCAGCTACCGCAGCGAGGCTTTCTTGCTACGCACGTATAACGACCATGAAGAATGAGCCAGTGGTGCACATCGAGTTTGAACTCTTTTGGCACAACTTTTAATAGCTTCTGCTCGACATCATCAACCGTTTTTCCCATCGCAAATTTAGTGCGATTCGACACGCGATAAATGTGCGTATCGACGGCAATAGTTGGCCAACCAAAAGCGGTGTTGAGCACGACGTTTGCGGTCTTGCGACCTACGCCTGGCAGCGCTTCTAACGCTGCACGATCTTCAGGAACTTCACCATTGTGTTTTTCCAACAAGATCTTACAAGTCTTGATTGTGTTTTCTGCCTTTGAGTTAAACAAACCGATGGTCTTTATGTATTCTTTTAAGCCATCGACTCCCAAATCAAGAATGCTTTGAGGTGTATTCGCTACAGGGAAAAGCTTGTCGGTGGCTTTATTGACGCTTACATCGGTTGCTTGAGCTGATAGTAATACAGCGATTAGCAGCTCAAAAGGGGAGCTCCAGTTAAGCTCAGTTTGAGGATTCGGATTGTTTTCTCGTAATCGCTCAAGAATTTCGATTCTTTTTATTTTGTTCATTGCTGACTTCCAATACCGTCTCTGCGGTTTATGAAAAAGGCTCCTATGACAGAGCCTTATCTTGTTATGCGTTAGTGACGCGAGCACGTTCTATGGTTGGTTTTTCTTCTTTTGGTTGACGTGCCTGAATTGAATTATCTATGACATTTTTGAGCGCTATCAACAGCCCAACACCGATAAATGCACCAGGTGGGAGAAGCGCTAACAGGAAGCTATTGTCAAATTGGAAAACTTGAATCCGTAGAGCTGAAGCCCAGTCTCCTAGGAGAAGGTCTGCTCCGTCGAATAGTGTGCCATTACCAATCAATTCGCGCATGGCACCTAAAACAACCAAGACGCTCGTCATACCAAGGCCCATCCACAAACCATCTAGCGCAGCGGGTGCAACATCATTTTTTGACGCGTAAGCTTCTGCTCGGCCAATAATAATGCAGTTCGTTACAATCAGAGGAATAAAGATACCTAGAGACAGGTACAAACCGTACGCATAGGCATTCATTAACAACTGAACGCAGGTAACGAGTGAGGCAATGATCATAACGAATACAGGTATACGGATCTCTTTTGGCACATAGTTACGAATAAGAGAAACTGTTACGTTGGATCCAACTAGCACGAGTAAGGTTGCAATACCAAGACCTAATGCATTGGTTATCGTGGAAGAAACCGCTAGCAGTGGACATAAGCCCAGCAGTTGTACGAGAGCGGGGTTGTTACTCCACATACCGTTTTTCATCAGTAATTTATTCTCATTCATTACTGCTCTCCTTCACAGCCTAACGGCTGGCTAAGAATGTCTTTACGAGATTGGTTTACGTAGTTAACGGTATTTCGCACCACTTTTACGACGGCTCTTGGCGTGATCGTTGCACCAGTAAATTGATCGAAATCGCCGCCATCTTTACGAACTTTCCACGAATTCCAATTGTTTTCCGTGACTTGCTTTCCTGTAAAGCTCAGGATCCAGTCGGTGACACGAAGATCGATTTTATCGCCCAGACCAGGGGTTTCTTGGTGGTTTAGGACGCGTGTCCCCAAAATATTGCCCTGATTATCAATCCCAGTAATTACTTTTATCTCACCATTGTAGCCATCTGGCGCGATAGATTCTATTGCGATTGCTGTTGGTTCACCATTCTTCGTGGCGAGGTAGGCTGGCATCGCACGTAATGTCCCCAGATCTGGAGACGTGACCATTGTACAAGCTTGCGTGAGTGCGTTGTCATGCATATTTTCTGGAATGACTTGATTCAAAACAGAAAGTAATTGTTTTTGCTCTTGTACCTTGATTTGGTCTTTTGTTAGGTACTGAGTAAGGGCGACTAATCCGGTTGTTGCACATGCAAATATCGCGAGTGTCAGACCATTTTTTCTAATAGCGGTTAACATGTTTACCTCAGTGACCGTAAGTTCTAGGTTTGGTGTAGTAATCGATCAGTGGCACACACATATTTGCAAGCAACACTGCAAATGCAACACCATCTGGGAAACCGCCCCAACTGCGAATGATAAAAACCAAAGCACCAATAAGCGCACCGAAGATTAAACGTCCTTTGACGGTGGTAGACGCCGAAACGGGATCGGTTGCAATAAAGAATGCGCCAAGCATGGTTGCACCAGATAACAAGTGTAAAACTGGCGACGCAGTTTCCCCTGGCGTCAGCAACGTGAACACTAGGCTAAACAGAGTCAGACTCGCAAGGAAACCTGCTGGAATATACCATTGGATGATACGCTTTTTGATCATGACTATGCCGCCAAGAAGGTAAGCAAGGTTTACCCATTGCCAACCAATACCACCTAAGCCATCAAATATTGGCTGCGACATTACTTCGCTTGGAGTGGCACCTGTAAGAATGCCAGTCTTAAATGCATCAAGTGGTGTCGCCATTGTCACGCCGTCAACACCTGAGCGAACTTGCTGAAGTGATAAGCCGTCGTAATCATAGCCCGTAAAAATTAAAGAGAGTGTATCTGCAAAATTTACATGATCAGGTATGAGTGATGTCGGTGCACTCCAACTCGTCATTTGTACTGGGAAAGAGATCAACAAGACCACATAAGCGACCATTGCAGGGTTGAATAAGTTTTGTCCAAGGCCACCATAGAGGTGTTTAGCAATTACTATCGCAAAAATAAGCCCGATCACCATAATCCACCACGGAGACCATGGTGGTATAGCAACGGCTAACAACCAAGCGGTAACTATTGCACTGTTATCACGTAGCGCTCTCATTGGTGAGCGTTTACGACAGATCATGACTAAGGCTTCAAGGGATACAGCGACTGCAATGGCAAAAATCAGCTGAATAAGCGTACCCCAGCCAAAGAAGTAGGTTTGAGCTACTAAACCTGGAAGTGCGCAAAGTGCCACCCATTTCATTAAGTCTGGCGTACTACGACGACTGTGGGTATGCGGTGAACTGGCAATAAAAAACGACACTACTCGTTCTCCTCAGTATTATTTTTATTAGCTTCTTGTTGCGCTTTGCGTGCCTTCGCGCGCGCAATTGCTGCGGCAACCGCGGCTTTCTTCGGATCCACTTCTGGTTCTTCGGAGGTTGCTTCTTCAACAGGCTCTGTTTGCGTTTCTTGCTTCGCTTTGCGCGCTTTGGCTCGAGCGATGGCAGCAGCCACGGCAGCTTTTTTCGGATCGTCGGTTTGCTCGGCAGGTGCTTCAGCTTCTTCCGCTTCAGTTGAGTCTGCTTGTTTCGCTTTACGAGCCTTCGCGCGCGCAATTGCTGCGGCAACCGCGGCTTTCTTCGGATCCACTTCTGGTTCTTCGGAAGTTGCTTCTTCAACAGGCTCTGTTTGCGTTTCTTGCTTAGCTTTACGCGCTTTGGCACGTGCAATGGCAGCTGCCACGGCGGCTTTTTTCGGATCGTCGGTTTGCTCGGCAGGTGCTTCAGCTTCTTCCGCTTCAGCTGAGTCTGCTTGCTTCGCTTTTCGCGCTTTGGCTCGAGCAATTGCAGCGGCAACTGCGGCTTTTTTCAGATCGTCGGTTTGCTCGGCAGGTGCGTCAGCTTCTTCCGCTTCGGTTGAGTCTGCTTGCTTCGCTTTGCGCGCTTTGGCTCGAGCAATTGCAGCGGCAACTGCGGCTTTTTTCGGATCGTCGGTTTGCTCGGCAGGTGCGTCAGCTTCTTCCGCTTCAGTTGAGTCTGCTTGCTTCGCTTTTCGTGCTTTGGCACGTGCAATCGCAGCAGCCACGGCGGCTTTTTTCGGATCGTCGGTTTGCTCAGTAGGTGCTTCAGCTTCTTCCGCTTCAGTTGAGTCTGCTTGCTTCGCTTTACGTGCTTTGGCACGTGCAATGGCAGCAGCAACCGCGGCTTTCTTCGGATCGCTGTCTTGCTGTGCAGACGTTTCCGATTCTACAGATTCAGTTGAATCTTCTTGTTGTGCTTTTTTCGCTTTAGCTCGGGCGATGGCGGCCGCAACTGCCGATTTTTTATCATCAGCGTTATTGTCTGGCGTTTCGCCTTGTTCTTTTTGCGCTTTACGTTCGCGAGCAAGACGTTTGCGTTCTTCGCGCAGTTTTGCCATTTCTGAGTTATCAGGTTCACTAGAGCCTGCTTTAGCTGCTGCCGCTTGTTTAGCCTTCGCTTTGGCAATGGCTGCCGCTACGGCTGGTTTTACTGCTGGCTCTGCTTTTTCAGTGGTTTCTGTCTTTTGAGCTTTCACTCGTGCGATTGCTGCTGCTATCGCATCATCGCCGCCAGAAGACTTCATCTCTTTACGGCGCTGATCGGCAGCTTTCTTGAAGCGATTTTCACGTTCTGCTTTTTCGCGTTCCATACGCGCTTTTTTCTCTTCAAAACGCAGTTTTGCTCGCTCTGCAGCTTCCGCTTCTTGTGTTCTAGTTCGAATTTCTGCTTTCGCTTGACGGTAGTACTGTACGAGCGGAATTTCACTTGGACATACAAACGCACAAGCGCCGCACTCGATACAATCCTTTAAGTTTAATTCTTCGAGTTTGTCATACTCTTCAGCTTTTGCATGCCATTGCAGTTGTTGAGGCAGCAGCGAAGCAGGGCACGCTTCGGCACATTGGCTACAGCGAATACATTCCATCTCATACTGGTGCGGAGAGATCTCACGACGAGTCGGAGCAAGGATACAGTTTGCTGTCTTGGTAATCGGCACTTGGGAGTGAGGAAGGGTAAAGCCCATCATTGGCCCACCCATAATTAAACGCTGTAACTTCTTATCTGCTTTATAGCCAAACTCATCCAACAGTGCTTGTACTGGTGTCCCTAACAATGCCCAAACGTTGCGTGGTTGTTTGAAGGTTTTACCAGTGAGAGTCACGATGCGCTTTATCATCGGTTCACCGTCGATGACTGCGCGTTTTATAGCGTAAAGAGAACCAACATTCTGAACCAAAATACCAATATCGGCTGGAATCGCGCCACTTGGTACTTCTTTATTGGTTAAAATTTTGATCAGCTGTTTTTCACCGCCAGAAGGGTATTTAGTTGGGATAACGCGAATAACGATATCTTTGTTTATAGCCGCAGCTTCTAGCGCTTTGATTGCTTCTGGTTTGTTGTCTTCAATGCCAATAATCGTGAGCTTTGGTGTCAGGATATGTTCGACAATTTCGATACCTTGAATAAGCTCTTCGGCATGTTCTTGCATGAGCTTGTCATCAGACGTGATGTATGGCTCGCACTCTGCTGCATTAACGATAAGAATCTCGGTACGAGCAAAACCTGATTGGATTTTTTTTGCAGTAGGGAAGCCTGCGCCACCCATACCAGAAATACCAGCGAGACGAATAATATCAATCAGTGCGTCAGGGGTTTCTTGTTGGTAATCTGCGACGGGGTTTCTTTCACACCATGCATCTTTCCCATCAGGCGTGATGACTGCGCACAACTCACTTAACCCAGAAGGGTGCGCGACAGTTCGTGGCTCAATCGCGGTGAGCGTACCTGATGTTGGAGCATGCACTGGAACCGTAAAGCCGGTCTCCGATTGCGTTAATGGCTGACCTTTTAATACGTAGTCACCTTCGGCAACCAGTAGGTTACCCGCTTTACCAATGTGCTGCTTTAGCGGCAATACAATTTCTGACGGGATAGCCGCATGAGCGAGTTCAGTTTTGTTGGACTGCTTTTTATTGTCTGCCGGATGCACACCACCTGGGAAATCCCAAAGCGCGCCTGTACGAATTTGTTCAATCAAAGACAACATGTGAAACCTTACTTAATTGAATCTTTCACGTTCGCTGCATTGTCGGCAGCATCCGTAATGTTAAGTACCGGAATGGAGTGAAGTTGCCACTTCCAGCTTTCTGTGGTCGTTGCCACAGGAATCATTTCAATACAATCAGTCGGACATGGGGCAACACACAAGTCACAGCCCGTACATTCATCTTTGATTACGGTATGGACCGCCTTTGTTCCGCCTACAATTGCATCCACCGGACACGCCTGAATACACTTAGTGCAGCCAATACACATGTCTTCATGAATAAACGCAACAGTTGGAATTTTGCTGTCGAGATCGTGCGCAGATTCTTCTGGCTCAACACCCATTAAGTCGGCGAGCTTTTCGATTGTTGCCTGACCACCAGGTGGACATTTGTTGATGTGGTCGCCATTTGCAATTGCTTCAGCATAAGGGCGGCAACCAGGGTAGCCACATTGACCGCATTGAGTTTGCGGTAAAATGGCGTCGATTTGATCCACAATAGGGTCCGCTTCAACTTTAAAGCGAATAGAAGCAAAACCAAGTATCGCGCCGAAAATCGCAGCCAGAACCGCTAACGCGATAATCGCAATTAAAATCGTACTCATCGCTTACTTCACCAAACCTGTAAAGCCCATAAAGGCGAGTGACATTAAACCTGCTGTAATCATTGCTATTGATGCACCTTTAAAAGGTACAGGAACGTCGGCGGCGGCTATGCGCTCTCGCATGGATGCAA
Organism: Vibrio sp. 2130-1; assembly: GCF_033339515.1. NCBI lineage: Bacteria > Pseudomonadati > Pseudomonadota > Gammaproteobacteria > Vibrionales > Vibrionaceae > Vibrio > Vibrio sp. 2130-1. The sequence continues at coordinate 182,038 of NZ_JAWOUT010000001.1, forward strand.
AAAGTATCAACACCAATGAGAAACCAACAGCGGCGCCGAAGCCGTAGATGATCGATTCAATAAAGTTATGGTTTTCATTAATGTTAAGAAGTGCCACGCCCAATACTGCGCAGTTTGTTGTGATCAGCGGTAAGAAAATGCCAAGCAAGCGATAAAGCGTCGGGCTGGTTTTGTGCACAACCATTTCGGTGAACTGCACCACAACGGCTATCACCAAAATAAAACTCATGGTTCGAAGGTACTCAATACCTAGTGGACGAAGGATGTAGCTTTCCACTAAATACGCACACACTGACGCGAGCGTTAGCACAAAAGTTGTCGCTAAGCCCATACCTATTGCTGTTTCCAGTTTTTTGGACACACCCATGAAAGGACATAGGCCCAAAAACTTCACCAGTACAAAGTTGTTCACCAGCACAGTGCCGACCAACAACAAAACATATTCGGTCATAGTTATTACGTTCTTAAAATCCGATCTTGATATTATCGTGTTTTGTGACACCAATAACAACCAGTGAACGATGTGGTTTTACATACACGATGGAAAAATAGTCGTCTATTTGATCTATTTTGATGAATCAATAAGAAATTGAAACGTTTGCTGAATGTATTGTTAGCGAGAGGATACTACCTATTAATTTTCATCTAATGTGTGATTTTAAAAAAAGCCCGCCTCTCCCAGGTAGAAAAGAGAAGCGGGTAATGCATATTTACAAGCTAATTATTTAAATCTTCTGAGTGCTTGATGGACTATGTTTATATCTTACTTGTGAAAGTACGAGTGATGACGTCTTGCTGTTGCTCTGTCGTTAGAGAGTTAAAACGTACCGCATAACCAGACACTCGAATCGTCAACTGAGGGTATTTCTCTGGATGTTCAACCGCATCCAATAACATCTCTCGGTCTAGAACGTTGACGTTAAGGTGTTGACCACCTTCAATCGCAATGCCCTCGTTGCTTGCTTCGTGATGGAAGTAACCATCCATTAGCGCAGCTAGGTTCTTCTTCTGACTTAATTCATCTTTACCCAGTGCGTTAGGCACAATTGAGAAGGTGTAAGAAATACCATCTTTCGCGTAAGCAAACGGCAGTTTAGATACCGATGCCAAAGACGCAACCGCCCCTTTTTCATCACGACCGTGCATTGGGTTTGCACCCGGGCCAAAAGGCATACCTGCGCGACGGCCATCTGGTGTATTACCCGTTTTTTTGCCGTAAACCACGTTAGATGTGATCGTTAGGATCGATTGAGTTGGCACTGCTTCGCGGTAGGTGTGCATCTTCTGAATTTTCTTCATGAAGCGCTCAACCAGATCACAAGCGATGTCATCAACACGGGCATCATTGTTACCAAATTTTGGATAATCACCTTCGATTTCAAAATCAACGGCGATGCCATCTTCATCACGAACAGGTTTCACGGTCGCGTATTTAATTGCCGCCAAAGAGTCAGCGACAACAGACAGACCTGCAATACCACACGCCATGGTGCGGTGCACGTCGCGATCCATCAATGCCATCAGTGATGCTTCGTAGCTGTAACGGTCATGTGAGTAATGGATGATGTTCAACGCTGTGACGTATTGCGTTGCTAGCCACTCCAACATATTGTCGAAACGAGGCATCAAAGCGTCAAAGTCGAGAATTTCATCTTGAACTTTGTCCACTACCGGACCCACTTGCGCTTTCGATTTTTCATCGATACCACCATTGATGGTGTAAAGCAGCGCTTTTGCAAGGTTGGCACGTGCACCAAAGAATTGCATGTGCTGACCAACAATTTGCGGGCTCACACAACAGGCAATCGCGTAGTCGTCATTGTTGAAATCAGGACGCATTAGATCGTCGTTTTCGTATTGAACCGAAGAGGTATCAATCGACACTTTTGCAGCGTATTGCTTGAACGCTTCAGGTAATTGCTCTGACCAAAGAATCGTCATATTTGGCTCAGGAGCAGGGCCCATAGTATGTAGTGTATGTAAGTACCGGAATGTCGTTTTAGATACTAGCGTACGGCCATCAACGCCCATACCAGCCATGGCTTCGGTTGCCCAGATTGGGTCGCCAGAGAACAATGAATCGTATTCTGGTGTGCGTAGGAAGCGAACCATGCGTAGCTTCATGATGAAGTGGTCAATCATTTCTTGCGCTTGTGATTCATCAATCAAACCGTTTGCGATATCGCGTTCTAGATAGACGTCTAGGAAAGTCGAAGTACGGCCCAGTGACATTGCTGCGCCGTTTTGCGATTTAACCGCCGCTAGGTAGCCAAAGTAGGTAAATTGGATCGCTTCTTGTGCTGTTTTTGCAGGTAGCGACATATCAATGCCGTATTTCAGACCCATTTGATGAATGTCTTCAAGCGCTTGAACTTGATCAGCTATTTCTTCGCGAAGACGAAGTGTTTTCTCAAGATCGTTGCCTTGTTCTAAGAACGTTTGTGTTGAGTTGTATTGTTCTTTTTTGTCTGCTTTTAAGAAGTCGATACCGTATAGGGCGAGACGGCGATAGTCACCAATGATACGACCACGGCCATAGGCATCAGGAAGACCCGTGATGATGCCTGATTTACGACAGGCTAGAATTTCTTTGGTGTAAAGGTCGAAACACGCTTTGTTGTGAGTTTTACGGTATTCAGTGAAGATCTTTTCAACCGTTGGATCCAATTCGCGGCCATAAACTTCGCACGAGTTTTTGACCATGCGAATCCCGCCATTGGCGATGATTGCACGTTTTAGCGGTTGATCAGTTTGTAAGCCAACGATCTTTTCCAGATCTTTGTTGATGTAGCCTGCATCGTGGGAAGTGATTGTTGAGGGCAAGTCTGTGTCAAAATCAATAGGGGCGTGTGTGCGGCTTTCTTGTTTTATGCCTTCAAGCACTTGGTTCCATAATGCTGAAGTGGATTTGCTAACCTCGGCTAAGAAAGACTCGTCTCCCTCATAGGGTGTATAGTTTTTTTGGATGAAGTCACGAGTGTTGACAGAGTTTTGCCATTCACCAGCAGTAAATCCAGCCCATGCATCTAGCATGTCAGTTGTCGGAATAGTCATAAGTAAATCCCTAAGTTATTGATAATTAGAATGGAGGCGACGAGTAGGACGGAACCATTCTTAACCCTTTTAATCGTATGGATTTATTTGGTATGAGTAAAATGAATGCTTTTCATTTTTTCAATGATTAAATTGCATTAATAATAGATTCAATTGGTTATGATTGTTTTTTGCTAGAAAAGAGACAGAATTAAATGTGTGGTGCTGTGAGAACACTATCTATGACAATGTTATGAGTTCTGTAATTTGAACTTATTTCGGTGTGATTTTATGGCGCCTAGATTGGCTTAGATTTCCTGGCGATTAAGATACAAAAAAAGCCGTGTCTTGCGACACGGCTTTTCTATAATCTGGCTCCTCCTGCTGGGCTCGAACCAGCGACCTGCGGATTAACAGTCCGTCGCTCTACCAACTGAGCTAAGGAGGAATTGCTTTGCTTGAAAGCGGGACGAATCTTACCGAGCACTCAAACTACTGTCAACAGTAAAAAAATACATTTTTAGCAAAAAATATTGAGTGAAGGGCTTTACTTTTCTGTATGGCTTGCCAGTAAAGGCTCGAGGTTAGTTATCCACTAAATTTGTGGATAAGTATGTTGATGAGATCTGGGTAAAGAAAGTTGATATGCAACTAAGTTTTTATTTAATGAATTTTTAGTCGGAGTTATGCGTAAAATAAGCAAATAAAACAGAGATTTATCGATGTTAATCAAAAGGTATTCAAAGTGGATAAAAATCAATCTTTTGGGGATAAGAAAGTTTTAAGCTAATTTTTGGGGAAAAGTTGTGGAAACTATAATGTGAAGAATGTGTGTAGCTCTTCAACTAGGGCGAAGTACTATATCAGAGTCACTTTTGTATGGCTATAGCATTCTAGACAAACAAGAAAATTTATTAACAATGATGGTTAAATTCTCGATAGACGTAGATTTCATTAGCTAAGGTGTATATATATACAGCCAAAGCGCAGTAAAATTGAGGAAGGGTATGAGTAAAGTCTATGAATTGGTCTCCGATTATCAGCCGTCGGGCGATCAACCAGGAGCGATCAATCAGTTGCTTGAGGGGCTCGATGCTGGGCTAGCACATCAAACATTGTTGGGGGTCACAGGCTCAGGTAAAACCTTCACACTAGCGAATGTGATTGCTCAAGCCCAACGACCTGCAATATTACTTGCGCCAAACAAAACGCTTGCTGCTCAGTTATATGGTGAGATGAAGTCATTCTTTCCTAATAATGCGGTTGAGTATTTTGTTTCTTACTACGATTACTACCAACCTGAAGCATACGTTCCCACAACAGATACTTTCATTGAAAAGGACGCTTCAGTTAACGCGCATATAGAACAAATGCGTTTGTCTGCTACAAAAGCACTACTAGAACGTAAAGATGCCATTATTGTTGCATCGGTATCGGCTATCTATGGCTTGGGTGATCCTGAATCGTATCTACAAATGATGCTTCATTTGCGACGTGGAGATGTGATTGATCAGCGTGATATGCTTCGTCGCCTAGCGGAGCTCCAATACTCACGCAATGATGTTGCTTTTGAGCGAGGGCAGTTCCGTGTCCGTGGCGAGGTGATTGATATATTCCCTGCTGAATCAGACCAAGACGCTGTGCGCGTTGAGATGTTTGACGATGAGGTGGATTGCATCAGTGTGTTCGACCCATTGACAGGCGTGGTGAAACAACGAGACTTGCCGCGCTATACCATCTATCCCAAGACGCACTATGTGACGCCAAGAGATCGCATTCTTGAAGCGATTGAAAATATTAAAGTCGAACTAGAAGTGCGCAAAAAGCAGCTTCTAGATAACAACAAGCTACTGGAAGAGCAGCGAATTAGCCAGCGCACTCAATTCGATATCGAAATGATGAATGAGTTGGGCTTTTGCTCCGGTATCGAAAACTATTCTCGTTATCTCAGTGGACGCTCGGAAGGTGAGCCGCCACCAACCCTGTTTGACTACTTACCTCATGATGGCTTGTTGATCATCGATGAATCTCACGTGACAGTACCGCAGATAGGTGCCATGTATAAAGGCGACCGTTCGCGTAAAGAAACGCTGGTGGAGTTTGGTTTCCGGTTACCTTCAGCTTTGGATAATCGTCCACTGAAGTTTGAGGAGTTTGAAGCACTAGCGCCACAAACGATTTTCGTCTCTGCTACTCCTGGAAATTACGAACTAGAAAAATCGGCGGGTGATGTAGCGGATCAAGTCGTTCGTCCTACAGGCTTGCTTGACCCTGAGTTGGAAGTTCGCCCAGTAGCGACCCAAGTCGACGACCTATTATCTGAGATCCGTATTCGCGCTGCTAAAGATGAGCGAGTTCTGGTTACAACACTGACCAAACGAATGGCTGAAGATCTCACCGAATACCTTCACGAACATGATGTTAAGGTACGTTATTTACACTCAGACATTGATACTGTTGAGCGTGTGGAAATTATCCGTGACCTTCGCCTTGGAGAATTTGACGTGCTGGTGGGAATCAACTTATTGAGAGAGGGCCTGGATATGCCAGAGGTCTCGTTAGTTGCAATTTTGGATGCGGATAAAGAGGGCTTCTTGCGGTCTGAACGCTCACTCATTCAGACCATTGGTCGTGCTGCACGAAACATCGAAGGTAAGGCGATTTTATACGCTGACCGAATCACCAACTCAATGAAAAAGGCGATGGATGAAACTAACCGTCGTCGCGAGAAGCAGGAAGCGTACAACGAAGAAATGGGTATTTCGCCACAAGCGCTCAAACGAAATATCAAAGACATCATGGAACTTGGCGATATCACTAAGTCTAAACGCCAGCGTAACACTAAACAGGTACCATTATCGAAAGTGGCGGAGCCTTCGCAAACTTACGAGGCACTGTCCCCTCAGCAGCTAGAAAAAGAAATCAGTCGACTGGAGGCAGCTATGTATCAGCATGCGCAAGATTTAGAATTTGAGTTAGCGGCACAAAAGCGTGACGAGATTGAAAAACTACGAGCGCAGTTCATCGCAAATAGTTGAACAAACTTACCGATTTAGCTATCCAAGCATTTTAGGTCGCTTGTAAAAAAAAGAAGCCAATAGGCAGTCGGGTCTATTGGCTTGTTTTGTGAACATATCGTTCACTAACAACGTCAGTTGGCTAGGTGACCCGAGGGGTCACTATCGTTACAGCATGGTTTGTGCCACTTTTTAAATAATTGATATTATTTTTGAATTTTTTCCTTTGCCCATAATTTAGCTAATGTTATTTGCAAAATGCAAAGCGTAATGCGATTATTGTTTAAAACACAACAAAATAATAGCTAGGTTATGCAACAAAAACCCGAAGGCCCAAAGTCTCGTTACCTTTTAATGGTCGAGGACACCGCATCTGTTGCGGCTCTGTACCGCTCATACCTGACACCGCTTGGCATAGATATCAATATTGTCGGCACAGGTAGGGATGCCATTGAGAGCCTAAATCATCGAATTCCAGATCTTATTTTACTCGATCTCCGTCTGCCAGATATGACGGGGATGGACGTTTTACATGCCGTTAAAAAGAGTCATCCCGACGTACCTATAATTTTTATGACCGCTCACGGTTCTATCGATACCGCTGTCGAGGCCATGCGTCATGGCTCACAAGACTTTCTAATTAAACCGTGTGAAGCAGACCGTTTACGTGTCACGGTTAACAATGCAATTCGTAAAGCGACCAAGCTAAAAAATGAAGCCGATAATCCAGGTAATCAGAGCTATCAGGGGTTTATCGGCAGTAGCCAAACCATGCAGCAGGTTTACCGTACGATAGATTCAGCGGCGAGCAGTAAAGCGAGTATTTTTATCACAGGTGAAAGTGGTACTGGTAAAGAGGTATGTGCCGAGGCTATTCACGCAGCAAGTAAACGTGGTGACAAACCTTTTATTGCAATTAACTGTGCTGCAATTCCAAAAGATTTGATTGAGAGTGAACTGTTTGGTCACGTAAAAGGGGCCTTTACTGGCGCTGCGAATGATCGTCAAGGGGCAGCTGAGTTAGCGGATGGCGGCACACTTTTTCTAGATGAGCTTTGTGAGATGGACTTGGATTTACAAACCAAGTTGCTACGATTTATTCAAACGGGCACATTCCAAAAAGTGGGTTCCTCAAAAATGAAGAGCGTGGATGTGCGCTTTGTTTGTGCCACTAACCGTGATCCCTGGAAAGAGGTACAAGAAGGTCGATTCCGTGAAGATTTGTACTATCGTTTGTATGTCATTCCTTTGCATTTACCGCCTTTACGCGAACGAGGCGAAGATGTTATTGAAATTGCATACTCACTGCTAGGTTACATGTCACACGAAGAAGGAAAAAGTTTCATACGTTTTGCGCCTGATGTCATCGAGCGATTCAACAGCTTTGAGTGGCCGGGTAACGTTCGTCAGTTACAAAACGTGCTACGCAATATCGTTGTTCTAAACAACGGTAAAGAGATTACGTTGGACATGTTACCGCCACCGTTGAATCAACCGCTTGACCGTCCGTCGTCTGTGGCTAAATTAATTGAGCCGAAAGCGATGACCGCATCTGAGATTATGCCATTATGGATGACGGAAAAAATGGCAATCGAGCAAGCGATTGAAGCATGTGATGGCAATATTCCTCGAGCGGCGGGATATCTTGATGTCAGTCCGTCGACGATTTACCGCAAGTTACAGGCATGGAACGGCAAGGAAGAGCGGCAAAAAGTATGAGTGTAAATGTATTAAATCAGCAAAAAATAGATGAACTGTCGATGGAAATTGGCAGTGACAACGTACCTGTACTGTTCGATATCTTCCTAGGAGAAATGGATACCTATATCGAGAACTTATCCCAACTGCAGGGGGCAGAGCGATTAGCTTACTCAAAAGAAATCAGCCACGCGTTGAAAAGTAGTGCTGCGAGCTTTGGGGCAGATCGCCTTTGTGAACTGGCTATGTCCATAGACAAAAAAGCGAAAGCCGGTGAGTTGACTGCGGAGTCTGAGGAGTTAGAGGCTATGTTCGATCTTTTGCACGAAACTCGAGATGCTTATCGCTCTTGGCGACAGTAGCTATTTTTTCTATTAACCATTTTTTCTTAGTAAACATCTGTTTTTACTGGATGCCTGAACTAAAACCCTTCGATGACAGAAGGGTTTTCATTATCAATAAACACCTTAAAAGAGGGCGCTAGCCAGGTAACGTGCTCTTAAATAGAAAGTTGTAGCTGATTTTCAATCGCTAGTTTGAGCTTGTTTCTATCGTGACGCCAGTCTCGGTTAGAGGAGGCGAGTGACTCCGTCACTACATTCCATTGACTTAAGACGTCTTGCTCGGTTTTCTCTGCTAGAACCACGTCTATTTTTCTTCCTTGACAGGCACGTTCACACCATTCTAATTTTTGAGCCATCGTCATTCGTCCCGCTGGGCCGTATTCTGGACTCAGGTTAGCAACAAAAATGACTTTTGCTCTTGTGTTTGCTGCAATCGCTTTGCCGAGTTCAGGCAGCAATAAAGGAGGCATGATACTAGTTAAAAAACTGCCAGGGCCAAGAATAATCGCGTCCGCTTCCGCCAAAGCTGTGATGGCTTCTTTGGTAGCAGGCACTTCTGGTGAAAGATCCAAACGTCGCAAGTCTGCTTTCATTTCGTCGACATTTGTTTCTCCCGTAACCCACTTCCCATCTACGGATAACGCGGAAAGATCCGAAGGGTGTTCGGACATAGGAAGGATGTTAACGTCGACTTTTAACATATTGCGAATCAGATTAATGGCATCTAAAGGCCTGACCGATAAGTTATCGAGTGCAGTAAGCATCAAATTACCAAGATTATGACCATCAAGTTCGCCAGTGCCTTTGAAGCGATATTCAAACATCATAGAACTGATCGAAGGCTCTGTAATGAGCTGATTAATACAGTTACGTGTGTCTCCCCAAGCGATTCCTCCTTGGCAGTGACGAATTCTTCCTGTTGAACCACCATTGTCAGTCGTGGCAACAATCCCAGTTGCATTGCTGCCAAAATCTCGTAATGCGGCCAGCATTCGACCTAAGCCATGACCACCGCCAACAGCGACCACTTTTTTATCTGTGTAGATATTCATTATGTTCTTCTAATAATCTAATAAAAAACGGCTACAATTTATCTTAAGGAGTGTCTTAAAGGTACTCACTTAGCGGTAAATTGTGTCTCTAGAGAGTTTTTTATCACTCAAGTCTGGATTCCATTACAAATATTAAGTATTTTACACCGCAAAGCTATCAGAGATTTCATATCTCTGGTTGCCATAACTCCGAGCTCACTATTGCTAAGTCCTTGGATAAGCGTTTTGAGCCAGTGGCATACTGTCACAAGGGCATGATTGGAAATGGCCATGCCTCCCGTGTTTGGAAAGGTGTTCCGTGGCGCAACAATTCGAAGACAAATTTCATCGTAAGTTTTATTACTTGCGTCTGTCTGTGACCGACGTATGTAATTTCAAATGTACCTATTGCCTTCCTGATGGCTATAAGCCTTCGGGCAATAAAAACTCGTCTTTTTTATCTCTCCCTGAAATCAAACGGGTCGTAAAAGCATTCGCTGATTGTGGCACGTCAAAAGTGCGCATCACTGGTGGTGAGCCTAGCTTACGCAAAGATTTTACCGACATTATCCATTCAGTAGCGGCGACGCCTGGCATTCAAAAAGTTGCAACGACAACCAATGGCTATCGCATGGCAAAACAAGTCGCAGATTGGCGTGAAGCCGGTTTAACCCACATTAATGTCAGTGTGGATAGCCTTGACCCGCGTATGTTTCATCAAATCACAGGTGAAAATAAGTTTACTGAAGTCATGAATGGTATCGAACGTGCGTTCGAGGTCGGTTATGAGCAAGTAAAAGTTAATGTGGTGTTGATGAAAGATCTGAACCATCACGAGCTGCCAGCGTTTCTTAACTGGATAAAAGATCGTCCAATCCAACTGCGTTTCATTGAGTTGATGCAAACGGGTGAGATGGATGAGCTATTTAATAAGCACCATGTATCCGGAGTGGCAATTCGTAACCAGCTAATTGCAAATGGTTGGTTGCTGAAAGTGCGCTCGCATAATGATGGTCCTGCGCAAGTATTTGTTCATCCTGATTACAAGGGTGAAATAGGTCTTATCATGCCTTATGAAAAAGACTTTTGTGAAAGCTGCAACCGACTGCGCGTTTCGGCGATGGGTAAGCTGCACCTATGTCTGTTTGGAGACCACGGTGTAGAATTGCGTGATCTTTTGGAACGTGATGAGCAAGAGAGTGAGCTTATTGAACGTATCCAGGCGCAGTTACAAACCAAGTCGGTAAGCCATTTCTTGCATGATGGCAATACTGGTATGACGCCACACCTCGCGTCTATCGGCGGCTAACTTCATTCAATTTTTAGAGCGAGTTCACTGATAAGCTGGCTCTAACTTTTTCCGAATCGATACCAAGCGTATCAAAGCTAATTAAGAGAATAGGTGAACAAATGGGTCACGCTGAAAGCAAATTCCAACCTGCAAATATTGCCGTTCTAACGGTATCTGACACTCGTACTGAAGAAAACGATACCTCTGGTCGTTACCTTGCTGAACATGCTCAAGAAGCGGGTCACAACGTAGTAGACAAGCAAATTGTTATTGATGACATGTACAAGATCCGCGCGATTGTTTCTCAATGGATTGCTGATGAAAGCGTACAAGCGATCATGATTACTGGCGGTACAGGTTTCACCTCACGTGATAGCACGCCAGAAGCACTTAAGCCTCTATTTGATAAAGAAGTTGAAGGTTTTGGTGAGTTGTTCCGTATGGTGTCGTACGAAGAGATCGGTACGTCTACGATTCAGTCTCGTGCGATTGCTGGTTTTGCTAACCACACCGTGATCTTCGCAATGCCAGGTTCAACTGGTGCGTGCCGCACAGGCTGGACAAAAATTATTAAACAGCAGTTGGATGCAAGTCATCGCCCTTGTAACTTCATGCCACACCTATCTGTATAACCTTTCCTAAAAGCGAAGGAAAAACAATGACCCAATTTACACATATCAATGCTTCTGGCGAAGCAAACATGGTTGACGTGTCAGCAAAAACGGAGACGGTTCGTGAAGCTCGTGCTGAAGCATTTGTTCACATGGCCCCAGAAACACTTCAACTGATTGTCTCTGGCCAGCACCATAAAGGTGATGTATTTGCGACGGCTCGTATTGCTGGTATTCAAGCTGCGAAGAAAACCTGGGATTTGATTCCACTTTGTCATCCGCTACTACTCTCTAAAGTTGAAGTTCAACTGGAAGCTATCGAAACAGAAAACAAAGTTCGCATCGAATCAGTATGTAAACTTGCGGGTAAAACTGGTGTGGAAATGGAAGCGCTCACGGCAGCTTCCGTTGCTGCTCTAACGATTTACGATATGTGTAAAGCAGTACAAAAAGACATGGTCATTGGTCAAGTTCGTCTACTAGAGAAAACGGGTGGTAAATCTGGTCACTTTAAGGTGGAATCATGATTAAAGTACTTTTCTTTGCTCAAACTCGCGAGCTGATTGGCATCGACAGTGTCGAGTTAGACGGGCCGTTTGAAACGGTTGAATCAATTCGTGCACATCTAGTGGAAGAAGGCACTAAGAAAGATGGCAAGTGGGATTTAGCGCTCGAGCCAGGAAAGCTACTTGCTGCAGTGAACCAATCCATCGTCCCTTTGGATACACAAGTAAAAGCAGGTGACGAAGTTGCGTTTTTCCCGCCGGTAACTGGGGGTTAAGATGGATTCTCGTGTATCTGTACAAATTGAAGACTTTTCGGTTGAGCAAGAATATCAACGTCTATCTGAAGGGACGGCTGCCGGCGCTGTCGTTACATTCGTTGGTAAAGTTCGAGATATGAACCTTGGGGATAATGTCATTGGTTTACATCTAGAGCACTATCCGGGGATGACAGAGAAGAGCTTGAGCGACATTTGCGAGCAAGCTGAGTCTCGCTGGCCACTATTAGGTGTACGCGTGATTCATCGCGTCGGAGACATGGATAGCGGTGATCAAATTGTATTTGTGGGCGTTTCCAGTGCGCACCGCGGCGCGGCATTTGATGCGTGCGAGTTCATCATGGATTATCTGAAAACCCAAGCTCCATTTTGGAAAAAAGAGCGTACGACGAATGAAGATCGTTGGGTTGAGTCGCGCGACACCGATCATCAAGCTGCACAGCGTTGGGAAAAATAGAACTAACCCGCATTCTAGTGAAAAAAGCTAAGTGCTAATGGTACTTAGCTTTTTTTGTATTTATCTTCATTGTATTGCTCACTTTGTTTCAATATTTCCTATCTTTTGTCTGGTGATATTCTTCACAATAAAAGTTTTTTGCCCAATATATAAACAATTATTTGTTAGACTTGATTTGTCATAAATGTTAAATGATGTGTAAATATCTAGCATAAGATGCTAGTAAATGGTTTAAACTCAGATTAATCGAAAGTTTCGCCTGTTAAATGTCGCTTCTGGTCTTTATTTGGCTGGTGAATGCTTTGGGGTTAGAGTTTACTGCTAGATATGTGTGGTTTAGTCAGCATTATTGGTTTTTTTGCTACATTTTTATGGCAAATTACTTCAATGATTGCTAATGTGTGCCGCAGTCTTTGTAAGGTTTTAGACTTTTGTGCTCAGAAAGTGCACTAAAAAAATCTAAAACTCTGACCGTTCCAGGCCCTTACAAAGAAGTCATGGATGCTAACGAAAAAATTTGGAGTTTTACGCATGTATAAGAATAAAATCACGCGCGCTTTATTTATTGGTGCTGGTCTTTCTCTCGCTCTAGCTGGTTGTGGTGAAAAGCCTGCGGAGAAACAAGCTGCTGAGCCTGCTCCGGCTCCAGCCCCTGAAGCTAAATCTGATTCTAAAGAGCCAAAACTTGCTGCTGTTCAAGAATTGGTGCGTGGTAACGGTACAGAAGTTGCGACAATAGACCCTCATAAATCTCAAGGTGTTCCAGAATCCCACGTGATTCGCGATCTTCTTGAAGGCCTTGTAAACCAAGATGCGGACGGTAACACTATCCCTGGTGTTGCAGAATCTTGGGAAACTGAAGACAACAAAACATACACTTTCCACTTACGTGAAGACGCAAAATGGTCAAACGGTGATCCTGTCACTGCAGGTGATTTCGTTTACAGCTTCCAACGTGCAGTCGATCCAGCAACCGCCTCTCCATATGCTTGGTACATGGAATACACCAAGATGAAGAACGCAAAAGACATTGTTGCGGGTAAAAAAGATAAGAGCGAGTTAGGTGTTAAAGCGGTTGACGACCACACGTTAGTGGTTGAGTTAGATACTGCAGTACCATATTTTGTAATGATGATGGGCCACACGACAGTGAAACCTGTTCATCAAGCAACTGTTGAAAAGTTCGGCGATCAATGGACGAAGCCAGAGAACTTTGTAGGTAACGGTGCTTATGTTGTTGACAACTGGGTTGTAAATGAGCGTTTGGTTCTAAAACGTAACGAACAGTACTGGGACAACGAAAACACGACGCTTGATCAAGTGACTTTCTTACCAATCGAGAACCAAGTAGCGGAAATGAACCGCTTCCTAGCGGGTGAAATCGACTTCACGAACGAGCTGCCTACAGAGCACTTCAAGCGTCTGAAGAAAGAGCACCCACAAGAAGTGTCTGTAACCGGTAACTTATGTACTTACTACTACATCTTCAATACGAAGAAAAAGCCGTTTGATGATGTTCGTGTGCGTAAAGCGATTTCTTATGCGATTGACCGTAACATTGTGACTGATGCGATTTTAGGTCAAGGTCAAAAGCCAGCTTACTTCCTAACACCTGAAATTACGGCAGGTTTCAACCCAGAAATCCCTGCATACGGCAAAATGACGCAAGAAGAGCGTAACGCAGAAGCTGCGCGTCTATTGGAAGAAGCGGGTTACGGCGCAGACAACCCTCTTGAATTTAACCTTCTATACAATACATCAGAGAACCACAAGAAACTTGCGGTTGCACTGGGTTCAATGTGGAAGAAGACACTTGGTCTTGACGTTACGCTAGAAAACCAAGAGTGGAAAACTTACCTATCTACCAAAGATTCTGGCAACTTTGAGGTTGCTCGTGCAGGTTGGTGTGGCGACTACAACGAAGCTTCATCTTTCCTAACGCTGATGATGAGTAATAACACTACTGGTGGTATTCACTACGACAGCAAAGAGTACGATGCGATCATGAACAAAGCATTTGCTTCAACTTCTGACGAAGAGCGCCAAGCGCTTTACCTAGAAGCAGAGAAGTTGATGGCAAAAGATATGCCAATCGCACCTATCTACCAGTACGTGAAATCACGTCTACTATCACCGAAAGTTGGTGGCTTCCCAGTAAATAACGCGGAAGACAAGATTTACTCTAAAGATCTCTACATCACAGAGTAATTCGTAACTCGATAGAACTATAAAAATGAGGCCCTACATGTGAGAAATTGCATGTAGCGCCTATCTTTAGTCCAAAAGAATTGGACGACTTCTTTAATTTAACTGTCACAGACTGAAAGAGTGAGTTTATGCTTAAATTCATCGCAAAAAGGATATTTGAGGCGATCCCAACAATGTTGGTTTTGATCACCGTATCTTTCTTTCTTATGCGCTTTGCACCGGGAAACCCTTTCTCGACAGAGCGTCCATTGCCACCCGAAGTAATGGCAAATATCGAAGCTAAATATGGCTTGGATAAACCTGTATTTGAACAATACACCACGTATTTGACCAATGTTATCCAAGGTGATTTCGGACCGTCATTTAAATACCTTGATTACTCAGTAAACGAGCTGATCGCGGTTGCCTTACCAGTTTCGGCTAAAGTGGGCTTCATCGCCTTTATCTTTACTTTGATAATGGGGGTTACCGTCGGTACCATTGCTGCGCTCAAGCAAAATACTTGGATTGATTACACCATTATGTCGACTGCGATGCTTGGTGTGGTAATGCCATCCTTTGTATTAGCGCCTGCGCTTATCTACATATTCTCGCTTCACTGGAATATCTTCCCTGCGGGCGGTTGGCAAGATGGTAGCTGGCAGTATTTAGTGCTTCCTGTTATTGGTATGTCGCTACTGTATGTTGCTACTTTTGCTCGTATTACGCGTGGTTCGATGATCGAAACCTTAAACAGTAACTTTATTCGTACGGCACGTGCTAAAGGTCTAAGTTACCGTTACATCATTATCAAACATGCTCTGAAGCCGGCACTTCTCCCTGTTGTTTCTTACATGGGTCCAGCTTTCGTAGGTATCATCACCGGTTCCGTTGTTATCGAAACCATTTTTGGTCTGCCTGGTATTGGTAAACTATTCGTTAACGCTGCGTTTAACCGTGACTACTCGCTAGTAATGGGGGTAACCATTCTGATTGGTTTCCTATTTATTCTATTCAACGCGATTGTAGATATTTTACTTGCAATGATTGACCCGAAAATTCGCTACTAACAGGGACGTTTGGTTATGTTAACGAAAAAAGAAAACCTAGAAGCGATTGAGAAATTCTCCGAAAACTTGGAGATTGAAGGTCGCAGTCTTTGGCAAGATGCTCGTATCCGTTTCATGCGCAACAAAGCGGCGATGGTGAGCTTATTCCTTCTTGTTCTAATGACGTTGGCGGTTATTATCCTGCCAATGATCGCACCGTACACATTTGATGATACTGACTGGTACGCGATGCACGTTGCACCGAATGCTGACCATTGGTTTGGTACTGACAGCTTAGGCCGTGATTTATACGTGCGTACGCTAATTGGAGGTCGTATTTCGTTGATGGTAGGTGTTATGGGTGCATTTGTAGCGGTACTGATTGGTACGCTCTACGGCGCAGCATCTGGTTTCATCGGCGGTAAAGTTGACCGCGTAATGATGCGTATTCTAGAAATTTTATACGCGGTACCGTTTATGTTCCTGGTGATTGTACTGGTAACATTCTTCGGTCGTAACATCATGCTGATCTTCGTTGCGATTGGTGCTATCGCATGGCTAGATATGGCGCGTATCGTACGTGGTCAGACTCTTAGTCTACGTAGCAAGGAGTTTATCGAAGCAGCACATGTGTGTGGTGTAAGCAACTGGAAAATCATTACTCGTCATATCGTACCGAACGTACTGGGTATTGTAGCGGTATACTCTACGCTGCTTATCCCAAGTATGATTCTAACGGAATCATTCCTATCATTCCTTGGTCTTGGTGTTCAGGAACCAATGACAAGTTGGGGCGCTCTTCTACAAGAAGGTGCACAGACGATGGAAGTAGCAATCTGGCAGCTGGCATTCCCAGCAGTGTTCATGGTTGTGACGCTATTCTGCTTCAACTACGTTGGTGACGGCCTGCGCGATGCGCTGGATCCAAAAGACAGATAATTAAAAGATAAGATTAAGGAAGCAATGATGAGCTTATTAGATGTCAAAGATCTGCGCGTCGAATTCACCACGCAAGATGGTATCGTAACCGCAGTAAACGATTTGAACTTCTCTCTCAACCAAGGCGAAACCTTAGGTATCGTTGGAGAGTCGGGATCAGGTAAATCTCAAACCGTATTCGCAATCATGGGCCTTTTGGCTAAGAACGGTATTATTTCTGGTAGCGCAAAGTTTGAAGGCAAAGAAATCCTAAACTTACCGGAAAAAGAACTGAACAAAGTGCGTGCGGAACAGATCGCAATGATCTTCCAAGACCCAATGACATCACTGAACCCTTACATGAAAGTGAGTGATCAGTTGATGGAAGTGCTTATGCTGCACAAAGGCATGGGCAAAGCGGAAGCATTTGAAGAATCAGTACGCATGCTGGAAGCGGTAAAAATCCCTGAAGCGCGTAAGCGTATCACGATGTACCCGCATGAGTTTTCAGGCGGTATGCGTCAGCGTGTAATGATCGCGATGGCGTTGTTATGTCGTCCTAAACTGCTTATTGCCGATGAGCCAACAACAGCACTTGATGTGACGGTACAAGCACAGATCATGGACTTGTTGAATGAGCTGAAATCTGAGTTCAACACAGCGATCATCATGATCACGCACGACCTTGGTGTGGTTGCAGGTTCGTGTGACAAGGTGCTGGTGATGTATGCAGGCCGTACTATGGAGTACGGCAACGTAAACGAAATTTTCTACAATCCAAGCCATCCTTATGCGGAGGGGCTGCTGAAGGCGATTCCTCGCCTCGATACTGAGGGTGAAATTCTGCCGACCATTCCTGGTAATCCACCAAACTTGCTTCGTCTACCGCCGGGCTGCCCTTATCAAGAGCGCTGTCACCGTGTGATGGATCGTTGTAAGCGCGAGGCGCCAATTCTGACACCATTTGGTGATGGTCGTCAGCGTGCATGTTTTTCTGAATGGGAGGCTTGGAACAAATGAACGCAGTAGACAAAAAACTAATTCTGGACATTTCTGAGCTGAAAGTTCACTTCAGCATTGCCTCAAAGTCGGCATGGCCGTGGTCAAAGCCTTCGAGCCTGAAAGCGGTAGATGGCGTGAACGTTCGACTATACGAAGGGGAAACGCTTGGTGTAGTAGGTGAATCAGGTTGTGGTAAATCGACGTTTGCTCGTGCCATCATTGGTCTGGTTGAAGCTACTGACGGCCAAGTAGTTTGGTTGGGTCAAGACCTTACTAAAATGAAAAGCGTTCAGCGCCGTGAGACGCGTAAAGAAATTCAGATGATTTTCCAAGACCCATTGGCATCGCTGAATCCGCGTATGACTGTTGGTGATATCATTGCTGAACCTCTTGAGACATTCTATCCAGAACTGTCTAAGCAGGAAGTGAAAGATCGCGTTAAAGAGATGATGGCGAAAGTTGGCCTATTACCTAACGTGATTAACCGTTACCCACACGAGTTCTCGGGTGGTCAGTGTCAGCGTATCGGGATAGCGCGTGCGCTTATCCTTAAGCCTAAGATGATCATTTGTGACGAGCCAGTATCGGCGCTTGATGTATCTATTCAAGCTCAGGTGGTTAACCTGCTTAAAGAGATTCAAAAAGAGTTAGGGCTTTCTCTGGTATTCATTGCGCATGACTTGTCTGTCGTTAAACACATTTCAGATCGCGTTTTAGTTATGTATTTAGGTAATGCCGTGGAACTTGGCGAGGCCGAGGCTCTGTTTGCTGATCCTAAGCACCCATATACGCGTGCGCTGATGTCTGCGGTTCCGATCCCGGACCCGGATATTGAGCGCAATAAGAAAATCCAAATGCTAGAGGGTGATCTTCCTTCACCTATCAACCCACCGTCGGGTTGTGTATTCCGCACTCGTTGCCCACAAGCAACCGAAGAGTGTGCGAAGACGAAGCCAACCATTTTAGGTAATGACGTTCACGCGGTATCTTGTTTACACGTTAGTGTATAAATTCAGCCTGTGACGGGCTTAAGCGCGACACCTTCATCGGGTCGCGCTTTTTTTATGTGTCTGATTTATACATTCGAATTTCTTGAACATGATGTCCTAAGTTCGATGATTCTCTGTTTGATAGGAAACGCTAATATAGACACAAACAGAACGAGAGGAGAGCAATCATGGGTAAGTTGGTTGAAGGTGTTTGGCAAGATGTCTGGTATGACACAAAATCAAATGGTGGCAAATTTGTGCGCGAAGATGCCGGATTCCGTAACTGGGTTAAAAACGACCCTGATGCGGAATTTACACCAGAGTCCGGTCGATACCATTTGTATGTCTCTCTTGCTTGTCCGTGGGCACATCGAACCCTCATTTTCCGCAAGCTGAAAGGTTTAGAACCACATATTGATGTCACGGTCGTTTGCCCTGATATGCTCAGCCAAGGTTGGCAAATGGGGCTTCCTGAGCCATTGTTTGGTCACACGCGCATGTATCAAATTTACACGCAGGCCAAACCCGATTACACGGGCCGCGTAACCGTGCCTGTACTTTGGGATAAAAAGACCAATACTATTGTGTCAAACGAGTCGTCAGAGATCATTCGCATGTTCAATTCGGAATTCAATGCGTTAACAGGGAATCACGACGACTACTATCCAGATCATCTAAAACACGTTATTGATGATTGGAACGATTTTGTTTATCCAAATGTCAACAACGGAGTGTATCGTTGTGGCTTCGCGACTACACAAGAGGCGTATGAAGAAGCGTTTGATTCTTTGTTTAATGCGTTAGATAAAATCGATGCTCACTTAGCGACGCATCGTTACTTAGCAGGGAACACAATTACTGAGGCTGATTGGCGTTTGTTTACGACTCTTATTCGTTTTGATGCGGTGTATGTGGGGCATTTCAAGTGTAACAAGCAGCGCATCGCAGACTACGAAAATATACAAGGCTACTTAAAAGAGTTATATCAAGTCGAAGGCGTCGAAGAAACGACGGATTTCTATCACATTAAACGCCACTACTACTTCAGCCACACTGGGATTAATCCGACGCAAGTTGTACCAAAAGGGCCTGATTTAGACCTAAATACTCCTCATGGAAGAGAAAGGATTGGCTAGTTTGCTGCTTCCATCGCAAATGAAAAAGTACTTAACGGTTAGCAATGCCGTTAAGTACTTTTGTGTCATCTAAATACCGGGAGTAGGAAGTTTACTTTTTCATTCATCGCCACCTTACTTAGCGCGTACGATGTCCATCACTAGCTTTCCGTCCACTTTTACAGGACCGTCCTCTTTAGCGCCGAGCGTATACTCAAACACACCAGTCTTCATGCCACCTTTCTCTCCGTGGACCATTAACATCAGCATATCGCCTGATTCTACTGGTTCCATCAAAATTGCATTTACGTTTTCATTCTTTCCCATTTTTAACGGAGCGTAGCCGATAACAGGACCAGGCTTCATTGATTCGTCTGTTCGGTGGACAACCATCCACCCATTGTCATCAGCATGAGCCATTTCAGCGGTCACCGTTCCTCCGGACATATCTTGATCGACGCCTTTAATACTCGGGGCGGAAAAGCTGAATGAAGAAAAACTAATCAGAAACGCAGCTAAACCAAACTTTATCAGTGATGTATTGATGAAATCCTTCATATATATTCCTTAGCAGTCAATGAGTTTGTGCATTGCAGTAGCTTTTACGTATTTCCTAGCAAAAAAGTTTAGCTAAAACGTAAATAATGTCGATAAATTGAACAGGGACCGTGCTGCTTTGGAGCCAATGCATTTTGGGGAGTGGGTCAATCGGTGTAAGAACAAGCACGAGCAATGTCGATTAGGTATGGGGGGCGATAGGGAGAAAAGCTTTGTGCACCAGTAATTATAGGTTGTGCAGTAATTGGTATAAAAAACAAATAAGTGTTCTGGCCAGCAATAGAAAAAGCCCTCGACGAATCGAGGGCTTTGTATCTATATCCAACTAGATGTCAGAAGCGATTATTTAGCTTCTTGGTCTGCTTGGATAGCTGTTAGAGCGATGGTGTACACGATGTCGTCTACTAGCGCGCCACGAGACAAGTCGTTTACAGGCTTACGCATACCTTGCAGCATTGGACCGATAGATACTAGGTCAGCTGAACGTTGTACCGCTTTGTAAGTTGTGTTACCCGTGTTTAGGTCTGGGAATACAAATACTGTCGCTTTACCTGCAACTGGAGAGTTTGGTGCTTTAGAAGCAGCAACGTTTTCCATAATAGCAGCGTCGTACTGTAGAGGGCCGTCAATGATAAGATCAGGACGTTTCTCTTGAGCCAGTTTTGTTGCTTCACGTACTTTATCAACGTCTGCACCCTTACCAGATTCACCTGTAGAGTAAGAGATCATTGCAACGCGTGGTTCGATACCGAATGCTGCTGCAGAGTCAGCAGATTGGATAGCGATTTCAGCAAGCTGTTCAGCAGTTGGATCAGGGTTGATTGCACAGTCACCGTAAACCAGTACTTGATCAGGCAGAAGCATGAAGAATACTGAAGATACGATAGACGCATTTGGTGCCGTCTTGATGATTTGGAACGGAGGAACGATAGTGTTCGCCGTAGTGTGAACAGCACCAGAAACTAGGCCGTCAACTTCGTCGTTCTCAAGCATCATTGTGCCTAGGAATACTGAATCTTGTAGCTTCTCACGAGCCACAACTTCAGTCATGCCTTTAGCACCGCGCAACTCAACTAGGCGAGCAACGTAGTTTTCACGAACAGCATCTGCATCAATGATGGTTACACCAGTACCTAGCTCAACGCCTTGTTGAGCCGCTACGCGACGGATTTCATCTGGGTTACCTAGAAGTACACAGTCTGCAATGCCGCGTTCAGCACAGATTGCCGCTGCTTTAACTGTGCGTGGTTCGTCACCTTCTGGAAGAACGATACGCTTACCTGCTTTACGAGCAAGTTCAGTTAGCTGGTAACGGAACGCTGGTGGGCTTAGACGACGAGACTTCTGAGTGCCTTCAGTCATAGACTCGATCCAGTTACCGTCGATGTGGCCAGCAACGTGTTCGTTGATGAACTCGATACGCTCTTTATCGTCTGCAGGTACTTCGATGCTGAAGCTCTGTAGGTTTAGAGACGTTTGCCAAGTGTTACCTTGTGCTTTGAAGATAGGTAGACCAGTGTCGAATGCTGGTTTACATAGGCCTTCGATTTCGCTAGGGATATCGTAACCGCCAGTTAGCAGTACTGCACCAATATCCACACCGTTCATTGCAGCAAGAGAAGCAGCAACGATAACATCAGGACGGTCTGCTGAAGTAACAAGTAGAGAGCCCGGTTTGAAGTGCTCAATCATGTTTGGCAGAGAACGTGCACAGAAAGTGATGCTCTTGATGCGACGAGTGTTGATGTCACCTTCGTTGATGATATCTGCTTTCAGGTGCTTAGCCATGTCGATTGCACGAGTCGCAATCAGATCAATGCTCCATGGCACACAACCTAGTACACGAATTGGAGAAGTGTTAAAAATTTCCATCACTTTCAATTCGTTTTGTTTCGCGCTGTCTGCATCGTCAAAGATTTCAGATAGGTCAGGGCGAGTACGGCCAGCTTCGTCAACAGGAGCGTTTAGCTTGTTGATGATAACACCTGAGATGTTTTTGTTTTTAGTGCCGCCGAAGTTAGAACATGCTACTTCGATACGCTCTTTCAGTTGCGCAGGGTTATCAGTACCTGGAGTCGCAACTAGCACGATTTCTGCACCAAGTGTTGCCGCGATTTCCGCGTTTACTTGGTTTGCAAATGGGTGCTTACGAGTAGGTACAAGACCTTCGATTAGCGTAACGTCTGCGTCTTTGTTGATTTGGTTGTAACGTTCAACAACGGTTTCTAGCAGCTCGTCCATGTTGTCGTTACCGATTAGGCTTTCAGCAACAGACATCGCCATTGGTTCACCGATCTTCATATCGCTGTTACGACCAACGATAGTTGAAGTCAGATCTGGCTGATCACCACCTGAACGTGGCTGACAGATTGGCTTGTAGAAAGAAACTTTAACGCCTTTACGCTCCATAGCGCGAAGAACACCCATGCTAACGCTTGTTAGGCCAACGCCTGCGCTAGTAGGGATAAGCATAATAGTACGAGACATTCGTAGAGTACCTTTAGCTATTTGGGGGATAAAAGCTCAACTCTTATTCCATGAAGCTCGAAGAATAGGAGTTGAGCCCCTAAGAAATTCGTTTGAATGAAAATCTGGCTAGCCGAGTGGCTAGCCAGGAATTCAATTAAAGACCTGTCAGGCGAGCAGTGTCTTCAGCGATGACTAGCTCTTCGTTAGTAGAGATAACCATTGCAGGGATACGGCTGTTTTCAGTCGTGATAACGCCTTCGCCGCCGAAGCGAGCTTTAAGGTTAGCTTCGCTATCTACTTCGATACCGAAGATGCCAAGACGGTTTAGAACCATTTCACGGATAGGGCCAGAGTTCTCGCCGATACCGCCAGTGAAAGTGATTGCGTCTAGACGGCCTTCCATTGAAGCAGTGTAGCCAGCAACGTATTTAGCTAGACGGTGGCAGAACACGTCCATTGCGCGTGTTGCTTCTTCTTTTTGACCGTAGTTGTCTTCAACGAAACGACAGTCAGAAGTCACTTCAGTTAGACCTTGAAGACCAGACTCTTTAGTTAGCATCGTGTTGATTTGATCAACAGAGTAACCTAGAGCGTCGTGTAGGTGGAAGACGATAGCAGGGTCGATGTCGCCACAGCGAGTACCCATTACCAGACCTTCAAGTGGAGTAAGACCCATAGAAGTGTCTACAGATTGACCGTTCTTGATCGCACATACAGATGCGCCGTTACCTAGGTGACAGTTGATGATGTTTACTTCTTCAACTGGTTTGTTTAGTAGGCCTGCAACTTCACGAGTGATGAACAAGTGAGAAGTACCGTGCATGCCGTAACGACGGATACCGTGTTCTTTGTATAGGTTGTATGGAAGAGCGTATAGGTAAGACTCTTCAGGCATAGTTTGGTGGAACGCAGTGTCAAATACAGCAACGTTTTTCAGCTCTGGGAAGTTTTTCTTAGCCGCTTCGATACCGATGATGTGAGCAGGGTTATGAAGAGGTGCAAATGTTGCAGCGTCTTGAATACCTTTTAGAACTTCATCAGTAATTAGTGCAGATTGAGTGAACTGCTCGCCGCCGTGAACGATACGGTGACCGATTGCGCCTAGGTTAGCTTTAAGCTCTGGCTTAGAAGCAAGAATAGTTTCTACCATAAAAGCTAGTGCTTCTTCGTGAGCTGCACCATTGCCTAGTTGAGCTTCGTGCTTGCCATCAAGTTTCCACTTGATGCGAGCTTCAGGAAGGTGAAGACACTCAGCAAGACCTGACAAGTGCTCGTCGCCGTTCTCGGCATCAACAACGGCAAATTTAAGAGAAGAACTACCGCAGTTTAAAACTAAAACTAGCTTAGACATGTATGACTACCTGTTATTCGTCTGATAAAAAATCAGTTAAAGAATGAAAAATTAATCACAAGAATAGCCGATACCCAGAAGGCTGCGTACTAATCCTGGTCAAAAATTGTTCTAATTCCATATAAAGAAATAGTGATGAACCCTTCCATCACTATGATGCGATCCGTGCAGATAGATATCTCGGAGTTGCTTAAATTGTAAATAACAGCAACAATGAGATTGAGGGTCTGCAAAGGATAGCGATAATAAGCAATGATAACAAAAAAAATTTGAAAGAATATTAACTTTCATCAATTTTTTGTACCTTCAGTTGAAATGTTCAACTATTTTTTAGTGAGAGAGCGGTATGAGTAATAAAGTCGGATTGATCCATAGCCTGAAAGATGGCCAGAATTACATGGAGATCTGGCCGGTTCGTAAAGAGCTAAGCGCCATATTTCCGGAACAGCGTATCATTAAGGCGACTCGCTTTGGCATTAAAGTCATGCCAGCCGTTGCTGCGATCAGCGTACTCACTCAAATGGCATTCAACAATTACCACGCGTTACCTCAATCCATTGTTGTCGCTTTGTTTGCGATTAGTTTGCCACTTCAAGGCATTTGGTGGCTTGGTGCTCGATCCAACACGAAATTGCCGCCTTCTTTGGCCTCTTGGTATCGGGAGTTGCATCAAAAAATTGTGGAAACAGGTTTTGCATTAGAGCCTGTAAAAGCTCGCCCTCGTTACAAAGAGCTTGCGATAATATTGAACCGAGCGTTTCGCCAGCTCGATAAATCGTCATTAGAGCGTTGGTTCTAATTTAAATTGTTTGAAATGGAGTGTGCACTGGCCGCTCCATTTTTGATCCTGCCTCTATTACCTACTTTGACGGTCGTCGATGAAGCGAGCGAAGCTTTGTTTACCAAAGATTCTTTCCGGATGAAGAAGTCCCCCGATCACAAATGTTGCTTTAGTGTTAAATCTTTCTTTTCTTTACTAAGACTTAGTAGTAATAATAAAAACAAGATGCGCAAGAAGTGCACAGTTATACGAACACAACAATACCGCCTTCAAACATTTGAATTCACGAGTCGATACACATATTGAAAGCTCGTGAAACAAGGACGAAGTCACATCAAGGAGTTATGATGAAAACGAAACGTTTATTAGCCACCGCCGTTCTATCGGCTACTGCTATTTTCTCTTCTACCAATGTACTGGCCGCCACTGCAACTGTCGCAGTTTCACAGATTGTCGAACACCCGGCGTTAGACGCGACGCGCCAAGGATTGCTTGATGGTTTGAAAGCGAAAGGCTACGAAGAAGGCAAAAATCTAGAATTTGATTATAAGACCGCACAGGGTAATCCAGCGATTGCGGTGCAAATTGCCCGTCAGTACGTCGGTGAAAATCCCGATGTGTTAGTTGGCATCGCGACACCTTCGGCACAAGCTTTGGTGTCGGCTACTCGCTCTATTCCTGTTGTCTTTACTGCGGTAACAGATCCGGTTGGTGCGAAATTGGTTAAGTCGATGGAAAAACCAGGCAAAAACGTAACTGGCCTGTCTGATCTTTCACCCGTTGCTCAGCATGTCGATCTCATCCAAGAAATTCTTCCTCAGGTGAAAAGCATCGGGGTTGTATTTAATCCCGGTGAAGCTAATGCCGTGACTTTAGTTGAATTACTAAAAGAAAGCGCAAAAGCAAAAGGCATACAAGTGGTTGAAGCGACCGCACTAAAAAGTGCTGATGTTCAGTCTGCGACTCAAGCGATTGCAGCGAAATCAGACATTCTTTACGCCCCAACAGACAATACAGTTGCAAGTGCGATTGAAGGGATGATTGTTGCAGCGAATCAAGCGAAGAAACCTGTATTTGGTGGCGCGACGTCGTATGTCGAAAAGGGTGCAATTGCAGGCTTAGGTTTTGACTACTACCAGGTTGGTGTACAAACCGCGGATTACGTGGCGGCGATTCTTGATGGTCAAGAACCAGGCAAGCTGGATGTAAAAGTCGCGACGGGCTCTGACCTTGTAATTAATGAAAGCGCAGCATCTAAGCTCGGTATCAAGCTGCCAAGTTCTGTGATTGAACGTGCGACAAGCATGCAATAAGTAACGCTTTTTGGGGTTAAGCCTGTCACGTTGGTTGATAGAGGCTTGCCCCAAAATTGATACTCGCCAGATTTCTCGTGTAAAGCATTCTGCTAGAGAAGAAGGGGAGTATACGTTAGAAGTCTTACGTTCAGGTTGGTATTAGCCAGCCTGAGCATGCAGAAAGGAGCAGTTATGTCTGCATTTGCTTTTTTTGGTGCACTCGAAATTGGCTTGATTTATGGCCTAGTCGCTCTGGGTGTGTATCTTACGTTCCGTGTTCTCGATTTCCCCGATTTGAGTGTGGATGGCAGCTTTCCAATGGGAGCGGCGGTGGCTGCAACGGCGATTGTCGCAGGTATTAATCCTTGGCTTGCGACAATAATGGCGATGATAGCTGGTAGTATGACGGGGTGGGTAACCGCTTTTCTGGCTGTTCGGTGTGGTATTTTACACCTGTTAGCTTCCATTCTTACCATGATCGCTGCATTTTCAATTAATATTCGTATTATGGGCAAACCTAATATGGCGTTGCTTGGAGAGGATACGATTCTCACTCCGTTTGAAGCATTGGGCGATGCGATGTTTATTCGCCCTCTGGTTGTTGGGGTCTTAGTTCTTCTTTCCGCTTTCTTTGTCATTCGCCTGCTGAACAGCGACTTTGGTCTTGGTTTACGAGCCACGGGTGTGAATGCGCGTATGGTTTCTGCGCAAGGGGCGAGCACTGGCTTTTATACCTACTTTGGCTTGGCTTTATCCAACGGGTTTGTGGGATTCGCAGGCGCGTTGTTTGCACAAACGAACAGCTTTGCGGATGTGACCTCTGGCGTGGGCACCATTGTCGTTGGTTTGGCAGCTGTGATTTTGGGGCAGACCCTTATTCCCGGGCGCAAGATTTGGGTTGCGGTATTTGCGGTCATCATCGGTTCGGTACTTTATCGCCTTGCAGTGGCTTTCGCTTTGAGCTCTGGCATGTTTGGTTTACAAGCTTCAGACCTCAACCTTGTTACCGCAGTATTGGTGGCTGTGGCGCTTATTGCTCCAAAGCTAAAACAGAGCATGAGAGCGAAACAACGCGTTACTGATGCTAAACAAGCGGCATCAAAAAATGGTTCTGGGGAGGCATTATGATCGAACTAAATAATATTCAGGTCACGTTCAACCCTGGGACGATTTTGGAAAATCGTGCATTGAAAGGCGTCTCTTTAGAGGTTCCAGAGCATCAATTTCTTACCGTGATTGGTTCTAATGGCGCGGGAAAATCCACGTTGCTTGGTGCGGTGACAGGTGAGACGCCGATGATAGGTGGTCAGGTGATCATTGATGGCAAAGACGTCACCAAGCAGACGGTAGCCCAACGTGCGACGCAATGTGCCCGAGTGTTTCAAGATCCATTGGCCGGGACTTGTGGTGAACTGACGATAGAAGAGAACATGGCTCTAGCGCACATGCGTGGTAAAAAACGCAGCTGGGGATTGGCGCTCTCTACTAAACGTCGCAAGCTGTTCCAAGAGCGAATTAGCATCCTCGGTCTTGGTTTAGAAGACCGCTTGGGTGATAGCATTGGGTTGCTGTCTGGTGGACAACGACAAGCCGTTAGCCTTGTGATGGCGACGTTATCGGAGAGTAAGCTGTTATTGCTTGATGAACACACGGCTGCGCTTGATCCTCGTATGGCGGCGTTTGTTATCGACTTAACTAAACGTATTGTCGATGAGTTCGATTTAACAGTGATGATGGTGACGCATTCGATGAAAGACGCATTAGCATGTGGCGATAGGACCGTAATGCTTCACCAAGGTGAAATTGTGCTTGATGTGGCTGGAGAGCAGCGCGCTAACATGCAAGTACCAGACTTGTTGGATATGTTCTCCAAAGTGCGTGGTGAAGAGCTGGCAGATGACAGTCTCTTGTTGAACTAAGCGGTATCCGACAAGTCACTACGCCTACTAAGTGTGATCCTCCTTGAGAAAATTGGCTGATATGTCAACTCGCAAGGAGGATTTCTTGTCTCGAATTCTTCAATAACATAGTGGCATATCCGATGACGAGGAGTGCCCATAATGAACCTGCCATTTATTTTTCATAGTCAAACTATTGATGGTTTAGCTTTTAATGACGAGCAAATTACAGTCAGACTGAAAACCGAGACATTGGATTTTGATTCCGTCTATGTGCGTATTGAGCCGGACAATGAAGAATATCTGGTCGACATGGCTCAAATTGGAACAGCTGGGGAATTGTTACTATGGGAGGCATCGTTTCGACCAAATCGAGATCGAGATGTCACACATTATGTGTTTAAGATCCTCAAAGACGGACAACAATACTGGCTCGATGCACGGGGTGTGCAAAAGCGTATTCCACCCAAAGAGTTCCACTTTAAGTTGAATGTAAACCATCAACCACCAAGCTGGGTCCAAGAGCAAGTTTTCTATCAAATCTTTCCTGACCGTTTTTCTGCTAGTAAAAGTGAGTCTGATATTCGCCACGCTTATGCTCAGTATGATTCTGCATCGATCGTCAAGGCGTGGGGAGACGCGGTAGGCTCTCACCAAAATACCGGGGCGCGTGAATTCTTTGGCGGCGACCTCAAAGGTGTGGAGCAAAAGTTGGACTATCTTGAACAGCTCGGCGTTACTGCGCTTTATTTTAATCCGATCTTTTCTTCACCAAGTAATCATAAATACGACACCACCGATTACTTCACTGTTGACCCTATGTTCGGCACCAATGATCAGTTTGCTGAACTGTGTGAGAAAATCCGTGGTAAGAATATGAAGATTGTCTTAGACGCGGTGTTTAACCACACGTCAGTGCATCATCCTTGGTTTGATATCCATCAAAAAGGAGAAGGAGCGTATGGCAATCCGCAGTCAAAGTTCCGTGATTACTACTTTTTCGAAGGCGAAACCAATCACTACATTGGTTGGAAAGGCATTGGTAACTTACCGGTTCTAAACTTCGAAAATGAACAGGTGCGCGACTACATCTACCAAAGTGAAGAGTCTGTCATCAAGTATTGGCTGAAGCCACCGTACTTGGTTGATGGCTGGCGGTTTGATGTAATTCATATGCTTGGCGAAGGGGACGGCGCGAAAAACAATGCTCATTATGTGGCAGCGTTTCGTAATGCGACTAAGTCAGTAAACCCGAATGCTTATGTGTTAGGTGAGCACTTTTTTGAAGCAACGCAGTGGTTGCAAGGTGATCAAGAGGATGGGGCGATGAACTACTACGGTTTTGCTCATCCAGTTCGAGCTTTTATCGCACGACAAGACATTATGTACGATCCAATCAACATTGATGGTTTGGAGTTTAAAGCATGGTTGGACGAAGCCAGAGCAAAAATCCCATTTTCTAATCAGCTATCGCAGCTAAATCAACTCGATAGTCACGATACTGCTCGGTTTATCACACTGGTTGATGGTGATAAGCGTAAAATGAACATCGCGCTAGCAATGCTTATGACTTACGTTGGCACGCCTTGTATTTACTACGGGAGTGAAGTCGGTCTAGAAGGAGGGCTAGACCCGGATAATCGTCGTTGTTTTCCTTGGAATGAAATTGAAAGTTCACAATGGCTATCGCTTTACCAACAATGGATCAAGATACGTAAACAATGTAAGCCTTTACAGTCGGGCTGTATTCAATGGCTTCATTGCACTAACAACCAGTTGGCGTACGCACGTGTACTGGGTCGCGAAGCAGTCGTTGTTATGATTAATCTCAGTGGTAATGAATGTTCAATCGATTTACCTATGTGGCAACTGGGCTTGGAGGTTAGCCAAGTTATATCGTTGTTAGATGACACAGAACAGGTTGATTATAAAGGTCATATCTCTGTCAATATGTCGGCACAGAGCTGCAAATTATGGCGACTAAAGTGACACCACACTCTATATTGATTAAACTCCTTTAATATATAAACGGTCTCAAACAGCGCGCACACATTTGTTTGGTCTCTTGTTATCTGGTGCTGCATTGCATGCGTCACCAGATAACGAGTATCAATTTAATAGCAGTCATAAGAGACTATTGACCTTTCATATGCATGGTACTCAATGGTAAACCAAAGGCGATTTAGCCTCTCATTTGTCATCTTTTTTCCTCTGGCGTTATTTGTAGTGGTTTTACTCGTGACAACGAAAAATTACTATGATGCGGTTAACCGCTATATCGATTCTGAGTATTCGCGTATCGAGCGTGCAATGTCTCGCGGTATTAAAGTACTCACGGCTTTAGATTACAGCTTCACCAACTATACCAATTACGCTAACCCACTGTTTGAAGAACATAATTCTTTAGTCAAAGAAGGGCTTTGTTATCTTTGGCCTATAGATGTGTTATTACTCGAAAGTGTTTATAGTGAAGGGTTACCTGCGGTTGACCTGGATTATATGATCGTAGGGGACGAAAGCTTATGTCAGCAAGGTTCAACGATTAACCAGTTAGCTGAACAAAAGGCGGGTTTTGCGCCGTCATTGTCATTTCTGCACGATATTGAATCGCACATTGTTGGAATCCATTACATTGACAAGCGCGGTTACGTTATCTCCTCACCCGATACCTACGCAAAAAATTTCACAAAAGAGCTTTTGTCAACGCTAAAAGCCCGACCTTTTTGGCAAAAAACCGCGCAAGATAAAGTGAACATTACCTTGGCTGGACCAGGGCCTGTGTTGGACTCGATGGAAGGTCAAGTCATTAGTATGACGGTACCCGTCTATGAGAAAGGAGAACATCAAGGTGTTTTATCTATTGATTTTGACATCAATACGCTTATGGCTTCGTCGCTAGGTCTTGTAGGTCAGTTTCATTTGGTTTCCAATTTACAATCCATTCCTTCAAACAGTACACGAATCAAACCAGTCGAATTAGAGCGATTGAGTGCGAATCACAGCATGTACTACGAGTACAACCTTTGGGATGAAGCTAAGAACCTAGCGGTTTTTGAAAAATACAGCCTTATTGTCGCACTATTTATTTACGTGTTGAGTACCGTCGTCTTGTTCTATGTGAATATGCATAGCGAGCGACGCTACTTTAAAGAACTGGCAGCAAGAGACCCAATGACCAGCTTATTGAATCGTCGAGGTATGCAAACCGTGTGGCGTAATAAGATGACAAAAAAACAGGTTGCTTTAGCAGTGTTCGATATTGATAACTTCAAGAAGATCAACGACACCTATGGTCATGATGTCGGTGATTCTGCAATTCAGCTTGTTGCAAAATGTATACGTGAAAATATTCGCCATACCGATGTTGCCTCAAGGTTTGGTGGCGAAGAGTTCGTTTTAGCGATTTATGACGAAGATTCAGAGGGCATTAAACTCATTTTAGACAGAGTAAAAAAGGCCATAGATGAGCGCTCGACACGCGTAACGAAAGAAGGCTTTACGATCTCTGGCGGTGTGGTGTTTAGTAAAGAGAGCCGAGTAGAAAACTTTGATGAATTGTTTAAAGCGGCGGATGAAAAGTTATATCAAGCCAAAAGTACCGGCAAAAATAAGATCTGTTACTAGGATTTAGATACAAAAAAGGACGAGATATTCGTCCTTTTTTGTGTTCGGGAGTTATGCAACCTGAGAGTTTAAGTCATCGCGGTAGCGTTGAATATGCTCAACAATTGGTGCGGCTTTGTTGAACGTTCTGATTTCTCTAAATAGGTCTTTTGCTTCAGGATAAGCCTGACGTAAGTAAGAGAACCATTGTTTTACGCGGTTTGGGTAATACAAGCCTTTATCGCCTTTCATCTCAAACTTGGAATAATAGATGAGCAACTCAACCACCTCGGGCCATGACATTGGCTGGTGGTTATGTTTTACCATATTGCCTAAGTTAGGGATATTGAAAGCGCCTCGGCACACCATCAAAGAGTTAACGCCAGTCGTTTCAATGCAACGTTGACCGTCTTCATAATTCCAAATTTCGCCATTCGCAATCAGTGGGATATCAAAACGTTCACGAATTTGGTTGATGTAATCCCATTTTATCTCAGAAGCTTTATAACCACCTTGTTTAGTACGTGCGTGTACGGTCAGTTCATTTGCGCCAGCAGACTGAATGGCATCGACAATTTCAAAGCAATCTTCAGGGTTCTCCCAGCCAAGACGAATTTTTGCAGTTACGGGAATGGCTTCTGGAACGGCTTCTCGACAAGCTTTAACCACACGGTGAATGAGCTCTGGATGTTGGAGTAGCGCTGCTCCACCTTTACTTTTGTTGACCATTTTGGCTGGGCAACCAAAGTTTATATCAATACCTCTGGCGCCAAGGTTTGCCGCTTTAATTGCGTTCTCAGCCATCCAGTTCGGTTCTTGTCCCAACAATTGCACATGTACTGGCACACCAGATGCAGTCTGAGAACCTTGCAACAGCTCTGGGCATAAACGGTGAAACACATGATCGGGTAATAGCTGGTCGATTACGCGAACAAACTCCGTAACACACAGGTCATAGTCGTTTATCTCGGTCAGGATTTGGCGCATCAAATGATCTAAAACGCCTTCCATTGGGCCTAGTACAACTCGCATAGCTTGCCTAATACAGTTTGGTGGTAAAAAGGAGGGCGATTGTAGCGATGTAAGTTAAGTTTGTCATTAAAAGACTCGAAGCGCCCAATGCAGTCAAACACACAACGTTAGGTTACGTGCTTTTGAGCTCTGAGGTATAATGCCGCCAAATTTATGGGAAACCAGATGTCATGCAATACACATTGATTGAAAAAGGTGAAGTTCACGTCGATGAATCTTGCCTATTTATCGAAGGCGCAGTGTTAGCTGCGAATCTGACGACAAAACCACTCGCTCCTGAAAAGTGGTTAGAGCCGCTATTAGGTGAGGGATTCAAAGCGATTCAACCAGCTGTGGAAGAGCAAATTCACAAGCAGCATAACCGAATTCAACGAAACGAATATTCTGTGCTAGAGCTAACAGGCAAAGAACCTGAACAACTTGCTGATTTTGCCGAAGGCTTTATGTCTGTTTGGCCAATGATTGAAGAACAGTGGCAAGACGTTGAGCTCAATGATGGATTACAGCGTATGCTGCAAGCATTACTGACCACTTTGATGCTGGCTATCGATGAGCCAGCAACGCAGCAACAGATGCGCGACGCAGGTATTGAAACGCCACCGGCCCTGACAGATTTAGTCGACCAGCTTGATTTAATGGTCGGTGAAGTCGCGCTGGGCGCGGATGAGTTGATGGTAGGCAATAAAGCTCAAAGCCTAAACCCATTCAAAGGTATCGGGCGCAATGATCCCTGTCCTTGTGAGAGCGGAAAAAAATTCAAGCAGTGCTGTGGTCAATCACGCGGCTAAATCGAATCGCCGCGCTATCCACTTAACAAAAAGCCGACCAGATGGTCGGCTTTTTGTTAATTTTTACGCGTCAGTAGGATTAACGAATTGGATTAACGCGTTTTGCAGGGAAGAATTGTGCAATTACAATTAATGCCAAAGCGATTAAATTGCCTGCAAAAATTACGACTAACCATTGTGGCATTGATAAATCAAGGAACTGCCACACAACCTTAGAGCAATCACCATATGCTTCAAACATCCAAGGAACCCACTGATTGAGCGGAGCCCAGCTAGGGAATGTGACGAATAAATCGCAAGTCGCGAATGGTGATGGATTAAACTGGTAGTCAACGTGCTGCATCGCAAGTAACAAACCCTTGTAAGCACTTAATCCCCAGCCTATCAAACCTAGCCAGCGGAAAATTGGGTTCTTGGGTGCCAATATACCAACCATTGCAGCGACGCCCACTCCAATCATCGCGACTCTTTCATAAATACACATGACACATGGTGCAAGCATCATGACGTGCTGAAAATAGAGGGCACATGCTTCAAAGAAAACGACGAATAGCAGAAGCAGTAGCCACGATAAACGTCCCTTTGAAAACTGGTTAAGTGAATTTAAAATAGTCACGTTTTTGTTCCTGTCTGAAATAGAAAAAGCTCTGAATACTCAGAGCTTTTTATCGTGGATAAGTTTCCTAATCAACTCAAATTTTAGTGACCACCGGATACTACGGGAGTCAGATCACCACTATGAGGTAAAATCCAACCAGCTTCGTAGAAAGAAGCGGTTGCAGGCTCTAGGAAGAACATGATTCCCATCAGACCGACAATCGCAAGAACGACGGTGTAAGGCAGCGCCATGATAACCATTCGACCGTAAGACAGACGAATTAATGGAGCGAGAGCCGATGTGAGTAAGAATAGGAATGCCGCTTGACCGTTTGGCGTTGCAACAGAAGGCAGGTTAGTACCAGTATTGATTGCCACCGCCAGTAAGTCGAACTGATCACGAGTAATGAGGCCTTCGATGAGTGCAGTTTTTACTTCATTGATGTAAACCGTACCAACGAACACGTTATCCGACACCATAGATAATAAGCCATTCGCCACATAGAACAGAGCTAGCTGAGTACCTTTATCTTCAACGGCAAGCACCGCATCGATGACTGGTTTAAACAGCTCTTGGTCAATGATTACGGCAACGATCGAGAAAAATACTGCAAGCAGTGCAGTGAAGGGCAGGGCCTCTTCAAACGCTTTCCCCATGGAATGCTCTTCAATGACACCAGTAAATGCGGTCGCTAATATGATCACAGAAAGGCCAATTAAGCCGACAGCCGCTAAGTGCAAAGCGAGTGCAACGATCAACCAAACCGCAATAAGACCTTGAACCCAGAGTTTTGCGACATCTTGATTTGTTCGCGTTTTACGCTCTTCACGGTCAAAATCGACGAGGATCTGACGAACGTTATTAGGAAGCTTCGCGCCGTAGCCAAACACTTTAAGCTTTTCAACTAAAGCACAAGTGATGAGACCACAGAAAAATACAGGTAGTGTCACTGGAGACATACGGATTAGGAATTCACCAAATAACCAACCCGCTTGGTCTGCAATAATTAAGTTTTGAGGTTCACCAACCATCGTGGTTACGCCACCTAAGGCAGTACCTACACCAGCATGCATCAACAAAGAGCGCAAAAACGCACGATAGTTTTCTAGGTCATCACGCGTTAGTTCAGTGATCGTGTCATCTTGTGTATGGTCATGGTCACCGATAGGGTTACCAGACGCTACTTTGTGATAGATAGAGTAAAAGCCGATCGCCACGCTGATAACAACGGCGATAACCGTCAAGGCATCCAAAAATGCAGACAAAAATGCCGCAGCAAAGCAGAACGCGAGTGATAGTAGGGTTTTAGAGCGAATGCCAAGTAAAATTTTGGTAAAAATGAACAGCAATAGCTGCTTCATGAAGTAGATGCCCGCAACCATAAATACCAGAAGTAGCAGTACTTCGATATTTGCTACTAATTCGTGCTTAACTTGCGCAGGGCTAGTCATGCCGATAGCAATGGCTTCAATAGCAAGTAAACCGCCAGGTTGTAATGGGTAGCATTTTAATGCCATTGCTAGCGTGAAAATAAATTCAGCGACCAACAACCATCCAGCTACAAATGGGTTTATTAGGAAGAATACAATCGGGTTAATTATTAAGAAGGCTATAATGGCAACTTTGTACCAATCAGGCGCTTTACCAAGGAAGTTCTTGATAAAAGCGTTTCCGAGCGATATCGGCATGATAATTCTCTTTATAACAAAATTATGAATAGACACTACAATAGTGCTTAAGTATCTGTTTGTTAGACTTATTAACTAGTCTTTAAAAACAATAACTTAGTAAAACAACAATCCTTTGTTTATTGTAGTCTTGCCAAGTTACTTCCCCTGAACTCAAGCACCGCTCACTTTCGACCGCAAACTCTACACTCAGGCATTTATTAGTCAATAACAAAACGTGATGCTACCGACTAAAATGACTTTTTAAATGTAATAACGCGATCAAAACGGCGTTACTATACCATGAAAGTCTTAAAAAAATCCTCTTGGATTTTAAATGACGGTCAGTGACGAGAAAAGGCAAATTAAGAAAGAATATTAACTGTGATATACAAAGTAATTTTTCATATTTTGAATATGAAAATGTGACACGGTTGTCTTTATTTCTCCGAGATTTGTGAGCTGTTTAATTAAATGAAAATTCATATTTTACTGCTTTCGCTCGCATGTTAGAGCCTCTTAAATTGACACAACATATAGAGTATTAACTCTATGTTATGGAGTCGTTTCCACTATTGATCGTAAATTTTCTCAAACCGCTAAGTAGTGGTATGATGAGTAGTATCGACCCTCAGAAATCAATATTGGATAAAAAGTAGAATGGTCATAAAGGCGAAAAGCCCTGCGGGATTCGCAGAAAAATATATTATCGAGAGCATTTGGAACGGCCGTTTTCCTCCAGGCTCAATTTTACCTGCTGAGCGCGAGCTGTCCGAACTGATTGGTGTTACTCGAACGACTTTAAGGGAGGTTCTTCAACGACTAGCCCGTGACGGATGGTTGACTATCCAGCACGGCAAACCTACGAAAGTTAACCAATTTATGGAGACCTCTGGTCTGCATATTTTGGATACTTTAATGACGCTAGACGTTGATAATGCGACAAACATTGTAGAAGATCTGCTTGCGGCTCGTACCAACATCAGTCCTATCTTTATGCGCTATGCATTTAAAGCGAACAAAGAGAGCTCTGAGCGTACAATTAAGAACGTAATCGAATCTTGTGAAGCTTTAATGAATGCGGCTTCCTGGGATGAATTCATCGCTTCCTCGCCGTATGCTGAAAAAGTTCTGCAGAATGTGAAAGAAGATAACGAGAAAGATGAAGCGAAGCGTCAAGAAATCTTGATTGCTAAAACGTTCAACTTTTACGATTATATGCTTTTCCAGCGCCTGGCATTCCATTCAGGAAATCAAATTTACGGTTTGATCTTTAATGGTTTGAAGAAGCTCTACGATCGTGTCGGTAGCTACTACTTCTCAAATCCAGCTTCTCGTGAGCTAGCTCTGAAGTTTTACCATCAATTGCTCGAAACTTGTGAAAGTGGCCAGCGTGAGCAACTACCAGTAGTGATTCGTCATTATGGTATGGAAAGTGCGTTGATCTGGAACGAAATGAAAAAGCAATTACCAACGAACTTCACGGAAGACGACAGCTAAGCGCTGACAAGTTGAATAAACGAAAACCGCAGTGCCTTAGGCCTGCGGTTTTTTTGTTTTTATTTATAAGTCGGCGACGGACCTAGCACCAATAATAAGGCATGGAACGTTTATCCTGCTAGCGAGAGTCTGGGTAACGGTAGATATAATGACTCTACGACATCTGAAAGGACATGGTCGTAAGTATTGAAGATGGTCAATGACAAGTCCGATGTGACGCCATAAAGCTCTGCTTCTGTTAAGTCGACATGACTCCCTGTCACGTATTCATTTAGCGTCTGTATTGAGCGCGTGGAAGCAGGAGAGGTAATGCTAAGTGGAGCGATAAC
Source organism: Vibrio sp. 2130-1 (assembly GCF_033339515.1). Taxonomy (NCBI): domain Bacteria; kingdom Pseudomonadati; phylum Pseudomonadota; class Gammaproteobacteria; order Vibrionales; family Vibrionaceae; genus Vibrio; species Vibrio sp. 2130-1. Next base: position 219,430 of record NZ_JAWOUT010000001.1, read on the forward strand.
CGCTAGTTGGTTTAGCTTACGCATCATGACCGATGCATAGTTTTTGAAACGCTCATTTCCGCCTTGTTCTCCTAAATCTTGAATGCTGATTCGTAACTGAGTCAGGGTCTCCAAGCTATCCATAATGTTTTGCCAGTTCATGTGATACTCATTATGTAAGTCATCTCTTTGTTCAACCGCTAGCCATGCGATGGTTACTTCATCCATCAAAAACAAGCAATGACGAATTAACTTACCATGCTCCATCTGGTTTCTTGCAACACTATGGTCATTCCATTGTTCAAGTAGTTTCCCTACTTTAATCTGTAATACGCGGTACATGGGTTTGTTTTCAAACCGTGATGTTTCGACTAAAAGATGCAGCTTGTTAGTCAGAGCATCATGAAGAGCGTCCAATTTTTGTTGATCGTTTTGTTGGAATTGAAGCGAGTAGTGAGTAGCAGCTCGGTGGTGTCTCAGAAGGTGAACAACATCTCGCAACAATGTTAACAGCTGATATTTGCGCGCATGTTGCTGCTCTCGTTTAGAAGATAAGTGATATATTCCGGCTAAAATAGCGATGGACAATAGTGTGGAAATCAAAACAAACATAACCAACTCCTTGTTAGTGTTTGGACCTAACAAGGAAGATTGCAGTTTTGATGCCAAACAAAAACTCAATTTAAACAATTGGTTATATTGAATGTTCTTTTTGAATGGTCGTTGTTGGTGCATGGATTCACCAAATTTGTGAATATGTTTGATTATTCGGTGTCGATGCTTGGTGTACGCGTTATTCTTTGTGAGTTACATATTGATTACTTTTTAGTCTGATTCAAGTCACAATGTTTAGAAATTAAAATATTCGAACACTTCATATGATATAAGTTGTCTATTTTGTTGGTTGTTCGAGGTAATTAATTTGTCTAATAAATTCGACCTATGCTTCAGTACTCACTCAAAGATAACGCTCCCTATCGATACAAATGATGAGGATAGGTACCTTCAGTTTCGTAAGGACAACCTACATATATTTGGTAGTTTTATTCCCGCAGGTACTCCTTTCATACTGAACGAAGGCTCTGTGATCAACATAGCTAAGTTACGTAGCGAGAGACCTGATATAGCTTGTGCTCTTGATACTGTAAAAAGTTGGTCACAAGAAACCAAAAGAAATGTAGCCAATCTAACAAGTGAGTTTGGCGATGAAAACTTACAAGCGGTAGCCCTCCTCTATGAAAAAGAGATTAAGCCTTTTTTAGATGCTACTAATCATACTATGGGGGGGAAAATCGATGAGTATACTGCAGTAGGTGCTGCCGCTACTGCTGTTAATGAAAAGCAAGTCAGATTGAGTAATTTCGGGAAAGCTTTGCTCAAATATCAAAATGCCTTACTAGATGTACGTACAGCCTCACGAAATGGTGCGCAGAAAAAGGAGCTTGTGAAGCTTGGATATAGAGTTAAAGAAGCTCACAATTCTTTGAATGCAAAATTTACAAAAGAGCTTACCCATTATGCAGGACGAGTTAAAAGTAGCCGTGGAAACATTTGGAGCAACCCGAATAGAGCTGCCAATATCGCGAGAAGTGGCAGGGATATAACTAAGTTACATTTAACATCTATAGCTAACATCCGCTCAATTCGATTTCTTGAACAAAGCTCTAGTATTGTGGGTAAAAAGATCATCATGATTGATGCTGGTGTTCGCTTTAACAATGTTCGAAATGCCAAGAATAACGGAGAAAATTGGCAAAAAAGAGCAGCAATGGAAGTTGCAGGGTTTGGTGCGAGCAACGCTGCTGGCGTTTGGACCACATCCAAAGTGATTGCATCTGGAATGGGAATCGCTTTGGCTGCTGGCCCATTTGGAGTCGTAGTATTAATTGGTGTAGGCTTAGGTGTCGGCTATGCAGCAGCTAAGATGGCTGATAGTGCAGGGCAAAATTTAGCCAAAGGTGCCTATGAAGTTAGTTCTAACATTCATTGGAATTAAAGGGATCAACGTGTCTTATTTTGATATGACAAATATGATTATCGGATGTACTTGGTTAGTTAGTACTTTGCTTTTCATTCGTGTTTCGGTAAAGCGGATCGAGAAAAAGATGTCGAAGGATGGTCATGGCCCTGTCGGTTGGGATAGAGATACCTGGGGGGTTAGATTCCCAATGTATACTACAGTTTTAATGCGAGGCAAGCCTGCGAAAGTATCACTTGTAGATGATCAGTTAATACTAAAATACGCAACGACATTTGATCGAGTTCTCGCTTTTGTAGTCACGATCAGCTTTGTACTTTTCCTTGCATGTGGCGCGATTATTACTTGGGGTCCAGAAGAATTCTCTTTGTAGTACAATCAAGCTTAATCGATAAGCTTAACTGCGAGAAAAGGCTTAACTGATTTAGTTAAGCCTTTTCAATAAAGATACTTACATTACGCGCATGCCAGGTTGAGCGCCTTCGTGTGGCTCAAGGATCCACAGGTCGCTACCACCAGGGCCTGCCGCTAGGATCATACCTTCAGACATACCAAACTTCATCTTACGAGGTTTTAGGTTTGCTACCATTACCGTTAGCTTGCCTTCTAGCTCTTCAGGTTTGTAAGCTGACTTGATGCCAGAGAATACCTGACGAGTTTCACCACCGATGTCCAATTGGAACTTAAGCAGTTTGTTGGCTTTTGGTACTTCTTCACAAGAGATGATACGAGCGATACGCATATCTACTGCAGCAAAAGCATCGAACTCAATCTCTTCAGCGATTGGTTCTTTGTCTAGCTCGGTTTGGCTAGCCTTGTTCTTTTCCGCTTCAGCTTTCTCTTTCGCCGCCATTTCTGCCGCCGCATCTTCTTTAGACGCTTCGATCATCGCTTCAACATTCTTCGGATCGATACGGTTGAACAGTGCTTTGAACTTAGTGATCTCGTGGCCTGTTAGTGGAGCAGCGATGTTTTCCCAAGTTAGCTCTTGGTTTAGGAACGCTTCAGTACGCGCAGCTAGCGATGGCATTACTGGTTTCAGGTAAGTCATCAGTACGCGGAACAGGTTGATACCGACAGAACAGATGTCTTGTAGTTCCTGATCTTTTCCTTCTTCTTTTGCTACAACCCACGGTGCTCTTTCATCAACGTATTGGTTAGCTTTGTCTGCCAATGCCGTGATTTCACGGATTGCACGACCAAACTCACGCGTTTCGTAAAGCTCAGCGATACGGTCAGCAGCAGAAACAAATTCGTTGTAAAGTTCAGGCTCTGCAAAGTTGTCAGACAGTTTGCCTTCAAAACGTTTCGCGATGAAACCTGCGTTACGAGATGCCAGGTTAACGATCTTGTTAACAACGTCAGCGTTTACGCGCTGAGTGAAGTCTTCAAGGTTAAGATCTAGATCGTCGATACGGCTGTTTAGTTTCGCAGCGTAGTAGTAACGTAGACACTCAGGGTCTAGGTGCTCTAGGTAAGTGCTTGCTTTTACGAACGTACCTTTAGACTTCGACATTTTTGCGCCGTTTACGGTTACGTAACCGTGTACGAATACGTTGTTAGGCTTGCGGAAGCCAGAACCTTCTAGCATTGCTGGCCAAAATAGGCTGTGGAAGTAAACGATGTCTTTACCGATGAAGTGGTACAGCTCTGCTGAGCTGTCTTTTTTCCAATACTCGTCGAAATCTAGGTCGTCGCGCTTGTCACATAGATTTTTGAAAGAGCCCATGTAGCCGATAGGCGCGTCTAGCCACACGTAGAAGAATTTGTTCTTCTCACCAGGGATCTCGAAGCCAAAGTATGGTGCGTCACGTGAGATATCCCATTGCTGCAAACCAGATTCGAACCATTCTTGCATTTTGTTCGCTGTTTCAGCTTGTAGCGAGCCAGAGCGAGTCCACTCTTTTAGCATGCTTTCAAACTGAGGTAGGTCGAAGAAGAAGTGCTCTGAATCTTTCATTACTGGCGTCGCACCAGAAACCGCAGATTTAGGATTGATCAGTTCTGTTGGGCTGTAAGTCTCACCACAGTTGTCACAGTTGTCACCGTATTGGTCTTCAGACTTACATTTTGGACAGGTACCTTTTACGAAACGGTCCGGTAAGAACATCTCTTTTTCTGGATCGAACAGCTGAGAGATAGTACGACTAGAGATAAAGCCATTTTTCTTCAACTCAAGATAAATGTGTGACGCTAGCTCACGGTTCTCATCTGAGTGTGTGCTGTGGTAGTTATCAAAGCTGATATCAAATCCAGCGAAGTCTTTTTGGTGCTCTTCGCTAACTGCGGCAATCATTTCTTCAGGAGTAATACCCATCTGTTGCGCTTTAAGCATGATTGGCGTGCCGTGAGCATCGTCAGCACAGATGAAGTTTACAGTGTTGCCGCGTAGGCGTTGGTAACGAACCCAAATGTCCGCTTGGATATGCTCAAGCATATGACCAAGGTGGATCGAACCGTTAGCGTACGGAAGGGCACAAGTTACCAGCATTTTCCTTGACGGAAAGTTTTTTGGATCGTTTGCCATACTTAATATTCGCTTTTCTTGATAGGTATAAATAAATTTTGATGGATAATACTACCCCATGAACTGACTAACTCCAAGGTGTCAAACTGCGGAATGCCTTAGTTTTTTTGGGGTTCTGGTTGAGCCTGGACGGTGGTAGCATGACATCTAAAAGGAGGGCTTATGCATCAGTTCACTTCAAAACAAGATTTTTGTCACTGGTTTAACCAATTCCAACATCCACAGTTGGTGGAAAACTGGGCAGATATTCATGGCGCAATTTCGATTACGACACAGGGTTCTATTGATATAACGTTGTCATTCGCAAGTAATGAGCTTCAAACCGTACTGCATGACTGGATCAAACAGCAGCAAGCCTCGGGTAAAGTGGCTGAATTCCCATTTAATATTCGCCTTGGAGTTAAAGCTTTAGAAACTCAAGTGGCTAACTCGGTTAAGGGTGTTAAGAACATCATTGCCGTCAGTTCTGCGAAAGGTGGCGTTGGTAAATCTACTACCGCAGTTAACTTAGCGTTGGCAATTGCTCAATCTGGGGCGAAAGTGGGATTGTTGGATGCAGATATCTATGGTCCGTCTGTACCTATGATGTTGGGGCAAGAAGATGCTAAACCAGAAGTTCGTGATGGCAAGTGGATGGAACCCATTTTTGCTCACGGCATCTATACTCATTCTATCGGTTATTTGGTGGATAAATCAGAAGCGGCGATATGGCGCGGTCCAATGGCTTCAAAAGCGTTGTCGCAGTTATTAACTGAAACAGATTGGCCAGATTTGGATTATTTGGTGATTGATATGCCGCCAGGTACAGGGGATATTCAATTGACTCTGTCACAACAAATTCCGGTAACAGGTAGCGTGCTAGTCACAACACCGCAAGATTTAGCCCTTGCCGATGCAAGGAAGGGAGCGGCAATGTTTAACAAAGTCCATGTCCCGGTTATTGGTGTTGTGGAAAACATGAGTTATCACATTTGTAGTCAATGTGGCGCGAAAGAGCATATTTTTGGTATGGGCGGAGCTGAAAAAATGTCACAAGAATTTGGCTTAGCATTGTTAGGACAAATTCCGCTTCATATCTCTATGAGAGAAGATATTGACGCTGGCGTGCCAACGGTAGCAAGACGCCCAGAAAGTGAGCATGCAGGGTATTATAAGCAACTTGCCGATCGCGTATGTAGCACGATGTTTTGGCAAGGCAAAGCAAAACCAGATGCGATTAGCTTTACAATGGTGAACTAAGTTTACTATGCCTGCTGGTTGATAATTGCACATTTTAACGTTTGCTCGGAGGTTAATCCTCTGAGCAGGCAGAAACTTATGACTAAACCCTAATTCCAACTAGTAACTATGGGGTGAACTCCCTATAATCAGGCAGTTTATCTTTTTATGTGACTAGAAATCATCATCGGGTGCAAACTAATGTCTGATAATAATCAATGCGTCATCGTAGGTATTGCTGGCGCTTCTGCTTCTGGAAAAAGTCTGATCGCGAGCACTATTTATAATGAGCTTCGCGCGAAAGTAGGCGATCATCAAATCGGTGTCATCACGGAAGATTGCTACTACAACGACCAAAGCCACCTAAGCATGGAAGAGCGAGTAAAGACGAACTACGATCACCCGAGTGCGTTGGACCACGACCTACTGTGTGAGCACCTAGAAAAATTGGTACGTGGTGAAGCAGTAGAAGTGCCTGAGTACAGCTACACTGAGCACACAAGAACAATTAACACCACCACAATGACACCTAAAAAGGTGATCATTCTAGAAGGTATCCTTCTTCTTACAGACCCTCGTCTTCGTGATTTGATGCATGCGACAGTATTTATGGACACACCGTTAGATATTTGCTTACTTCGCCGTGTTAAGCGTGATGTGGAAGAACGAGGCCGAACTATGGAGTCTGTTCTTAAGCAATACCAACAAACAGTACGTCCGATGTTCATGCAGTTTATCGAACCTTCTAAGCAATATGCGGACATTATTGTTCCTCGCGGTGGTAAAAACCGTATCGCAATTGATGTATTAAAAGCTCACATTGCAAGACTTTTGAAAGCTTAAGCCTATAGACGGCTATATCGCTTTATTTTTAAGAGAAGAAGTGGCACCTTAAGTGCCACTTCTTTTTTTGTTTTTAAATTAGTCAGTTGCAGGTTAAAACCAGACACTTTTCACGCTTTTGTGGAACTGTCAGCGGTAAATGGAGTCTGCGCTTATAATTGTAAAAACACTCGAGCAAGGAAAAACAAATGAAGAAACTGCTCTTAATTCTAGCAATACCGATTGTGGTCATTTTGGTCGCAATTTTAGCGTTAACCATCTTCGTCAACCCGAATCAGTTTAAACCCCTTATTGTTGAGCAAGCGCAAAAGCAAACGGGATTAGAGTTGGTGATTGAAGGGGATATCAGTTGGCAATTTTTCCCATCGATTGGCTTTGAGTTGGGACATACAGAATTGCGAAACCCACAAGGCTTTAGTAAACCCAATTTATTCAAAGTTGATACCGTTGGTGTAGACATCTCTGTTATGCCACTTTTTAGTCAACAGCTTGAAATTGGAAACGTCACGCTTGATGGTGCTGAGTTCTACATTGAAACCAAGAAAGATGGCAGCAAGAATATTGATGCATTGACGAAAGCCCAAACACAACAAGCAGAACAAGAGAGCAATGCTGCGCCTACGCAAAATGGTGAAACGCAAACTTCTGGTTCTGAGTGGAGTATTAATCTTGCTGGCGTTACGGTTTCTAACGGTTCATTAGAAATGCAGGATAAGCAAGCCGGTAGTTACACCAAACTTTATGATATTTCATTAAACCTTTCCGAATTCGCTTTTGACAACTGGACAACGGCTGATTTTGGCGTGAAGGGCGAAATGAACGACCAAAAGTTCACCGCGAAAGGTCAGGCAGACTTTAAGCTAGAAAAAGGTTTGGCAAACTACGCGCTAAAGAACATCAACTTTGATGCGACATACTCTGACCCTGCCAATAAGATTGAATCGGCAACGATCGGTTTAGACACGTTTGAATTCGATACAGTAAATAACCTGACTTATGCCATTAAGGGTGACGCTGGTGGTATGAAGTTAGATATGCAGGGTGCTGGTCAACTTAGCGTGGACAAGGCTATCAGCAAAGTACAGTTGGATAAGTTAACTCTTAAATCGACTTTTGAGGGTGATGCCTTACCTCAGTCCCCGATGAAAGTCGACATGGTGTCTGATCTGTCTTTCGACCTAACGAAAAACCACCTGAGTTTTGTTCTAGAGAAGTTAACAGCGAATGCTATCGCCCTAGATGGTAAGGCAGATGTGACACTCGGTGATATTCCTAAAGTACGCTTTGCTCTCCATAGCCCCAATATCGATCTTGATGAGTTGTTAGGGTTAGATAAGCAAGCTGCCGAAGGTAATAAGCCTGCTTCTGGTGGCGAGAGTGCTCCTGCCGGACCTGAGGTTGAGCCTGATTTGTCTGCGTTGAAAACGTTAGATGTAAAGGGTGACATTACCATCGACAAATTCAAAGCGGCAAATGCGAAGATGGAAGCGGTAAAAACGAGCTTCACTGTGAATCGTGGCGTGTTTGAGCTTACATCATTTAGTTCGAAGTTGTACCAAGGCTCAATCTCAGCGACAGCGAAGTTAGATGCACGCCAATCACCAGCGACTTACAGTGTTAAAAAGTCAATCAAAGGCGTGAAAGTTCAACCGCTACTTATAGACGTTGCTGAAAACGACAAACTTGAAGGGACAGGTAACATTGATGTGAATGTTACAGGTAAGAGTCTCACGCCTACCGGTATCAAGAAGAATCTATCTGGTACGGTTGTTATCAATTTTGCTGACGGTGCGGTGAATGGCATCAACGTTGCTCAGTTGATTCGTGAAAACTATGCGAAATTTAAAGGGCAAAAAGTTGAAGGCACCAATGTAGCTAAGAAAACAGACTTCAGTGCGATGACGGCGACATTGAAACTCAACAAAGGTGTTGTATCAACGGATAATATGCAAGCTCAGTCTCCATTGTTACGTGTTCGTGGTAAAGGTACCGCAAACTACATCAATGAAACAGTCGACTTTACTATCAGCACGTCAGTTGTAGGCAGCCTAGAAGGCCAGGGCGGTAAAGATATAGATGAGCTGAAAGACATCACGATTCCAATCAATGTGTCTGGTAAGTGGGCAGATCCTAAATTCAAGCTCGTATTCGATGATGTTCTGAAGCAGAAAGCTCAAAAAGAAATCGATCGTGGCGTGGAGAAGCTAACGGACAAAATCAAAGACGAGAAAACCAAAGATGCGGTCGATGGTTTATTGAAGAATCTTTTCAACTAACCGTGCGTGAAAATCAAAAGGGTTGGCATTTTGCCAACCCTTTTTAAATTACTCTGCGAGTGTTACCAATCGACGCCTTTGAGGGCTTTTACGCCAGATTCAAATGCGTGCTTTACATTTTTCACTTCAGAAACGGTATCGGCCATTTCAATCAGGGTTCGATGTGCGCCACGCCCAGTAATAATAACCGACTGCATTTTAGGGCGGTTGTTCAGCGCTTCAACGACCTCGTCTAAATCAATGTAGCCGTAGCTCACCATGTACGTCAGCTCGTCAAAAAGAACCACATCGATAGATTCATCTTTGAGCATGCGCTTACATTCTTGCCATACGCCTTGCGCTGCTTCGGTATCAGCGGCTTTGTTTTGAGTTTCCCATGTAAAGCCGGTCGCCATTACTTGGAATTCAACGCCGAGTTTCTCAAGTAGGTTGCGCTCACCGTTGTCCCAAGTACCTTTAATAAACTGCGCGACAGCACAATTCAAACCATGACCCACTGCGCGTGCGATCGTACCGAATCCTGATGTCGATTTACCTTTACCATTTCCGGTAATGATCAGTAGCAGACCTTTTTCCTCTTGAGCAGCAGCGATTTTTGCGTCTACCTGTTCTTTGACTTTTTGTTGGCGAGCTTTATGGCGTGCTTCTTTATTTTCTTCGATAGACATAATACTTCCTCAATTCCTTTTCGTGCTGTGCCCAAGCTAATTTGGGTTCATTGATTTATCTCGCTATGATAGACCAACATATCGTGAAGAAAAACCACCGATAATTCAGGGAATAAAATGAAGAAAATACTTGTTGTTTGTATGGGAAACATTTGTCGGTCACCAACTGGAGAGGCAGTGTTAAGAGCGAAAGCTCAAAAGCTAGGCGTTGAAGTAGAGGTTGATTCGGCAGGTACAATTGGCTACCACGCAGGAAACCGACCGGATTCAAGAGCGATGGCAGCAGGAAAGCAGCGAGGTTATTCTTTTAAAGGAATGCAAGCGCGCCAAGTCACCATTGATGACTTTGAAAAGTTTGACCTTATATTAGCCGCAGATAAAGCAAATTTGGCCGATTTATTGGATATTTGTCCGTTGAAGTATCGACACAAAGTATCGTTATTTTTAAGTCATTCTGAGTCAAGTTACGACGAAGTCCCGGACCCATATTATGGTGGGGAAGATGGCTTTGAACTGGTGCTTGATTTAATCGAAGAGGCATCAGACGCAATTTTGAAGAAGCTATAATCGCCGTGCTTGAAGACAATAGAAAAAGGGATGAGCTCAGCTCATCCCTTTTTATTCGTGTTAACCCGCTAGTATGTCGGTTGCGACTTTGTAGCTTGGGTCTTCCTTCACGTTAATTTCAACCAAGCTGCCAGCTTTGTCCAAAAGTTTACGACAATCTGGGCTTAGGTGACGAAGGTGCAGCGTTTTACCTTGAGCATTGTAACGCTCAGCCAGTGTTTCAATGGCTTCAATTGCAGAGTGATCTGTCACGCGAGAGTCTGCAAAATCGACAATCACATCTTTTGGATCTTCAGGCGCGTTAAACAACTCCAGGAAGTTAGCCGCAGAGCCAAAGAAAATAGGGCCGTGAATCTTGTACTCTTTTGAACCTTCCTCGTTTAAGCACGTGTCGGCATAGATGTGCTTAGCGTGTTGCCATGCAAACATTAATGCAGAAACGATAACACCAACCGCTACGGCAACAGCAAGGTCAGTAAGAACAGTAACAACGGTCACAAGAACAATAACGAAGAAGTCTTGCTTCGGTACGCGGCGTGCTAGCTTAAATGTTGCCCATTCGAATGTACCAATGACAACCATGAACATCACACCAACCAGAGCAGCGAGTGGGATCATTTCAATTAGCGAAGAAGCGAATAAGATAAACATCAATAGAGCGATAGCCGCAACGATACCAGATAGACGACCACGACCACCTGAGTTTACGTTGATCATCGACTGACCAATCATCGCACAACCACCCATCGCGCCAAACACAGAACACGTCATGTTTGCCATACCTTGACCGATACATTCGCGGTTAGATTGACCACGAGTATTCGTCATCTCATCTAAAACTGTCAGTGTTAGTAGAGATTCAATTAGACCAATGGCCGCGAGAATGATCGCGTATGGAAGAATGATTTGTAGTGTCTCTAGTGTAAATGGTACCGCAGGAATAGAGAAGGTTGGTAGTGAACCTGCGAGTGTTGCAGCTTCATCACCAGACATTGTACGCAGGAAGTCAACAACAGTTCGAGTTTCCAGATCCAAGCCAACCACTAAAGCCGTCACCGTTACGATCGCAACAAGTGAAGAGGGTACAGCTGTTGTGATTTTTGGTAGAAAGTGAATGATTGCCATAGTCAGCGCAACCAAACCAAGCATTAGCAGCATCTGGTCTTGTGGTAGCCAAGTGAGCATGCCGTTGATGTCTGGCGCTTTAAACTGACCCAACTGAGCTAGGAAGATAACAATAGCCAGACCGTTCACAAAACCGATCATCACAGGGTGAGGTACGATACGGATGAACTTACCCAATTTAAACATACCAGCGGCAATTTGAAGAATACCAGCGAGCATGATGGCTGCGAATAGGTACTGGACACCGTGAGTCGCGACAAGCGAAACCATTACGACTGCCATGGCACCTGTTGCACCAGAGATCATGCCAGGACGACCACCGAAAATGGAAGTAATAAGACCAACGATGAATGCAGCGTAAAGACCGACCATCGGATCTACGCCTGCGACGAACGCAAATGCGACAGCTTCAGGAACCAATGCTAGCGCAACGGTTAAGCCTGATAGCACATCATTTTTTACGGAGTGCTTAGAAAATTGGGGAAATTCGAACATGTTTGTTTTTAAGTTCTCTTTGCAATGAGTTAAACCCGACACATATTCGTATTTGCACAAGCCACTGAGTGGTTGATTTCTAATCAAACATTGCAGTGTAAACCGTAGTATTAAAAGAGCAGCATCAGAATGGTGTCGAAAACTTGAGTCGGCGCATGCTACCGAAAAGTGTGATTAAGTTCAAGAATGATACGAATAATGGCGTACAAATGTGATCACGAATTGGTATTTATATGAACAATTTATTGGGCAAATATGAAGATAAAAAAGGCTACCAGATGGTAGCCTTTAATTTATTTATGCCGTTAAGCAGTTGAACGTAATGATTTAGCCTAGTTAAAGTTAGGCTTTGTCATCTCTGCTGATGCGCGGTTTTTAGCCACTTGGCTACCCGCACCTTTAGCTTGGTAACGTTCGGTTTTGAACGGTGCTGCTGCAACCGTGATTTCGCGTAGCTCTTGAGGGCCAGGTGCTTTCGTCATCGGTGCGCTAGCGTTTAGCTTAGCCGCAACTTTAATGGCTTCGACTTTAGGCTCTGATTTAGCTACTGGCGCTTCGGCTGCAATCTCTTTTGCTGCTTCAACCACAGGCTCTTCAGCAGGTGCCGTTTCTACAATGGCATCAACCGGTTCAGCATGTTCAGTTACAGGAGTTTCAACGATAGGCTCTACCGATGCTGTTTCTACTACTGCCGATTCAGCTTTTTCTGCGATTACTGTTTCAACAACAGGTGCTTCTACTACTGGAGCTTCCACTTTCGCTTCAACGGTTTCTTGAACCTTGTGTTCAACAACTGGCGCATCTGTTACGACAGGTTGCTCGCGACGAATAATCACTTTACCCATTGCCATTTCTGGACACGCAAAGCCACCTTGGATTGTAGGTACTGCTGCTACAGCTTCTTCCTTAACTCGCTCTTCCTTCTTAGGTGCTGGTTTCGGAATGTAACGTGGCATTACTTTACCCATAGCCATTTCAGGAGAAGCGACACCTCCCTTACGTAGGCGGAACGGGTTAGGGCGGCGATCACGGCCACGGCGACGACGCTGGCCGCTTGCACGCAGGTGACGTGGCGAACGACGATTACGACGTTGCTTAGACTCTGCTTGCTTGTTGTCTTGCTGTGCCTCTACCGCTGCTTCTGTTGGCTTTTCAACTTTAGCTTCAACCGTTTCTTGAGTCTTAACCGCTGTTTCTTCGGCATTCTTCTCAATCGCTTCTTGGTCTTTAACGCGTACAGACTTGTTCAATTTGCGACGTTGGCGGCGCTCTTTCACTTTTTCTGCTTTCGCATTTTGCTGCTTCGGTTTGCTCTCTTCTGGTTTTGTTTCAGTACGAGCTTCCGCTGCTAGCTGCAGACCTTTTTCCGCTACTTTTGCGTTTGCTTTCTGCTCTTGGGCTTTATCTGCCTGTTGAGCTTTAGGTTTACGCTTTTGGTTACGGTTTTGCGGTTTATTTGTTTGTTGTTGAGCTTCGTTTTGCTCATTAGCCTGCTCATCACGAGGCTTACGACGACGTCGGTTATCGCGATTGTCGCGGTTATCACGATTATCGCGCTGGTTGTTATTGCGACGACGATCGTTGCGATCACGTTTGTTACGTCGATTATCGCGATTTGGTTTTTTCTCTTCCTGAGGTTTCTGTTCTTCTTTTGTTTCTTCAGAACCACCGAATAGGAAGCTACCAAGTGCTTTAAACAGACGGCTGAACAATCCAGGTTTCTCTTCTTGTTCAACTTTCTGTTCTTTCTTCTTCGCCTCAGGAGCTGGTTTAGCTGCTGGTGCAGGTGCGGTTTGAGACGGAGCAGCAAAGCCTTTAAGAACTGGCTCTTCAATTCGTTTTGGTTTTACGTCAACTTCCGCTGGCTCTTTACCTTCTGCTTCTTTCATCGCTTCCAGTTTCTTAGGAAGTAAGTAAGAAATCAGATCGAACTCTTCGCCTTCACGAACACGGATAACTTCAAAGTGCGGTGTTTCCATATCAGAGTTAGGAACAACCGTAATTTTCACTTCTTGAATGCGTTCGATATGGTTTACTGAACGACGTTTTTCGTTCAATAAGTAAGAGGCGATTGGCACAGGTACGACTGCAAGTACTTGTGCTGTGTTGTCTTTTAGCGCTTCCTCTTCAATTAAACGAAGTACAGAAAGTGCTAGAGATTCGTTGTCGCGAACGACACCAGTTCCGCTACAGCGAGGACAGATGTGGTGGCTTGCTTCTGCAAGAGAAGGGCTCAAGCGCTGGCGTGACATCTCCAACAAACCAAAGCGAGAAATACGACCGATTTGTACACGAGCGCGATCAAGACGAACGGCTTCACGTAGACGGTTTTCTACTTCTCGTTGGTGACGAACCGGGGTCATATCGATAAAGTCGATAACCACTAAGCCACCCAAGTCACGTAGACGTAATTGGCGAGCAATTTCGTCGGCTGCTTCTAGGTTCGTGTTTAGAGCTGTTTCTTCAATATCGCCGCCCTTGGTTGCACGAGCAGAGTTGATATCGATAGACGTTAGTGCTTCAGTCGGGTCAATAACAATAGAACCACCAGATGGCAGACGCACTTCACGTTGGAAAGCCGATTCAATTTGGCTTTCGATTTGGTAGTGGCTGAATAGTGGAACTTCGCCTTCATATTTCTTAACGCGGTTAAGGAAATCAGGGCGCACCAATTGAATGTGCTCTTTTGCACGTTCGTAGATGGTGTTGCTATCAATTAAGATTTCGCCAATATCACGACGCAAATAGTCACGGATTGCACGAACGATAACGTTACTTTCTTGGTGGATTAAGAATGGAGCAGGGTTAGAGTCCGCTGCACCTTTGATTGCACCCCAGTGGTTAAGTAGTACATTCAAATCCCACTCAAGCTCTTCAGCACTCTTGCCAACGCCAGCAGTACGTACGATTAGGCCCATGCCCTGAGGCAGTTCCAAAGTACTTAATGCGGCTTTTAGTTGAGTACGCTCGTCACCTTCGATTCGACGAGAAATACCGCCAGCACGAGGGTTGTTAGGCATCAGAACAAGGTAACTACCAGCAAGAGAAATGAAAGTAGTAAGAGCTGCGCCCTTGCTTCCACGTTCTTCTTTTTCCACTTGAACGATAACTTCTTGGCCTTCCGTTAGCACTTCTTTGATGCTTGGACGACCTTGGTAGGTGTAACCTTCAGGGAAATATTCGCGGGCAATTTCTTTGAGAGGGAGGAAACCGTGACGCTCGGCGCCGTAATCAACAAATGCGGCTTCTAAGCTTGGTTCGATACGTGTGATACGTCCTTTGTAGATATTCGCTTTTTTAGATTCATGACCTGGACTCTCGATATCAAGATCGAAAAGTCGCTGGCCATCAACCAGAGCGACACGCAACTCTTCTTTTTGAGTTGCGTTAATTAACATTCTTTTCATTGAAAATTCTCGTTGTCTTTTCTTTTATATCTTTCTTGTCGACTTGCCACTGTTTTTTCGCTCTTTCACGGTGCCTGATCCCATGGCTTGTATTTTGCAGCCTCCCGGCTGGAAGGGGATGCTCTCGGGCACTTCAGTCATCACAAGCCTCTTGTGGTTTCTGTTGGAAACGTAGACTTGTGACCCGCTATTTGGGCGGTAGGTACTCAACGTGAATATGCGAGGAGTAGGGTGGCAAGAGTGTTGAATTCGATGTGTCTCACGCCAATGCTGCACTCGACCTTCAACGATCTACTCACATTGCTTGAGGATAAATGATTGGTAATGAATAAAATGTAACCAAACCTTCCTTAGCAGCTGTGAACTATAGCAGTGCGCGTGGCTATCAGCAATCTGCTTTCACGCAAACGATAGAAAATTTGCCGCTAAACTCAAAATTTCTATTTTATAACTGGCTGTTTCATAAGCAATTGAGATGTGCAAACTGTTCAAGACAGAAAACAAATTGAGAACTTGATTGAGAGTTTTAATAATTTAAACAAAAGCTTGGCGAAATTTAGACCAGTATGTGCCACCGAGTGTTTCTTTTACGACAAGAATAATGTGAAGTCGCACGAAATTGAGTTTACAATACCGTCCATGAACGAAATAAGAACAAAAGTCCAGTTCGTCGACATCGACGAAGATATGGCGGGTCAGCGCATTGATAATTTTTTGCGCAACCAATTAAAAGACATTCCTAAAAGCATGATTTACCGAATTGTGCGTAAGGGCGAAGTGCGCGTAAATAAAAAGCGTATAAAAGCAGAGTACAAGTTAAAAGCAGGCGATCTCGTTCGTATTCCACCGGTGACCGTCGAGAAAAAAGATGACGATGTCGCACCAAGTACGAAACTTAACAAAGTCGCTGAGTTGGAAAATATGATTATCTTCGAAGATGACCATATGTTGATTCTAAACAAACCATCTGGCACCGCTGTGCATGGTGGCAGTGGGTTAAAGTTTGGTGCGATTGAAGCGCTTAGGGCTCTGCGTCCTCAAGCTCGCTTTCTTGAACTTGTGCATCGTATTGACCGTGATACTTCAGGGATTTTGCTGGTTGCTAAGAAGCGTTCTGCACTTCGTCACTTGCAAGCCCAGTTTCGTGAAAAGACAGTAAAGAAGTTTTACTTAGCTCTTGTCATGGGGCAATGGAAAAGCAGTTGTAAGGTTGTGAACGCGCCACTGCTCAAAAACGAAGTGAACAGTATTGTTCGTGTTAACCCTAATGGTAAGCCGTCAGAAACGCGTTTTAAGATTTTGGAAAAGTTCGAACAAGCTACATTGATTCAGGCGAGTCCGATTACTGGTCGAACTCACCAAATACGAGTTCATACGCAATACACTGGTCACCCAATCGCTTGGGATGATCGCTACGGTGATCGTCGCTTTGATGCTTACACAGGTCAAGTTGGTTTAGATCGTTTGTTCCTACACGCGGCAAACATCAAGTTCCAACACCCATCAAATGATGAGTGGATGGAAATCAACGCACCGATGGAACCGAAACTAGAAAAAGTGTTGGCGGGTTTAAGAAACGCGTAACCATGTTTTCCTCGCGGATGCAAAAGGGAGCCTGTGGCTCCCTTTTATCGTATTTGGGTTAAAGGACATCGAGTCCTTGAACATGCAACATATCAATCAAATCAATCAATGGTAGTCCGACAAGTGTGTTCGGGTCTTTACCGACTAATTTCGTAAACAAGCAAATTCCCATGCCTTCGCTTTTAAAGCTGCCTGCGCAGTAAAAAGGTTCTTCCCTGTCGACGTAGCGTTCGATTTGTTCAAGTGTTAAATCTCTAAA
Organism: Vibrio sp. 2130-1; assembly: GCF_033339515.1. NCBI lineage: Bacteria > Pseudomonadati > Pseudomonadota > Gammaproteobacteria > Vibrionales > Vibrionaceae > Vibrio > Vibrio sp. 2130-1. The sequence continues at coordinate 236,356 of NZ_JAWOUT010000001.1, forward strand.
GTGCACCTCGAAAGAATCAAAGCCGACTTCTGTATGGTTTGTGACGGTGTTATGTACCGCAAGACCAGTATAGAAAGTGATGACTTTTCCACTTTGAGCCAAAAGTTGATTTATCGCGTTATCTCTATTTAAAGGCTTGCCAACGATTTCACCATTAATGACACAAACTTGGTCACTGCCGATAACTAAACTTGCTTTATCCGTCTGGCAAGATATTGCTTTCTCTTGGGCCAGTCTCTGCACAAGTTCGGTTGGCGTTTCTTGGTCAAAAGGTGTTTCATCGCAATCAGGTGGTAAACAAACGAATGGTAGTGAGAGCTTTTCAAGCAGTTGTTTACGAAAAGGGGAAGTTGAGGCTAAAACCAGTTGGTAATTTTTCATTTTGAATTACAATTCGTGGGAGCATTTCCAATAGGATAATCGATCAAAAATGATTCTGGCTAATGCTCTGTATGTTAAGCGTAAAAAAGTACAACTTTTTTGCCTTTTTCTTTGACTAATTTTGATTTGGAAGATAATATTCGCGCCCTATGCAAAAGGTAAAAATACCGCGAACGGTTGACCCAGCTAAAGCTGCACAGAAACGATTGGATTACGATGGCATCATCCAAGCTAGTCTTTTCAAGCGCTTAGTGGAAACAACTGAAGGCGTAAAACGCGACGCAGAAGTCTCATTGTCATTTGGGATGGATGAACAGCGACTCGTTGTTATCTCTGGTAAAGCTAACATCGAAGTCGATTTAGAGTGTCAGCGTTGTAATGAGGTATTCGCACATGAGTGCGAAGTTGAATTCCTTTCTACTCCTTACTACGGTGAGAAAACAGAACAGGAAGCACCAGAAATTTATGATTTGGTAGATCTAAATGAATATGGTGAATTAGACCTCATACAACTTGTTGAAGACGAGTTCATCTTAGCATTACCTCAAATTGCGATGCACGATGAAGCGGATTGTAGCGTTGATTCAAATAACATGGTTTTTGGTGAGATTCCTGAAGAAATTGAGGAAGAAAAACCGAATCCATTCGACGTTTTGAAAAGTCTGAAAAAGTAATAGGTGTGGTAGCCGATTCTTCTTCAGGTTTTTAACCCAATAGTATAGGAGTAGGGTCAATGGCCGTACAGAAAAACCGTAAAACTCGTTCTAAGCGCGGTATGCGTCGTTCACACGATGCGCTAACTACAGCTGCTCTATCTGTAGACGCGACTTCTGGTGAAACTCACCTACGCCACAACGTAACTGCTGAAGGTTACTACCGTGGTCAAAAGGTTATCAACAAGTAAGGTTGAACCTTTGCAAAGTATTACCGTTGCACTTGATGCAATGGGCGGGGATTTCGGTCCACGCGTAACAGTGCCTGCCGCCGTGCAGGCACTGTCTCATTTCCCAGAGCTAAAAGTGATTCTTATTGGTGATCAATCTCTGATCACGTCTCAATTATCTCAACTCGGTACCTCGACCAGTTCTCGCTTGACTATTCTTCACAGCGAGAAAGTTATCTCGAACTCAGAAAAACCTTCATTGGCGTTACGTAATAGCCAAAATAGTTCTATGCGTATGGCTATCGATTTGGTTTCTGAGCAGAAAGCGGATGCTTGTGTTAGTGGTGGCAACACCGGTGCATTAATGGCACTATCGCGTTTCATTCTTAAGTTACTTCCTGGCATTGAACGTCCTGCTTTAGTTTCCGCTTTACCGACGATTACCGGAAAGCGTACTTGGATGCTGGATCTGGGGGCGAATGTATCGTGCGATGCTGATAGCTTGTTCCAATTTGCTGTAATGGGCAGTGCATTAGCTGAAGAACACTTGGGTCGTCCTCCTCGCGTTGCTGTACTCAATATTGGCGCAGAAGAGATTAAAGGTAACGATTTAGTCAAACGTTGCGCAGAAATGCTTTCTCAGACCGATGCGATTAACTTTGTCGGTTATATTGAAGGTAATCAAATTTTGCATGATGTTGCGGACGTCATTGTTTGTGATGGATTTGTCGGCAACGTATGCTTAAAAGCCAGTGAGGGAACAGCTCAACTTTTTATCGAAAAAATTAAAACCAGCATAATGGCATCAACGATAAAGGGTTGGATAGCTAGAAAGTTGTTTTCTAGGCTGTTTAATGAACTAAAAACACTGAACCCCGACCAGTATAACGGCGCAAGTTTGCTAGGATTGCGCGGCATTGTCATAAAAAGCCATGGAAGTGCGGATGTATCTGCGATTGTCAATGCACTTGGCGAGGCAGTACACGAGGTCAAACGACAAGTACCAAGCCGTATTAGCGATCGTTTGGAAGCGGTTTTACTCGAGAGGCATTATTAGTCTTCATGTATAGCAAAATTTTAGGTACTGGCAGCTACCTGCCATCTCAGGTGCGTACAAACGCAGATCTAGAGAAAATGGTAGATACAAGTGATGAGTGGATCGTTGCTCGCACGGGTATTAAAGAGCGTCGAATTGCTGCAGAAAACGAAACTGTAGCAGACATGGCATTCTACGCAGCTGAAAACGCTATCGATATGGCGGGTATTGATAAAAACGATATCGACCTGATTATCGTAGCCACAACGAGCAGTAGCCATACTTTCCCTTCATCTGCGTGTCAGGTGCAGGCAAAGCTTGGCATTAAAGGTTGTCCAGCTTTTGACTTAGCCGCTGCTTGTTCTGGTTTTGTGTACGCATTATCTGTTGCAGACCAACATATCAAATCTGGTATGTGCAAAAACGTACTTGTGATTGGTTCAGATGCTTTGTCTAAAACGTGTGATCCGACAGACCGTTCAACCATCATCCTATTTGGTGATGGTGCCGGAGCCGTTGTCGTAGGCGCTAGCCAAGAGCCTGGCATTATCTCTACCCACATATACTCGGATGGTCAATTCGGAGAGCTTCTAAGCCTACCTGTACCTGTGCGGGGGCAAGATGCGGATAAATGGCTTCATATGGCTGGGAACGAAGTATTCAAAGTCGCTGTCACTCAGCTATCGAAACTAGTAAAAGATACGCTTGAAGCCAACAACATGCATAAGTCTGAACTAGACTGGCTAGTGCCGCACCAAGCGAACTACCGCATTATTTCAGCGACAGCGAAGAAACTTTCGATGTCACTAGACCAAGTCGTGATTACACTTGATAAACACGGCAACACATCAGCTGCTACTGTGCCAACAGCACTAGATGAAGCGGTACGTGATGGTCGTATTAAACGCGGTCAAACTCTGCTTCTTGAAGCGTTTGGCGGCGGATTCACTTGGGGCTCGGCCCTTGTGAAGTTCTAAGTTTCACAAGAATTCAAAATTTAAGGTGCACTTGGTGCATCTTATTTCTTTTTACTTTGCTTAAAGGAAAACAACATGAGCAAGTTTGCTATCGTATTTCCAGGTCAAGGTTCTCAAGCTGTAGGTATGCTTGCAGAACTAGGCGAACAATATGACGTAGTAAAACAAACATTTGCAGAAGCATCTGACGCACTAGGTTACGATCTATGGGCGCTTGTTCAAAATGGACCTGCAGAAGATTTAAACGAGACTTTCCGTACTCAACCAGCTTTGCTAGCTTCATCTGTTGCAATCTGGCGTGTATGGCAGGAACTTGGCTTAGAGCAACCAGCCAACCTAGCTGGTCACAGCCTAGGTGAGTACTCAGCACTTGTATGTGCGGGTGTTATTGACTTTAGAGAAGCCATCAAGCTGGTTGAATTACGTGGTCAACTTATGCAAGAAGCAGTACCAGCTGGTACTGGCGCAATGTACGCGATTATCGGTTTGGCTGATGATGCGATTGCAAAAGCGTGTGAAGACGCAGCGCAAGGCGAAGTGGTCTCTCCAGTAAACTTTAACTCGCCTGGCCAAGTCGTTATCGCTGGTAGCAAAGACGCAGTAGAGCGAGCTGGTGCGCTATGTAAAGAAGCTGGTGCGAAGCGTGCGCTTCCTCTTCCTGTTTCAGTACCTTCACACTGTGCACTTATGAAGCCAGCAGCGGAAAAACTTGCTGTAGCTCTTGAGTCTATCGAATTTAACTCACCACAGCTGCCAGTTATCAACAACGTTGATGTGGTTGCTGAGACAGATCCTGCAAAAATCAAAGATGCGCTTGTTCGTCAGCTACATAGCCCAGTTCGTTGGACTGAAACAGTTGAACTGATGCACGAACAAGGCGTAGAAAATCTTCTTGAGCTTGGCCCTGGTAAAGTTTTAACAGGTCTAACAAAACGTATCGTGAAAACGCTAACTGCAGCAGCAGTGAATGATATCGCATCGCTAGACGCTGCGAAGTAATCCATCAAGCGATAAATTTGCGATAAGAAAAGGAAACACAACATGATGAATCTAGAAGGTAAGATCGCGCTAGTTACCGGCGCAAGCCGTGGTATTGGCCGCGCGATCGCGGAACTTCTTGTCGAGCGAGGTGCTACGGTTATCGGTACTGCTACTTCTGAAAGTGGTGCGGCTGCTATCAGCGAGTATCTTGGTGATAACGGTAAAGGCTTAGCGCTTAACGTGACTGATGTCGAGTCTATCGAAGCGACATTAAAAACGATCAACGAAGAATTTGGTGTGATCGATATTCTGGTGAATAACGCTGGTATTACTCGTGACAACCTATTGATGCGCATGAAAGATGATGAGTGGAACGACATCATCGATACCAACCTAACGCCTATCTACCGCATGTCTAAAGCGGTTTTACGCGGTATGATGAAAAAACGTGCGGGTCGTATCATCAACGTAGGCTCTGTTGTTGGTACCATGGGTAATGCTGGTCAAACTAACTACGCAGCAGCGAAAGCGGGCGTGATTGGTTTTACTAAATCAATGGCTCGTGAAGTTGCGTCTCGTGGTGTAACAGTGAACACTGTTGCTCCTGGTTTCATCGAAACTGACATGACTAAGGCGCTAAATGATGACCAACGTGCGGCAACTTTGTCGAACGTGCCAGCAGGTCGTTTAGGTGACCCACGTGAAATTGCATCAGCAGTAGTTTTCCTTGCTTCTCCTGAAGCAGCGTACATTACTGGTGAAACTTTGCATGTAAATGGTGGCATGTACATGGTTTAATGCGACAGTTTATGCAAAATAAGCTATTTTACATTGTGAAAAATAGCCTATAGTTGCAGTTAACTGTCATGAACTTGTCATGCTTATGCGCAAGATTTGTGCATGATTTAAGTCAAAAATGTATTGAAATTCGGTTAAATTCGCTAATTTTGTGGTTTGACCAGCAAGGACCCCCTTGCAACTTTCAATAGTTCGAATAAACTACGGAATCATCGCATTAGGCGAAATCTGTAAAGGAAAAGAAAAATGAGCAACATCGAAGAACGCGTAAAGAAAATCATTGTTGAACAGCTAGGTGTAGACGAAGCAGAAGTTAAAAACGAAGCTTCTTTCGTTGACGATCTAGGTGCTGATTCTCTAGACACTGTAGAACTAGTTATGGCTCTAGAAGAGGAATTCGACACTGAGATTCCTGACGAAGAAGCTGAGAAGATCACTACTGTTCAAGCTGCAATCGACTACGTAAACAGCGCTCAGTAATTAGCTCTCCCAGGCGGTCTCCTAGACCGCCTGTGTTCTTTCTAACTTCTTCTATCCTCTCATAGAAATATTCAATTCCCGGAGAATTATATCGTGTCCAAGCGTCGTGTAGTTGTCACTGGCATGGGTATGTTGTCACCGGTAGGCAACACAGTAGAATCATCTTGGAAAGCCCTGCTAGAAGGTCAAAGTGGTATCGTAAATATCGAGCACTTTGATACTACGAACTTCTCAACTCGTTTTGCAGGTCTTGTTAAAGATTTCGATTGCACAGAGTACATGTCTAAAAAAGATGCTCGTAAGATGGACCTTTTCATCCAGTACGGCATTGCAGCGGGTATTCAAGCTCTTGATAACTCTGGCTTACAAATTACCGAAGAAAATGCGGCTCGAGTTGGTGTTGCTATCGGCTCAGGCATTGGCGGTCTTGACCTTATCGAAACTGGCCATACTGCATTAGTAGACAAAGGCCCTCGCAAAGTTAGCCCATTTTTTGTTCCTTCGACCATTGTAAACATGGTTGCAGGTAACCTATCTATCATGCGTGGTCTTCGTGGTCCAAATATCGCGATTTCTACCGCATGTACTACTGGCCTGCATAATATCGGCCATGCAGCACGTATGATTGCCTACGGCGATGCAGATGCGATGGTTGCTGGTGGTGCAGAAAAAGCTTCTACGCCTCTTGGCATGGCTGGCTTTGGTGCAGCTAAAGCGCTATCTACTCGTAATGAAGAGCCTCAAAAAGCGTCTCGCCCATGGGATAAAGGCCGTGATGGTTTTGTTCTAGGTGATGGTGCTGGCATGATGGTGCTTGAAGAGTACGAACACGCAAAAGCACGTGGCGCGAAGATTTACGCAGAACTGGTTGGTTTTGGTATGTCTGGTGATGCTTACCACATGACATCTCCAAGCGAAGACGGCTCTGGTGGTGCACTTGCGATGGAAGCGGCGATGCGTGACGCTAACATCACAGGTACTCAAGTAGGTTATGTGAATGCTCACGGTACTTCTACTCCAGCTGGTGATGTTGCAGAAATCAAAGGCGTGAAACGTGCTCTTGGTGAAGAAGGTGCGAAGCAAGTTCTTGTGTCTTCAACTAAGTCGATGACGGGTCACCTATTAGGTGCTGCTGGCTCTGTTGAAGCAATTATCACGGTTATGTCTTTGGTTGACCAAATTGTTCCGCCAACCATTAACCTTGATGATCCAGAAGAAGGTCTAGACATCGACCTTGTGCCGCATACAGCGCGCAAAGTTGAAGGTATGGAGTACGCTATCTGTAACTCGTTTGGCTTTGGTGGTACAAACGGTTCTTTGATCTTCAAGAAGTTCGCTGAGTAACACTATCTAACCTAATTTAGATAAGCGAAACTTGTATTCTAACGGCTCGATGCTTAGCATTGAGCCGTTTTGTTTTATTTGTTGTCTGCTAATTTGAAGGTACGTGAATGTTTTGGGTAAATGGAGTTCCGCAAACGCATGTAGAGCTAGGTGATCGCTCATTCCAATACGGTGATGGAGGCTTTACCACCATCCTGACCCAAAATGGAGAGTTGGTTTACTGGCAAGAACATACTGAGCGCATGAGTGCTTGCCTTGACGCTTTGAAGATCTCTTCACCTGACTGGAAAGTTGTGCATGATTGGGCAAGCAAAGCGGTTTTATCTGACGCACGAGCGGGGGTGAAGATTCACGTTAGCCGCGGTATTGGTGGGCGAGGGTATAGCCCTAATGGGATTGAAGGCCCTATCGTGACGATTTCCAATTTTGCGTTTCCTTCTCATTATTCATCTTGGCAAGAACAAGGTGTGGACTTGGGCGTTTGTAATACTCGTCTAGGGATTCAACCTTTACTTGCTGGACATAAGCATAACAACCGTTTAGAGCAGATTCTCGCCAAGGCTGAAATCGACAATACAGAGTTTGCAGATGCAATAACGTTAAATGTGCAAAACCATGTCATTGAAACTACAATGGCCAACCTTTTTTGGGTTAAAGGTAATAAAGTATTTACGCCGGAGCTGACCTTATCAGGCGTTACGGGCGTAATGCGTCGTAAGGTGCTTGAGTTACTTAAAGTAAGTCATATTGAAGTCATCGAGGGGCGTTTTATACTTCCAGATTTTCTGAGTGCTGATGAGGCTTTCATGTGTAACTCAATATTAGGTGTCGCACCTATTCGCAGCATAGTGACATCGACCTCTAAGACTATATTTCCGATAGGAAAATTGACTCAACGACTGCAAGGGAATTTAACTACGTGATTAAAAAACTGTTGGCTTTTGTTGTGCTGATCGCAGTGATAGGCGCAGCAGCTGTTTTTTATATAATTTCACAGGCTAAACAATACGTTGAAAAGCCTGTTCTATTGGAACAACCTCAGCTGTTTACTGTAGAAAGTGGTACAAGCTTTCATCATGTCATGCGCGCCTTAGTTGAAGATGAGGTGATTGAAACATCGGAGTACATCCGTTTAATTCCTCACTTATATCCAGAATTGTTGCAAGTGCGAGCGGGTACTTACCAACTTGAGCCTAGTATGTCACTTTCGCAAACATTGGAGCATCTGAATACTGGAAAAGAATACCAGTTTGCGATCACTTTTGTTGAAGGCAGCCGCTTTTCTGAATGGGTAGATCAACTAAAAAGTGCTCCTTATTTAAAGCATGATTTAACCGATCTTTCAGAAAAAGAAATGGCTGCGAAGCTCGGAATTGAGAGAGAAAAGCTAGAAGGGTTGTTTTTAGCAGAAACCTACCATTACACAGCGGGTGCGAGTGAAAGCCAGTTATTAAAACGAGCGCATCGAAAACTCAATAAAATACTGGACGCTAGCTGGGAAGCTCGTCAAGAAAAGCTGCCATTACAGGATAAATATGAAGCCTTGATTCTCGCGTCTATCATCGAGAAAGAGACGGCTATTGATTCTGAGCGTGAGCGCGTCGCTTCTGTGTTTATCAACCGATTGAACAAACGTATGCGGTTACAAACTGATCCGACAGTTATTTATGGTATGGGTGACGCCTACGATGGCAACATTCGTAAGAAAGATTTGCGTACGCCGACACCATATAACACCTATACCATCAATGGTTTGCCACCAACACCGATTGCGATGGCTGGTGAAGCTTCCATTGAAGCGGCTTTGAATCCAGAAAGCAGCAACTATTTATATTTTGTAGCAAGTGGAAAGGGCGGACATGTATTCTCGAAATCCCTTGCTGAGCACAACCGTGCTGTTCGTGCCTATTTAAGAGAACTAAGAAAGAACAAATGATGAAAGCAAACTTTATTGTCGTTGAAGGCCTAGAAGGCGCGGGTAAAAGCACTGCGATTAAAACCGTTTTAGATACGCTAAAAGCGGCCGGTATTGAGGATATCGTAAATACCCGTGAGCCAGGAGGCACACCGCTAGCAGAAAAAATGCGCGCTCTGGTGAAAGAAGAGCACGAAGGCGAAGAACTTAAGGACATGACGGAGTTGCTTCTTCTGTACGCTGCACGTGTTCAGTTGGTTGAGAACGTGATCAAACCAGCTTTGGAAAACGGTCAGTGGGTGGTTGGTGACCGACACGATATGTCGTCGCAAGCTTATCAAGGTGGTGGCCGTCAGATTGACGCATCGTTAATGAAAAATCTCCGGGATACAACGCTTGGTGATTTTAAACCTGCTCTCACTCTCTATATGGATATTGACCCTCGTGTTGGGCTTGAGCGTGCACGTGGGCGTGGTGAGTTAGATCGTATAGAGAAGATGGATATTAGTTTCTTCGAGCGTACACGTGAGCGTTATTTGGAGATTGCTCATGCCGATCCTTCCATCGTTATCATTAACGCAGAACAGACGATTGAAGGCGTGTCGCGTGATATTCGGGACGCTCTAAACGAGTGGCTAGCTCGTCAATAAGTGAAACGTAAATTTAGGTGACTCATGTTAAATGATTATCCATGGCTACAGCCAATATGGGATAACCTCAAAGTAGGGTTAGAGTCGGACAGAATACCAGGTGCGCTTTTATTACAAAGCGAGCAGGGCTTGGGCATCGAAAAACTTATCGAGTTTTTTAGCCAAGCACTTCTTTGCCAAAATTACGCGAGTGAAGCATGCGGTTTTTGTCATAGCTGCCAGCTAAATCAATCTCAAAACCACCCTGATTTACACTGGATCAAGCCAGAGAAAGAAGGAAAGGCGATAACGGTGGACCAAATTCGCGCTTGTAACCGTCTTGCTCAGGAATCATCTCAGCTTAATGGTTACCGCCTATTTGTAATAGAACCGGCGGACTCTATGAACGAGTCGGCATCGAATGCGCTGTTAAAGACGCTAGAAGAGCCTGGGGCAAAGTGCTTGTTTTTGCTCGTTACCCACAATCAGGAGCGTCTGCTCCCAACGATTCGTAGCCGTTGCCAACACTGGGTTGTTGCGCCTCCGTCAGCGGAACAAGCGATGCAATGGATGCACGAACAAGGGGCGAAGCAAGTTCCTGCTTACGCCTTAAAACTGAATATGGGCTCTCCAATAAAAACATTGGATGCGTTAAATAATGGCGATCTCGAAGCTTACTTGGCTTTTGAACGCAGTTTTATTAAGGCAATGTCTTCGCCTGTTTCAGACGTTTCTGAGTGTGCTTCTTTAATCGCTAAACACTCAGAGCAATCACTAGACTGGGCATGGTATTTACTGACAGATGCTCAGAAAGCGCAGTTTGGTGTATCAGAAGCTCAAATGCTTCCGGGCGCGACAAAGTTTCAACCGGACAACTATAACGGTTTGTACTCATCAGCGAAGGCGCTGATGAACCTGAAAGCTCAGGTGCAAGCCTTTCCTGGCCTGAACCTTGAGCTACTATCAATGAATTGGTTAATTGAATCACGAGAGGCATTATGTTCGTAGATTCTCATTGTCATTTAGACAAATTGAATTACGACGATCTCCACATCAATGTGGAAGACGTTATTAACAAAGCTAAACAAGCAAACGTAACTGAGCTACTTTCTGTTGGAGTAACGCTGGATTCTTTCCCGAAAATGATGGAAATGATCGAGCCTTATGACAATGTTTATGCTTCGTGCGGTGTGCATCCACTTGATGTTGAAAGCGACTTTTCGATGGACGTATTGCGCCACCATGCGTCGAATGCAAAAGTCGTCGCTATTGGCGAAACGGGTTTAGATTATCATTACAAGCCCGAAACGGCCGCGTTACAGAAAGAGCGCTTTGAGCAACACGTTGATCTTGCAGTGGAGCTCAACAAACCTTTAATTATCCATACCAGAAACGCACGTGCGGATACTCTTGATATTTTGCGTAAGGGTGGGGCAGAGAAATGTGGTGGTGTTATCCACTGTTTTACAGAAGATCTTCCATTTGCTGAAGCTGCACTGGAGCTGGGGTTTTATATTTCTATCTCGGGGATTGTTACTTTCCGTCAAGCTACAGAGTTAAAAGAAGTGGTGAAGACTCTACCTTTAGAGAAGCTTCTTATTGAGACAGATTCTCCTTACTTGGCTCCTGTCCCTCATCGTGGCAAAGAGAATCAACCCGCTTATGTTGTCGAAGTCGCTTCTTATATTGCGCAACTCAAATCGTGCTCTCTTTCTGAAGTGGCACAAAAAACCACCGAAAACTTCCGAAATCTTTTTTTGCGATGAAAAAATAATAAGAGCATAAAAAAGGAGCTTAGGCTCCTTTTTTGTTGATAAAAACAACAGATACGCTCACGAGTTTAATGTTTACTAAAAATGTTGATTTAATAACATTCAAAAATCACAAATGTAATTTTGTTACTAAAAATAACATTGGGGCGTATTTTATTTACGCCTTAAAATTAATTATATAAATAATTAATTCTTTATAAAACAGTAATATAAGTGCAATGCAAACCTTTTCATCGGCTGTTTTTGGGTGTGATCCAAGACTTGTTTTGAAACTAAATTTCGTAACTGTGTGGAAAGTTTGAGGGTCATCAATATATATTTAGAGCCGGAAAATATAATGCAGTTGTGGTTACATTTTCATTGGGTGCTAACCTTTAGGCTACGGGGGTGTGCCGTTAGTGCCCAAATAATACTTATAAATTTATCAGGAGCATAAACATGTTTAAGAACCTTTTTGCTAACCTGCAAAAAGTTGGTAAGGCTCTGATGCTTCCAGTATCAGTTTTACCAGTTGCAGGTATTTTATTAGGTGTGGGTGCTGCCCATCTAAGCTTTATTCCAGAGATCGTTTCTAATCTTATGGAACAAGCTGGTGGTTCAGTATTCGGCCAAATGGCACTTCTATTTGCAGTAGGTGTAGCTCTAGGCTTCACTAACAACGACGGTGTTGCAGGTCTTGCAGCTATCGTTGGTTACGGCATCATGACGGCAACGCTAGGTGTAATGGCGGGCGTTATGGGTGTTGAGAAAATCGATACAGGTGTACTAGGTGGTATCCTTGTCGGTGGTGTGGCTGCTTGGGCATTCAACCGTTTCTTCAAAATCCAACTTCCAGAGTACCTTGGCTTCTTCGCTGGTAAGCGCGCAGTGCCAATCATCACTGGTTTTGCTGCGATCATCCTAGGTGTTATCCTTTCTGTTATCTGGCCACCAATTGGCGGTGCAATTTCTGCATTCTCTGATTGGGCTGCACACCAAAACCCACAGCTAGCATTCGGTATCTACGGTGTTGTTGAGCGTTCTCTAATCCCATTCGGTCTACACCACGTATGGAACGTACCGTTCTTCTTCGAAGCAGGTTCTTGTGTTAACGCTGCCGGTGAAGCTCAAAATGGTGTACTAACTTGTTACCTAGTTGCTGATGAAGCATCTCGTGCTGCTGGTAATGGCTTCGGTCAGTTAGCGGGTGGTTACATGTTCAAGATGTTCGGTCTACCAGCTGCAGCAATCGCAATTGCTCATTGTGCTAAACCAGAAAACCGTGCAAAAGTAATGGGTATCATGGCGTCAGCTGCACTGACTTCATTCCTAACTGGTATTACTGAGCCAATCGAATTCTCATTCCTATTCGTTGCTCCACTACTATACGGTATCCACGCTCTACTAGCTGGTTCTGCATACATCGTTTCGAACACTCTAGGCTTTGTACACGGTACTTCTTTCTCTCACGGTCTGATCGACTTCCTAGTTCTATCTGGTAACGCTCAGAAGATGGTGCTAATGATTGCCGTTGGTCTAGTTTACGCAGTAATTTACTACGTAGTGTTCCGTGGTGTAATCACAGCGCTTGACCTAAAAACACCTGGCCGTGAAGATGAAACGGAAAGTGCAGCTGTAACTTCTGGCTCTGATATGGGCGGTGAACTGGTTGCAGCGTTTGGCGGTAAAGCTAACATTACTGGTCTAGATGCATGTATCACACGTCTACGTGTAGCAGTTGCAGATACAGCAGCTGTTGACCAAGACAAGCTAAAACAACTGGGCGCTGCTGGTGTTGTAGTTGTAGCTGGTGGTGTACAGGCTATCTTCGGTACTAAGTCTGATAACCTAAAAACTGAAATGGATGAGTGGATCCGTAACCACGGTTAATCGCAGTCATTCATAGTAATGCATAAAAGGAGGCTTCGGCCTCCTTTTTTAGTTCCTATTTTATTAACTGACAGTTCCTTTTTAGTGTGATCCTAAACTCATCTTTACTTTTGCCAGTCTTTTCATACATCGCGCTTACTCATCGTTGACATATTGAAGCACCACTATGTTTGAATAGCGCATGATGTTTTTTTAATAATTGATAACGTGTATGAAGAGCAAATTAATTTTATTAGCAGGACTAGTTTCTAGTACCGCAATGGCGGCAAATGAGCCAACGAACTTGTCTGTTGGTATGGCTGTCGATCAACAGTTGAGTGTTGTTGTTGAGTTAGATAATAAGTATCGCGGCATTATCGGTAACGATGGTATGGCGTTTGATTACATCGCTAAACGTGGAACATTCGATCAAAACATGCCAGTGACCTGGTATGTTGGCGTTGGTGGTTGGTATGAGTGGGATGATGAGTTTGGTGTGAGAGTACCACTTGGTGTGAACTGGGATTTATCACGCGGCTGGGACCTTTATGGTCAAATACACCCAGAGCTAGATCTTTACAAAGGTGCTGACTTGCAACTTGGCGGCGCCGTTGGCATCAAGTACAGTTTCTAGAACAAAAGAAACATAAAAAAACGCCGGTAAATACCGGCGTTTTTTGTTTGGAATGCAATACTGCTATTGTTTATCCATGGCTCGCTTGATGCAAACGGCAGCTCCGCCCCAAGTGATACCTAAACCAATAACCATCATAATAATTGCGCTGATTGTCATTTTGCTGTCTCCTTGCGGTTCACTACGTTGATCACTAGACCAAAGATAAAGAGTGCGGCGATAAGTGCCCAGCCTAAAGTTAGATCATAGCCACCGTAGCCTTCAGTAAATAGGGCGTATAGCTTGGTCGCTAAGATAATGGCGAGCATGATTGGTGTAACGAAGCGTAAGCAGATCTCGAACCATTGACCAACAGAGAAATCAGAGCGCTCGTTAACGTAATTACGTACTTCTGGCACGCGCTTCAATAGCCACGCCATCAAGACAATCTCAACCAGACCACCAACCATGATGCCAACGTTGTTTGCAAAGTGGTCTACTAGATCGAGTAGCAGCAGACCGCCATTGGTAGCAAACGCCATAGAGACAACGAAGCCAATACCAATCACAACATTTGCAGCTTTTTTACGGCTCCACTTCAGCTTGTCGATAATGGCTGAAGTTACGGCTTCCATAATTGAAATATGCGAACTTAGACCAGCAACCACCAGTGCAAAGAAGAACAGTGGACCAAGAATATATGGGGCAGGTAGTAGGTTAATTGCCGCAGGTAAAGTAACAAAAGCCAAGCCAACGCCTGCAGATACCACCTCTGTTAACGGCTTACCTTGCTCTTGAGCCATGTAACCCAATACTGAGAAGATCATGATGCCGGCTAGGATCGAGAAGCCACAGTTGATCAACACGGTCATAAACGCGTTATTCGTTATGTCCGACTTTTCTGGTAGGTAGCTAGAGTAAGCTAGCATGATGGCGAAGCCGATACTTAGCGTAAAAAAGATCTGACCATATGCCGCTGCCCATACTTTCACATCCCAAATTTTGCTGAAATCGGGTTCGAACATGTAGTTCACGCCATCTAGAGCTCCTGGCAAGAAAATCATACGTCCGATTAAGAAAATCACCATCAAGAATAGGATTGGCATCATAATTTTAGATGCTCGTTCAATTCCTGATTTCACGCCTTTGGCAATGGCGGTGTAAGTAATTGCCCAAGCAATTACCATGGATAAAGCAATCTTCCATTGAATACTGCCTAAGTCTGTTGGTGAGTTGTCACCTAGCTTTAGGTATTCACTAAAGAAAAATGCGTTGGTATCGGTTCCCCAACCTTGAGTGAACGACAACCCAAAGTAAGAAATCGACCAACCGATAACAGCCACATAGTAAACGGCAATAACTGCAGCCACACCAACTTGGAACCAGCCAAGCCATTCAAATTTAGAATGAATTTTCGCAAGTGTTTTTGGTGCCGAGCCTCGGTATTTTTGTCCCATACTGAACTCAAGGATCATAAATGGAATACCGGCAGTGATCATGGCAAAAATGTAAGGAATAAAAAATGCGCCGCCACCGTTTTCATAGGCCATGTATGGGAAACGCCAAATGTTTCCCAAACCGATAGCAGACCCAACTGCTGCTAAGATGAATCCCGCCCGGGATCCCCATTGTTCTCGCTTCATATTTGACTCCTATAAGACTCCCTGAGGAATGAAGCTCTCTACGTAACACAGTAATAATTGCGCAAACAGTTGGAAGAAAGGACCGCTGTTATCCATCAGCTTTTCTATCCTTAATTCTAACTTCTTATAATTTTATAGAGCTATATTCTGGCTACTGTAAGAGAAAGTAGATTATTAATCTTAAAAAATTGATGTGTGTTTGATAAAACTGAAATATTTATCTGTTTTCACTGATCAGACTAACTTCTAATAATACTTAGCGCAATAGAATCTAAATGTTAATTCAGATGCGTTGTCTGGTTTTAATCTTGTTAAATTTGAGTTTGATTGTGGTTTTGTGTGGGTGGTTGGTTGTTTGTCTGGAATAAATGACTGGGATCTAATAATTGCTTTGGTGTTTAAGACTATTTTGATGAATTAGGGCGTACGGCTATCTTTTGTGCACCTATCTAGATGATGCTTCGTTACTTTGCCAAACAATGGTGTTTAGACGATATCCTTTATCGGCTCTGTGCAGGACTCGTTCAGCGTTCTTTGTGACGAGTCCTACAAAGGAACATGCATAAAAATTAGAAGCGGAAACTAAAACCGACATTTGATTGGAATTGGTTCATCCAATCAGTATCGAACTTAATGATACAGTTTGAGCCGTCATTAGGTAGAGTACAGGCGCCAGATGTATCGTTATCAACGACCGTTCCTAACCATCTCAGTTGGGCCGTTAATGCAAAGTTCTTTGAAAATTCATATTCCAGCCCTGCAAAAGCGCTAGCCGAAAATCCGTATTTTTTGTCTACCCAATCCACATCGGCATAAGAAGCGCCCAAACCTACACCGATATAGGTTTGCCAATTTTCTGCGACAGGATAGTACATGCTGCTTTGGAAGTGCAGATAATGTATATCTGCCGAGTTGGACAGCTTTTCAAGTTCCGTCGATTGATTGGAGTAAAACAATCCGATCCTTCCTTTTTCTAAGGGAGTCTCGACTGAAAGAGCGTAATTCACTGCGGGGTCGAGAGCGTATGTATTACCACTTTCATCCTCTACTTGGCCGCCTCCTGTATAGCCTATGTATGGCGTAACGATGATATTCGCTTGTGCATTGATAGCAGTACTCATCATCATGATTCCTACTAGCCAGCTGAGTTTTTGGTTCATGCCCTATCTCCTTATTATGACTAAGCTAATTGTGATGGGTTAGTCAAAATTGCGCGACTAAATTAAGCAAATCTTGAACATATTTCACACCGGTGTTATTAATTTGTTACATATTAAGGAGGTGTTTATGGAACACGATCTAAAATCCGCATTAATCATTGTGGTGACTGTTTTTGCAGTGCTTTTGTCATTTGGCATCATTGCTATTACAACAGCTTAAGATAACCACTTTTACCAAACGTTTTAACAAAATGGCGTGAGCCTATGATACGTAACAGCGGTATAATCACAGAAAGCCATGCAGAGCTTGATGTAAAAGTTTATGAGCACTTTAGGCATGGTAAAACTGCTTTAGTCACGCAAGGTGGAGGGCAGAGAGGGATTTTTACCGCTGGCGTTTTAGACGCCTTTTTACTTTCCAACTTCGATCCTTTCGATGAATTCTATGGCACCTCTGCCGGAGCACTCAACTTATGTTCTTACTTGTGTCGTCAACATGGCATGGGCAAAGCTTTTATTACCGAGCTGACAACGTCTCCTGAATTTTTTAATCTGTTTCGCTATATCCGAAAGCAGCAGTACTTAGGTTTAGAGTGGGCATTAGAACGGATTCAAGATTTCCCATACAAGCTTGACCTTGATTTAGGTCGCAGTGCATTGGGAAAACGAGGAGCTTTTGCTGCGGTAACGAATATAGAGACGCTATCAGATCAATATCTACCAATCTTGGATGACTCGTGGTTTAACACTATGCTAGCGACATGTGCGATTCCCAAGTTGTACCACGGACCTGTCGACGTAAATGGCAATAAGTTTGTGGATGGCGGCGTGTCTGCCTCTATCCCTGTACAAGAAGCGTGGCGTCAGAATGCTCGCAACATTATTGTCATTCGCACAGAGCCGTTTTCAGAGATTGAAGCGAGAGCCCAAAGTGAAGTGGGGGATGTGCCTGTCGAATGGTATCGGGAGTCTATCAACTCAGTACAGCAATCATGGCAGCAAAAAGTGAATCAGTGGAAGCTGGATTGGGCGTCGTTCTTCCAACAAAAAATTAATGCAGCACATCAATCGAAGCTTGCAGGGAAAATGCTGTTAAATGGAGGTCGTTGGTTGTTCGGTGCCGATAACTTGTATCGTTTAAGTCATCTGATTGGTGAGAATTTTGATTCAGGTTTAGCCGACATGCTGATGATTCATTATCAAACATTTGAGCTCACTCAGGCCTTTATATCTGCTCCACCTGACGACACTTTTATTTTACAAGTTGCGCCTAAAGAGGGACTTCGTTCTTCTTCTTTGTTAAGTGACCAAGAGTCACTAGAGCATGACTATCAACTTGGGCTTCAAGCTGGGTTTAACCTAGTTCAACTCTATGACCAGCTGGATGTTGAAATTGATGGTAGAGAGAGTGCATAAACCTTCTTACGTTCACGATGTGCGCAATATACAAAGCATATAAATAAGGCTCCATTTTCGGAGCCTTATTTGCGGGTTCTTGTGGTTAACTCCGGTTAGGTATAACGACTACGCTTGTAGAATGCGCATGCAGTTGGTTGAGCCCACAACATCCATTACATCGCCTTGAGTAATAATGACTAAATCACCTTTGTGCAAGAACCCTTGCTCTTTAAGGCTAGTAATCGCTGCTTGAGCCGTTGGTAAACCCGCATCACTTTTTGACTCGAAATATACAGGTGTCACGCCTCGGTATAATGCTGCTCGATTTAGTGTCGATTCATTCCGTGATAAGGCAAATATTGGCAAGCCAGAGCTTAAGCGAGACATCATCAACGCAGTCCTGCCGGACTCAGTTAACGAGATCATCGCTTTAATTCCTTCCATGTGATTCGCAGAGTACATGGTTGCCATTGCGATGGTTTCTTCAGCGGTTTCGAAGGTTCTATCTAAGCGATAGGTTGATAGACTTGCCTCCGACATTTTTTCTGCCCCCACACATACTTCGGCCATGGATTTGACCGTTTCTACAGGATATTTACCTGCAGCGGTCTCTCCAGAAAGCATCACCGCGTCAGTGCCGTCTAGAACCGCATTGGCCACATCCATCACTTCAGCACGCGTTGGCATTGGGCTAGTAATCATGGACTCCATCATTTGTGTCGCAGTAATCACGATACGGTTTAAACTGCGTGCGCGGCGAATCAGTTTTTTCTGGACACCTATGAGCTCAGGGTCACCGATTTCTACACCAAGGTCACCACGTGCAACCATCACCACATCGGATGCGAGAATAATGTCGTCAATAGACTCATTGGTCGCGACGGTTTCTGCTCGTTCGACTTTAGCCACTAACATGGCTTCAAGGCCTGCATCTCTGGCTAAGCGTCGAGCGTAATGCATGTCTTCGCCGTTACGCGGGAATGAAATAGCAAGGTAGTCTACTTGAATTGCTGCGGCGGTAAGAATGTCGGCTTTATCTTTCTCTGTGAGCGCATCGGCTGACAATCCGCCGCCTTTTTTGTTGATCCCTTTATTGTTGGACAGTGGACCACCGACAATCACACGGGTATGAACTTTATTACCCTCTACTTTGGTAACTTGCAGCTGAACGCGTCCATCATCGAGTAATAAAATGTCATTTGGTGAAACATCTTGCGGTAGTTCTTTATAATCTAACCCTACAGATTCTTGATTGCCTTCACCTTTTGGTAAATCACTATCTAATGTGAATTTATCGCCCACATTCAAAATGACTTGGCCGTCTTTAAACGTTGATACACGGATTTTAGGGCCTTGTAAGTCACCAAGAATTGCAACCTGACGCCCAAGTCTTGCTGCAATGGTACGGACTTTGTTCGCACGTTGAATGTGGTCTTCACTGGTTCCATGTGAAAAATTCATACGGACAACGTTTGCACCGGCTTTGATGATCTCCTCAAGTATATTGTCCTTATCCGTTGAAGGACCCAGCGTAGTGACAATTTTTGTTCGTCTTAATTTGGAAGTCATAGATTCTCCGATGAATGTGTGTGTAAAGGTAACTTGAACTCTATCCTTACTTTACGCAATCGCTCTCAAGGTTAGCCTCGTTGCTGAGCCCACACCTTAAAGCTATTTGAATATAAGTATATGCACAGAATGTTTACATTAAGAGTAACCCCGGTAAAACAGACAGATATTCGACAGGCAATGGCCTTATTGATAAAAATGCGCTGCTTTAAAGGCACTACTTCATAATTTAGTGAATAAAAATAAGTTATTTTTCAAACAATTTAACAGGAGTAGATTCTTCGTTATTTGATTGAATACACAAACAAACAGGTTTATACGTGATGCTTGTCACGGGGATTTATTAATTCACTTCACAATTAGTTCGCAAAGTAAAAAAATTGTCCCGTTATAGAATTTCGGAGTGCAAGATGTACATGGCTCAACCGGGCCATATTGATCATATCAAACAGGTCAATGCTGGTCGTGTATATAAACTAATTGACCTAAAAGGTCCTATTTCTCGAATTGATTTGTCCAAGCAGAGTGAGCTTGCTCCTGCTAGTATCACCAAAATCACTCGAGAATTAATTGAAGCGCACTTGATTCATGAAACGACAGTACAAGAAGCGACGAGTCGTGGTCGACCTGCTGTCGGTTTGCAGGTCAATAATGAAGGCTGGCAATTTTTGTCAATGCGTTTGGGGCGGGGTTATTTAACCATTGCTTTGCATGAGTTAGGCGGTGATGTACTGATCGATACTAAAATCGAGATACACGAGCTTGACCAAGACGATGTGCTTGAGCGCCTGCTTTACGAAATTGATGAATTTTTTCAGACTTACGCGGATCAACTGGATCGGGTTACCAGTATTGCCCTTACACTGCCTGGTCTCGTGAACTCAGAGCAAGGTGTCGTTTTGCAGATGCCTCATTACAATGTCGAAAATCTTGCTCTTGGACCAGAGATATACAAAGCAACAGGCTTGCCAGTTTTCATTGCCAATGACACGCGAGCTTGGGCATTAGCAGAAAAGCTTTTTGGTCATTCTCAAGATAATGACAACTCCGTTCTTATCTCTATCCACCACGGTTTAGGTGCGGGCATCATTCTGGATGGGCGCGTTTTGCAAGGCCGTCACGGTAACATTGGTGAACTCGGGCATATTCAAATTGACCCAAATGGAAAACGTTGTCATTGCGGCAATATTGGTTGTTTGGAAACCGTTGCCAGTTCTCAAGCAATTCGTGAAGAAGTCGTAAGACGAATCGCTGATGGCGAAGACTCTATTCTTGCTAAACAAGAAGAAATGAGTATTGAGAGCATTTGTGAAGCCGCTGCAAACGGTGATCCTTTGGCCGTCGATGTGATTGAAAAACTTGGACGCTACTTAGGCTCTGCAATTGCTATTGTGATCAACTTATTTAACCCTGAGAAAATCTTGATCGGTGGTGTGATTAACCAAGCAAAAGATGTGCTTTATCCTGCGGTTCGTCGCTGTATCGAAGAGCAGAGTTTACCTGTTTATCACCAAGATCTTGAGCTGGTGGAGTCTCGTTTCTATAAGCAAGCCACAATGCCTGGTGCCGCGTTGATTAAGCAAGCGTTGTACGATGGTCAACTATTGATGAAGGTTGTGGAAGGTTAAGTACTTTTTAACATGATGATGTGCCTG
Organism: Vibrio sp. 2130-1; assembly: GCF_033339515.1. NCBI lineage: Bacteria > Pseudomonadati > Pseudomonadota > Gammaproteobacteria > Vibrionales > Vibrionaceae > Vibrio > Vibrio sp. 2130-1. Next base: position 257,438 of record NZ_JAWOUT010000001.1, read on the forward strand.
GCTGTTGAGACTGCATTTGTAGGTGATTTAGGGTGAGACTTAACGGCTCACCCTTTTTGATCGCCTATTACTAGAAAGGGAATTTGAGTTATGTTGCATTGCTATATCTGCGCCATTCATGTAATTTCCTAAAAAGCTCAAGTAAATAAACAAAATGGCTTTCAATGTGCTGCGTGACTTTGCGTCTGATGCAAAGAGAAGTAATACGCTAAAACTGTTGTACTTTAAAGCTGTGCTCGAAAAGCCAAATATTTTAAGGTTATTTGGTTATATAACCTTGCTGTGTCTGTACTGATTTCGAGTAAAATAAGAATTATCCATAATTTAGGTAGTAGTATGTCCGGAGTGTTAAATACGGTTGACCAGCGTACAAACTTGGTTGGTGAAAATCGACTAGAGCTTCTGCTGTTCACTTTAAATAGTCGCCAATTATTTGCGATTAATGTGTTCAAAGTGAAAGAGGTCATCAAGCTTCCACCGTTAACCAAGCTCCCTGGCTCGCACTACAATATTCGTGGGGTTGCTTCTCTACGAGGTGAAGCGGTACCAGTGATTGATTTACGAGGCGCAATTGGTTTTCCTGCTTTGCGTGGCGAAGCGGAAGAAGAAAATTTGATCGTGACAGAGTACAACCGCACGGTGCAGGGCTTCTTAGTCGGTCCGGTTAAAAACATTATTAATACGGCATGGACTGAAATTCAGCCGCCTCCTTCCACGTCTGGTCGCTCGAATTACCTCACGGCTATCACGCAAATCAAAGAGGGGGATGCCTCTCAAATTGTCGAAATTATTGACGTTGAAAAAGTTTTAGCAGAGATTGTACATTACGACGTGACTATCTCGGAGGACATTCTCGATCAAGAATTGGCCCAAGCAATGGTCGGGCGTAATGTTCTGATTGTAGATGATTCCTCTACAGCTCGTAATCAAGTTCGCGATACGCTTTCTCAATTGGGTATGAATATCATCGAGTGTCGTGACGGGCTAGAAGCGTTAACGGTTTTAAAACGTTGGTGTGATGAAGGTAAAGATGTAGAAAAAGAGCTGTTGATGATGATTACGGATGCTGAAATGCCTGAAATGGACGGTTATAAACTGACCCATGAAGTGCGCCAAGATCCACGTATGTCTAAGTTGTTTATCACATTGAACACTTCTCTGAGCGGTAGTTTTAATGAAGCCATGGTACAAAAAGTAGGCTGTGATCGCTTTATATCTAAATTCCAACCGGATCTGCTGGTTGAAGTTGCTCAAGACCGATTACGCCAGATGCTTTCTAAAAGTGCATGATTAGATCTAGTGAAATCAGAGGGAGCGCACCTCTCTCTGATTTTTAACATCTCTCTCCTTAATTCCTCTGTACTAATGGAAATCCCGAGATTTACTTTGTAGATTGTTCAAGTAGTGCGTGCAATCCATCAACTTGCCAGCAATAACGTGCGTGACTTCTCCCTCTCTTTCAAGAATGCCTTTCACCATTAATACTTTAGCGCCTAAATACGCTTGCTTTTGGGCTCGTGCTGTCGCTTGCCAAACGACCACATTAATGTTGCCCGTGTCATCTTCTAACGTAAAAAATGTCACGCCAGCGGCGGTGCCTGGAGATTGTCTTCCTGTTACCACACCTACCACTGTGACCAGTGACTTATGCGGTTTCTCTGTCAGTTGCCTCATGCGGGTAAAGTGAGGGAGTTTGCCCGTTTCTTCTAATAATTTAATTGGATGGCGGCTAAGAGATAGTCCCGTGCTTGCGTAATCCTCAATTAAATTTTCATATTCAGAGGGTTGAGTCTGGTAGCTAACATTGGGTTCTTCGACCTTGTGAAACAATGGTAGGTCAGATAAGGAATCCATTGCTGCCCAGCGAGCGTTATAACGATTTCCCGATAAGGCTTGAAATGCATTGGCTGAAGCCAATAATTCAATGTCACTTCGGCTTCTTAATATCTGCTTTACTTCTTGAATCGATCGGTAACCATTAAGTGGTTTGCGCTCAATAAGCCTTTGTGCGCTTTCTGCGTTAAAGCCTTTCACCAAGCGAAAACCAAGTTGCACGCCGAGCCTGCCATTCGGACGTGAGACGAGATGATGTTGATATTTTGAATGATTGACGCACACCGGCAATACTTCGACGCCATGTCGGCGAGCATCTTGTACTAATTGCGACGGGCTATAAAATCCCATTGGTTGGCTGTTCAACAATGCAGTGTAAAATTCGGCTGGGTAATAATATTTTAACCATGCAGAACAATATGCCAGCACTGCGAAAGACGCTGAATGACTTTCAGGGAAGCCGTACTCACCAAAGCCGCAAATCTGATCGAAAATGCGCTCAGCAAACGCTAAGTCATAACCTCTCTCTTGCATACCATTGATCAGTTTTGGTCTGAATTTAGCGAGATCGCCATTCTTTTTCCATGATGCCATCGCTCGACGGAGTTGATCGGCCTCGCCGCCGCTAAACCCTGCGGCTACCATGGCTAGCTTGATGACTTGCTCTTGGAAAATAGGGACGCCCATAGTCCGCTCAAGAACGCTTTTTACTTCTTCCGATGGATAACTGACAGGCTCTTTGTGATCTCGTCGTTTTAAAAAAGGATGCACCATATCACCCTGAATAGGGCCTGGACGAACAATTGCAATTTGAATCACTAAGTCGTAATAACAAGCAGGCTTTAGGCGAGGAAGCATGCTCATTTGTGCACGAGATTCAATTTGGAATACGCCTATAGTGTCAGCTTTTTGGATCATGCGGTACACGTGTGGATCATCTTGTCGGCGAGTGATCTCGGAAATCGAGAGGGATCGCTGGTGATGTTTCTCGACCAGTTGAAAGCACTTTTTGATGGCGTTTAACATGCCGAGTGCGAGTACATCGACTTTTAGTAGCTTCAAGCTTTCTAAATCGTCTTTATCCCATTGAATGATAGTGCGATCTTCCATCGAGGCATTTTCAACAGGTACCAACTCATATAAAGGGCCAGATGAAATTACAAAGCCACCTACGTGCTGAGATAAATGGCGTGGGAAGCCAATGATCTCGTTGACCAATTGGATAAACTGCTGCCCTTTGAGAGATTCTGGTTGTAAGCCAAGTTCAATAATTTGAGCTTGCCAGCCTTGGCTGCGATCTCGGCGATTAACGTTCTTAATGAAAAAATCTAATTGGGTCTCTTCAATCCCTAGTGCTTTACCGACTTCACGCACGGCACTTTTAAAGCGATAGCTGATCACTGTTGCAGCAAGTGCTGCACGCTCACGACCATATTTTTTGTAAATATACTGGATAACTTCTTCACGGCGCTCGTGTTCAAAGTCCACATCAATATCCGGCGGTTCCTTACGTTCTTTACTGATAAATCGTTCGAATAAGACAGCGATTTGTCGAGGATCGACGGCGGTAATTTCCAGGCAATAACACACCACAGAGTTTGCAGCGGAACCTCGCCCTTGGTAAAGAATGCCTTGCTGTTTCGCGAACATTACGATGTCGTGAATAGTAAGGAAGTAGTAGTGGTATTTCAGCTCTTGAATAAGCGCCAGTTCATTCTCGATGGTTTGATTGACTTCTGCTGGCACGCCTTCAGGAAAACGCAGCTTTTTACCACGTTCGACCAACATACGTAAGTAAGAGTCGGGTGTATAACCATCTGGGATCAGCTCGGTAGGATATTCGTATTTTAAATCGGAGAGCTTAAACTCGCATAAATCGGCGATGTAAGTACTTTCTTCCAGCCATTCTGGTTTGTAAATCCGAATCAACTTTTTAAAAGGACGAAGCGCTCGCTCAGTATTCGAAATACGGTCAAAACCGAGTTTATCGACGCTACACCCATGCTTTATAGCAGTAAGTACATGCTGTAATGGCAAGCGTTCAACATCATGCATGAGAACGCCTCCGCAGGCAGTTATAGGTAATTGAAATTCATGTGCTAACTGCTCGCAGTGCGCAATGTACTCAGTATCGTTGTTACTCAAATGGCGCTGAATCGCTACCCACAAACGATTAGCGTGGTGTTGATTGAGCCAGCGCCCCCAATAGTGATCACTCTCTTGATGTGTGGGCAGCCACAATACCAAACAATATCGAACCGACATCAAATCCCATTCGAACAGTTGATAGTTGCCTTTTTCACTGCGTCTTCTTGCGTTTGTGATGATACGACACAACTCGGCATAAGCCTTGCGACAAGGGCAAAGCAGTACGATTTGGCATTCATCATTTAACCAAAACATACTTCCAACGATTTGTTTGATATCGAGTTTATGTTGTTCGATGGTCGCATGGGCTTTGACAACGCCCGCGACTGAACATTCATCCGTTATGGCTAGAGCTTGATAGCGATAGAAAGCAGCTTGGAGTACCAGCTCTTCTGCATGAGAAGCCCCAGTCAAAAAAGAAAAGTTAGACTGACAAAATAGTTCCGCGTAACTCATAATGATCCAACAAAAATAACTGTCGATTTAACAAAAATAGCCATGAAGAAACCAGTGCTTGTGCTGATCACGAAATATCCATAACCAGCGGCCTTGCTTGGTGTGTGCAATGTAGTAATCACGCATGATCTCATCACCATCCCACCACCCAGAAACTATTCGCTCAGGTCCGTGGACCAAAGAAACTTGTTCTTGCAATACAATGGGAGTGGGTAATTGCATTGCGGGGCGTAGTATGGAAGGTATGGCGTGCCCCTTTTCATCCGGAGCATCAGCAGGGCGATACTGACTGGCCTTTTCTGGTCTAGGATCGCAAGCAATATTGGGTTTTAAAACGGCACTTTTCCCCAATTTAGCTTGCAGTAAAGAGAGCAGCTCTAAAGCATTCATGTTTCCTTTCTGCCCAGCAAAGAGATCGCGTGATGCACTAAGAGGCTCACCTTGACGGATGACTTTTAACGTTAGCCCTGTGACTGGGCCATTAAGCGAGAGTGACTCTAAGCTCAAACTCGCTAACTGTTGCCAACGCTGACATAGGTAATCACCTTGCGCAGAAGTGAGTTGAAGGTGTTGCTCTTGTTTCTCACGCTGGTGGAGTGTTAAACACAGTTCAAAAGCGACCTTATCTCTTAATTTAAGAAAGGTTTCGAGTTGACGAAGTAATTTGGCCAACGGCTTTTCAATCCACTGAACGTTTTCGATCTCAAACAAGAGCTCTAAATAAACTTGGAAGGATTCGGTAGGGTGATAAAAGTCGACAGGGTGTTTAAACTGCCCAGTCAGTCGACCAACGTAGTTCACCAAATCGATATCAAAGCGTCGTGCGATGTCTTGCAATGGCAGTTCAAGCAGGTTTTGCAATGTGGTGACGCCTACACGTTGTAACTTCTCTACGGTAGCGTTTGATAAATCTGTCAGTTTTAACGGTAGTGGTGATAAAGCTTTTTGTATGGCAGATTTGTCTTCACTGATGACGTTCGCTCCTGATATTGCCATCAATTTGGCAGCAAAAGGCGAAAAACCACATCCGAATTGAAAACTCAGTTTCAGCTCCGATAAGTGAGCTCTGACTTTATTCCAATAGTTTTCAAGCCCTTCATACAGAGCGAGCATTGGAGTAGCACGCAGTAAAATACCTTGGTTTGGCATCAACACAACGTCAGATGTGATCAAATACAACCACTGAGCTACCTCTTGTAATTTATTTAATTCGGTTTGTGGATGATAAGGATGCACTTGTAAATCTCGACACAAGGACGCAGCACTGCCTAGGCCCATACCTGGCTTAATGCCTTGTTGTTCGGCAATCTCGTTGTATTGAATAATCTGGCAACGTTGGCTTTCGACAATCACCACGGGTTGTTCTTGGTTATCACCAAAGAGTGCGTCTAGCTGTAGGCGAGGGAAGTGCAAGTAAATCCACAGAGCCATATCACTAACCTTGGTTCGCCAGTGGGAAATTGACCACAGTCGAGTGCACAGTTTCAGATGATGGTTTCACCAGTTGCGGGTAATGGTGTTGGAATCCGATACTAACGCTACCTCTATTCCAGCCTCCTTTCCTTTTCAGCACTTCAACATGAATCCCTTGCTCGTCGCCTTTCAGTTTTAAACTGAGTGACACAGGCAAAGACAAGCGGTTGATAGTATCTGTTTTAAGCATAAAGAGAGGGCAACTCCCTTGTTCACTTGCTACCTGTAAGCGTTTCACTTGATGTATTTCAAGCTCTTCTTGCCATAACAAAACATTACTGCATACCCCACTTTTCAGACATTGCTCTGCAGCCCAAAGAGCGTCTTTGGGGTGAGTTGGAGTAACGACCCACACTTGGTTTATATCCAACCCGATGTAGTGTAAAAACAGAGAATTCACTAGCGCAGGTGGTTGAATAAATGCGGTCATACCATTGGTCTGAGTGGCTTTTAAATAGGGAGCGAGCAAACGCAATTCACCAATACTACCAATAGATTCCATCTCCACTACGCCATGAGGTGGAAAGCCTCCGCCGAGCAAATCATCTAATTCAGAAAAACCGGAACTAGTCTGCAACTGCTGAGGATCTGCTTTCGTTAAATTTGCTTGCCAAACAAGGTGTTGGCTTTTTAAGTTCTGAATAATATCTTGCATAATAAACACCTGTATATATGTACAGTATATTTCTGTGGGAGAAAGTCGCAAGATTTTTATGAAGAGAGAAATGAAAAAAGGCAGCGTTTGCTGCCTTTTCAATCGATTATGTGAGGTAACCTGAATGAGTTATTTACGCTTCGGTTGAGCGTCGATGCACTGACCGTTCACATCGGTAACCGCAGGATCCATTAAGTGCAAATATAGCGGCATGATATCCAGTGGCGTTTTGAGAGTATTCGCATCTTCACCCGGATATGCTTTTTCACGCATGCGAGTACGAGTGGCACCAGGGTTAATTGCGTTAACGCGGATCGGTGTATCACTCAGCTCGTCAGCCAAAACTTGCATCATGCCTTCTACGGCAAATTTAGAGATAGCGTATGGCCCCCAGAATGCGCGGCCAGAGTGGCCGACGGTTGAAGAGGTAAAGATAATACGCCCAGCTTCTGATTTACGCATCACAGGCAGTAGTGCTTGAGTCATTAGCACTTCGGCTTTCACGTTGATCTGCATGATATCGTCGAAGTCTTCCTCTTTGATTTGATCAAATGGACACAGCGAACTCAAGACACCTGCGTTGTGTAATAGACCATCCAAGCGACCAAACTGTCCTTCGATTGTCTCTGCCATATCAATGTAATTCTGCTGAGTTGCGCCCTTGAGATCCAATGGAATGATAGCTGCTTGTGGATAGCCAGCAGCTTCAATCTCATCATAGATAGATTCAAGGTTTTGCACATTTCTACCCAAGAGAATAACAGTTGCACCGTGCTCGGCATAAGAAAGCGCGGCTTGACGGCCGATGCCATTACCAGCGCCAGTAACAAGAATGACTTTACCTTTTAGAGCATCAGCTGAAACGGAGTAGTTCACGGCGATAAATCCTTATTATTGTAAGAGGGTCCATGATAGTTAATTGACGCTAAAAAACGCCTGTTTCTCAATGGAAAATCTTGGTAATCGTGACAAGATGGTTACAATACACCAATTCATGTGTTATACCAATTCCAGAACTTTCGTTAGGTATGCTATCAATCAGAACAAGTGGTTACAAACCGCGCTGCCTTCTCGCTGATGTTTCTGCGTAACATACTAACGTCATCTGAAATGAGATAAAGGAGCTCTCGTTGGAATTTTTATTAGATTATGGTCTGTTTCTGGCCAAAATTATCACGGTGGTTGCTGCGATAATTGTTCTGCTCATTATTGCAAAATCGGCTGGTGGCAAATCGGGTGCGGCGAAAGGGGAGTTAGAGATTACCAACCTTTCAGAGCAACACAAACAATCTGTTGAGCAGTTAGAGCATCATTTGCATGACGATGCTTTCATCAAGGCTCGAGATAAAGCCGTCAAGAAAGAAGAAAAAGAGAAGAACAAATCTCGCGAGAAAGAAATCAAACAAGCGAGCAAAGACGGTTCATTAGATAGCAAGCGTGAACCACACCTATTTGTTCTTGATTTCAACGGTAGCATAGACGCAAAAGAAGTCGCGTCTCTACGTGAAGAAATCACCGCTATTTTGGCTGTCGCACGTGAAGGTGATGAAGTGTTACTTCGCTTAGAGTCTGGCGGTGGTATGGTTCATGGTTACGGCCTTGCCTCTTCTCAACTGGACCGAATCAAAGCTGCGGGTCTTCCTCTGACCATCTCTGTTGACAAAGTTGCGGCAAGTGGCGGTTACATGATGGCATGTGTAGCAGATAAGATTGTTTCTGCACCATTTGCAATTGTGGGGTCTATTGGCGTTATCGCACAAATTCCTAACTTCAACAAACTGTTGAAGAAACATGACATTGAGTACGAACAACTAACAGCGGGTGAATATAAACGCACGCTAACGATGTTCGGTGAGAATACCGATAAAGCGCGCGATAAGTTTAAGCAAGAACTTGAAGAAACACATGTCTTGTTTAAAGACTTCATTCGTGAGCGTCGCCCTAGTTTGGACCTAGACAAAGTAGCCACTGGTGAGCACTGGTTCGGTACACAAGCGAAAGAGCTTGGTTTGGTGGATGACATTAGTACATCTGATGATATCGTTGTTGCGGCATGCAAAGATAAAACTGTACTTTCTGTGCATTATATACAAAAGAAAAAACTGGCCGACAAGCTAGCAGGTGTGGCGGGTAAAGTCGCTGATAGTGTGATTTTAAAGTTAGCTGAGCGTGGTCAAAAGCCGATTGTTTAATCGAGCTTAAGTTCATGACATTTAAAACGGCGAGGGCGGAAGCTCTCGCCGTTTTTGTTGAACTTTATGTTTATTGATGAATCCAATTACGCATTAGGTGTAATGCTTTACACGACATTTTTCCTCGCTCCAAAGACTGATTACCCGTATAATGTGCGCCTCGAAAACCGAGCAAATTGCTGAAAAGAAACTATTGGTGGAGAAGAACATGTCCTCTCAAACTCCGGTTGTAACCGTAGATGGACCTAGTGGTGCAGGTAAAGGCACTTTATGTATGTTGCTGGCGAAAAAGTTGGGTTTCCAACTCTTAGATTCTGGCGCAATTTATCGTGTACTTGCACTCGCTGCGATTCACCACGGTGTCGACACCGAGTCAGAAGATGCTCTTGTCCCACTAGCAACCCACCTAGACGTTCAATTTATCGCGGAAGGTGACTTAGTTAAGGTCATTCTAGAAGGCGAAGACGTGTCAGGGGAGCTTCGTAAAGAAGAAACGGGTATGGCAGCATCTAAAGTTGCGGCTTTGCCACGTGTTCGTGAAGCATTACTACGTCGTCAGCGTGCATTTGAGACCGCTCCGGGTCTGGTTGCTGATGGTCGTGATATGGGCACAATTGTATTCCCGAGTGCGCAAGCAAAAATCTTCCTTGATGCGAGTGCTGAAGAGCGTGCAAATCGACGCCTTAAACAGTTGCAAGAGAAAGGGTTAGATGTTAGATTTGCTGACCTTTTAAGCGAGATCCAAGAGCGTGACGACCGAGATCGTAACCGCCCAGTGGCGCCATTACGCCCTGCTGAGGATGCGCTTGTGCTAGATTCTACGTCGATGACTATCGACGAAGTAGTAGAAAAGGCACTACAATATATCGAATCGAAGCTAGCTGAGTAATAATACTCGACTAGGCTAAGAGCGTTGGTCGCAAGGATGATGACTGGCGAATTTAATAACCCCATGCGGTAGGATACCCGTGGAAGTTTAATTTATTGAAGATTAATTAAATGACTGAATCTTTTGCTCAACTCTTTGAAGAGTTTCTAAACGAAACAGAATTCCAACAAGGCAGCATCGTTAAAGGTACTGTAGTAGCTATCGAGAACGGTTTCGTTCTTGTTGACGCTGGTCTTAAGTCTGAATCTGCTATCCCTGCTGAACAGTTCAAGAACGCTGCTGGCGAACTTGAAGTTGAAGTTGGCGCTGAAGTAGACGTAGCTCTAGACGCTGTTGAAGATGGTTTCGGTGAAACTCAACTTTCTCGTGAGAAAGCTAAGCGTCACGAAGCTTGGATCGTACTTGAGAAAGCTTACGAAGAAGCTGAAACTGTTGTTGGTATCATCAACGGTAAAGTTAAAGGCGGTTTCACTGTTGAACTAAACGGTATCCGTGCTTTCCTTCCTGGCTCTCTAGTAGACGTACGTCCAATCCGCGACACTGCTCACCTAGAAAACAAAGAGCTAGAGTTCAAAGTTATCAAACTTGACCAAAAACGTAACAACGTAGTTGTTTCACGTCGTGCAGTTATCGAATCAGAGAACAGCGTTGAGCGTGACGAACTTCTAGAAACTCTACAAGAAGGTTCTGAAGTTAAAGGTATCGTTAAGAACCTTACTGACTACGGTGCGTTCGTTGACCTAGGTGGCGTTGACGGTCTTCTACATATCACTGATATGGCTTGGAAGCGCGTTAAGCACCCATCTGAAATCGTTAACGTTGGTGACGAGATCCAAGTTAAAGTTCTTAAGTTCGACCGTGAGCGTACTCGCGTATCACTAGGTCTTAAGCAACTAGGCGAAGATCCATGGGTAGCAATCGCTAAGCGTTACCCAGAAGGTCACAAACTAACTGGTCGCGTAACTAACCTAACTGACTACGGCTGCTTCGTTGAAATCGAAGAAGGCGTTGAAGGTCTAGTTCACGTTTCAGAAATGGATTGGACTAACAAGAACATCCACCCTTCTAAAGTTGTTAATGTTGGCGACGAAGTTGAGGTTATGGTTCTTGAAATCGACGAAGAACGTCGTCGTATCTCTCTAGGTCTGAAACAGTGTAAAGCTAACCCATGGCAGTCATTCGCTGAAGCACAAGCTAAAGGCGACAAAGTTACTGGTAAGATCAAGTCTATCACTGACTTCGGTATCTTCATCGGTCTAGAAGGCGGCATCGACGGTCTAGTTCACCTATCTGACATTTCTTGGAATGTTGCTGGCGAAGAAGCTGTACGTGAGTACAAGAAAGGCGACGAGATCTCTGCAGTTGTTCTAGCAGTAGACGCTGAGCGTGAGCGCATCTCTCTAGGCATCAAGCAAATGGAAAATGACCCATTCAATGCTTACGTTGCTGACAACAAGAAAGGTGTTCTAGTTAACGCTACTGTAACTGCTGTTGACGCTAAAGGCGCTACTGTTGAAATCGCAGAAGGCGTTGAAGGTTACATCCGTGCTTCTGAAGTATCACGCGATCGCGTAGAAGATGCTTCTCTAATCCTAAGCGCTGGTGATGTTGTTGAAGCGAAGTTCACAGGTGTAGACCGTAAGAACCGCGTAATCAACCTATCTATCAAAGCTAAAGACGAAGCTGACGAGCAAGAAGCAATGGCATCTATCAACAAGCAAGATGACAATGCATTCGGTAACGCAATGGCTGACGCTTTCAAAGCTGCTAAAGGCGAATAATATACTCGCTTAAGCAAAAAAGGAGCCGCAAGGCTCCTTTTTTATATTTGGTCATATTTAAGTAGTAATACTAATGACAGTAAACTATCTTAATAAAAGGCATTTCTTCATTGCGCATTTTGCATAAAATTTGTCTAGAATTGTCAGCAAGTGTTTGTTGGAATTAGTATTACTTACTATAATAAGTGATAAAGATACTCAAAGAGGGCAACTATGACTAAGTCTGAACTGATTGAAAGACTCTGCGCTGAGCAAACACACTTATCAGCGAAAGAGGTAGAGGATGCTGTAAAAGATATTTTAGAGCACATGGCCTCTACACTAGAGAGCGGTGACCGTATCGAGATCCGTGGCTTTGGTAGTTTTTCTCTTCATTACCGCGAGCCTCGCGTAGGTCGTAACCCTAAAACGGGCGATAAAGTGGAATTGGAAGGTAAATACGTTCCACATTTCAAACCTGGTAAAGAACTTCGTGAGCGTGTAAATATTGGTTAATGCACTCTTATTAGTTTGAAAAAAGCGGCATACGTTTGTGTATGCCGCTTTTTTGTAATGTATCCAAGTTAGTCATACATCCAAGATCGTTTACTAATCTAATTGTGGATTCAGCTGTTTTCTTTGCTGCTTTCTATACCCAAATAACTTTAACTTCTAAGCATGTCTACAAACTAAGCATCTTGAGGTTACTTGGGTATAGATTATTGCTAATATACGTAGTCTGAAGAAGCATTTTCCTGCATAATCTTACCGACTTACTCCTAGAAGGGTGATGTAACATGAAAATTATAAAAATCGTTGCTGTTTTAGCTCTCTTTTTAATTGCATTGGCGTTAGGTTCCCAAAACCAAGAGCTCGTGACTTTTAACTATCTTCTAGCAAAAGGAGAGTTCCACTTATCTACGCTATTAGGTGTAGTATTTGTGGTTGGCTTTGCTTTAGCGTGGGTTATCTTTGGTAGCATCCAACTGAAAACTCAGCTACAGGTCCGTCGTTTAAAGAAAAAACTGAAAAAGTACGAACCAACTGAATCAAACAACGCTGCTGATAAGCCAGCCATTGAAAAACAGGCATAAGGATAAGGCTTAACTTTAATGCTTGAACTACTCTTCTTGTTGTTGCCTATAGCTGCTGCGTATGGCTGGTATATGGGGCATCGCAGCGCTCAGCAAGACAAGCAGAAGCAATCTCATCAAATCTCTCGTCAGTATATGACGGGTCTTAATCTGCTGCTCTCTGACCAATCAGATAAGGCTGTCGATCACTTTATTGAATTGCTCCAAGTTGATAACGAGACCATCGATACTCACCTTGCGTTGGGTAACCTGTTCCGGTCTCGTGGTGAAGTCGACCGCGCAATCAGAATTCACCAAAATCTTATTTCTCGTTCAGGCTTAACACTGGACCAAAAGAACCTCGCCCTTCAGCAGTTAGCGAAAGACTACATGGTCTCTGGTTTTCTTGATCGTGCAGAGAAAATCTTCGAACAGTTAGTCGAAGAGCCAGATTACAAAGAGGCGGCTCTTCAACAATTAGTGACCATTTATCAGCAAACACGAGAATGGGAAAAGGCGATTTATTACGCGAACCAATTGGCTAAGTTAGGTAATAAACGCTCAAGGATGCGTGCAAATATTGCCCATTTTTGGTGTGAAATAGCCATGCTCGACCAAGCTGATGGGAATACTAATAAGGCAATACAGCATTTTAAAAAAGCGTTAGCGGAAGACCCGAAGTGTGTTCGAGCAAGTATTGCTTTGGGACGAATTTACCTAGAGTCTGAAGACTATAAGCACACCATCAAATATCTGACGGGGGTACTTGAGCAAGATAAAGACTTTATCAGTGATGTCTTGCCAACTATTGCAGAATGCTATCATCATCTGGGTCAGGAAGATGAACTTGTCGAGTTTCTGAGAGCTTGTATTGATAAGAAAGCAGGCGTATCAGCCGAGTTGATGTTGGCTCAATTAGTTGCTCATCACGAGAACGTTGGGGCTGCTCAAGAGTTACTGACGAAACAATTGCTGAAAAATCCAACCATGAAGGGCTTCTACCGTTTAATTGACTACCACATTGCAGAAGCAGAAGATGGTCGAGCGAAAGACAGCCTATCAACACTACAAGCGATGGTGGGTGAACAATTAAAAGTGAAACCGCATTACCGATGCCGGAAGTGTGGATTTTCTACCCATTCCCTTTATTGGCATTGTCCGTCCTGTAAAGGATGGGGGACGATCAAGCCAATCCGCGGATTGGATGGTGAATAATTCTTAATGCAGCTGGCAGAGTTTCTGTCCGCTGCATTTTTTTAACTTTTTATTTAATAAGAACCAAAACAGTTAGGAGATGAAATGATCGACCAAAAAGTTATTGTCGCACTGGATTATGATAACCAAGCAGATGCACTTGCGTTTGTAGATAGAATTGATCCTGCGTCATGCCGACTAAAAGTTGGCAAGGAGATGTTTACGCTATTTGGTCCTGATTTTGTACGTGAACTCCATAAACGTGGTTTCTCGGTATTCCTAGATTTAAAATTTCACGATATTCCAAACACCTGTTCGAAAGCAGTTCGCGCTGCGGCTGAAATGGGTGTATGGATGGTGAACGTACACGCGAGCGGTGGTGAGCGTATGATGACGGCATCACGTGAAATTCTTGAGCCATATGGTAAAGATCGTCCACTTCTTATCGGTGTAACGGTACTAACCAGTATGGAACAAAGTGATTTAGCTGGTATTGGTTTGAATGTTGCGCCTCAGGAGCAAGTGATTCGTCTAGCAACCTTGACCAAAAACGCAGGCTTAGATGGTGTGGTATGTTCAGCGCAAGAGTCCTCATTACTGAAGAGCGAACTAGGCCAAGAATTTAAGTTAGTGACCCCTGGTATTCGACCTGCTGGCTCAGAACAAGGTGACCAACGCCGTATCATGACGCCAGTAGACGCTATCCAATCAGGTTCAGATTATCTTGTGATTGGTCGCCCTATCACTCAAGCGTCAAATCCTGCAGAAGTGCTGAAGTCGATCAATGAGAGCTTATCTAACATGTAAGCACTGTCTCGATTGTATGGAGAAAAGTGAGGCTAAGATGCCTCACTTTTTACATCGAATGAAAATACTGATCGCGGTAAACAACCATTCCTTTTAACCAGCTATGTCTGATCATTTACTCGCTTTAACTGGTATATCGGGGCCAATTGAGATAAAGGTTCTGCGGTTTATTCTGAGTAAAGTAGGGCTTGGTACTATGCCGATCACACTTTTGTAACATAACTCACTGTGATGCCTCGAAAATGCAACCATGTGTTATTGATGGCTTGCGTTACAAATGTCTAAAGAATACTATGGCGAAGATGCATTCACTGCGTTGTAAGGTCTAGGATGACCTAGTGAAACTCTTTGAAATTAATATAGAAGCTGGCAGGACGTCACTTCATATTACGTTCCTATTATTTCCTATCTGCGTATTTTAAATCGCAGCTTTCTGTGAGCTTTCACACGCTGTCTTCCTTGTTACGACCTTAGTGCGCAAACACAACAAGGAAGAAACATGACTAAAAAACTGCCATTTTCAGTACTAGCAACACTGACCGCTGCCAGTTTTCAACTGAGTGCGGCAGAATTGCCAGCTGATATCGAATGGATTTCAAACAACAACGAACCTCTATTTGCCTCTGAAGAAGCGGTACGAGGTGGCACCTATCGCACTTACATTCAGAGCTTTCCGCAAACATTACGAAGTGTTGGTCCAGATGCGAACTCAGGTTTGCGCCAATACTTAATGGATGGTTCACCAAAACTGGCTCAGCGTCATCCAAATACTGGCAAATGGATCCCTCAACTTGCTAAGTCATGGGCATTTGGAGAGGACAACAAAACCGTATTCTTTAAACTCGACGAAACGGCCGAGTGGTCAGATGGTGAAAAAATTACAGCAGATGATTACGTCTTTATGATGAAGTACTACACGTCAAAAGACATTATCGACCCGTGGTATAACGACTTCTTCACAAACAGTATTGTGAGTGTTGAAAAAATTGATGACTACACGATCAAAGTCAACCTTGCTGTAGCTCAAAGTCATGACTCACTTATGGTTATGATTAACATGCCAAGTAATGGTTTTCAGCCTCGTCCTGAACACTTCTTTGAAGGAGAAAAGGACGCAAATAACGATGGCATGCCTGATAACTTCGTCAGAAAGTTTAACTTTAAATCTGAGCCAACCGCAGCGCCTTACTACATTGATCAAGTGAAGAAAGGTAAGAGCGTGACATTCAAACATGTCGGTGAAGATTGGTGGGGATACAACAACCGCTACTATAAAAACCGTTATAACGTTGAAAAGGTTCGCATTAAGGTAATTCGCGATCCTGATATTGCCATGAAGCACTTTGAGAAAGGCAACTTAGACTACTTTGAGATGGTGCTACCAAGCTTTTGGCATGACAAAACCAATAGTGATGTGTACAAAAAAGGCTATATCCAAAAGTACTGGGGCTTTAACGAAGCACCGCAAGGAGCTGGTGGTCTTTGGATGAACACAGCGATGCCGATGTTGGATAACCTAGAAGTGCGTAAAGGTGTTATGGCAGCCACTGACTATGACGGCATGATTGAAAACATCATGCGTGGAGATTATTCACGTAAACCGCATGGACTCGGCTT
This sequence comes from Vibrio sp. 2130-1, assembly GCF_033339515.1. NCBI lineage: Bacteria > Pseudomonadati > Pseudomonadota > Gammaproteobacteria > Vibrionales > Vibrionaceae > Vibrio > Vibrio sp. 2130-1. The sequence continues at coordinate 273,535 of NZ_JAWOUT010000001.1, forward strand.
TGGTCATGGCGAATACGATGATCCTAACAATACACCGCCAAAGTTTGATGCTGATGCGGCGGTTAAACACTTCGAAAAAGCGGGCTTTAACAAAGTGGGCGCAGATGGTATTCGTGTTAACGACAAGGGCCAACGCTTGAGCTTTGCTATCACCTACGGATACAACTCTTGGACACCGCGTATTGCATACCTGAAAGAGCAAGCGAAACTTGCTGGTCTTGAGTTCACGTTAAACTTGGTGGATGGCTCATCTGCGTTTAAATACATTCTTGAGAAAAAGCATCAGCTAGCGTTTTTGAATATGGGCTCTGGTGAGATCCCTGCGTATTGGGAATACCTACACTCGGATAATGCAAATCGACCACAAACGAATGCTCACACCAACTACAGCAGCCCTGAGCTAGACAAGTTAATTGAAGCGTATGACTCTGAGTTTGATCAGGAGAAGCGTTACGACTTGTCGCATCAAATCCAAAACTATGTCAGCAAAGCAAATATCATCGTTCCTGGCTACATGGTGCCTTATTCTCGAGTTGCTCATTGGCGCTGGGTTAAAATTCCTAAAAACGGCATGACAAAAGCGACAGAATGGGTGCTTCATCCAATGGATATCGGTAATTTCTGGATTGATAACCAAGTAAAAGAAGAGACAGAGGAAGCGATGGACGAGGGTAAAACCTTCCCAGAATTAACGGTAATTGATGATCGTTACAAATTGTAAGTCATTAGTTTAGATAGAAAATGATAGCCCCGGTAATGAATTTTATCGGGGCTTTCTTTTTTTACTTAATAAGGTAAGACACTTCTAAAAGGTAGGTTTTTGCATCACCAAGCAAAGAGAAAGCTTTATCGATGGTTTTCAATCGATCATCAAGCGAGTCGCTTGATATCAGCTGGCTGAATGTTTGCAACGAGAAAGCTTCGTTTGCTTTGAAGAACTGATGTACGTTTTCAAACTGCACTTTATGAATATGCTCCACCTTATTTAGGGCGGTGGTTAAATCGGAAATGTTAATCGACATTGCTACTCGGGAACCTTATCAACAAGACCTATATGAGGTCATAGAGTGGGGTTTTATATTTTGCGACAGAGAGTAACACCGAAGAGCAATTTATAGTCTGATGAAGATCAATTTGCCTTATTTAAGCATCTGTAACGCGGCACTAGACGTGTACCTAGAGCTAGTACACGTTACAACGCTTGAATATAGGCTAGGGTTTCACCTAATCAAAAGTAAAAGCCAAGTCCGACTAAAAGCCCTTGAGAAGCCGTATCATATTCAAATACCTCTTCATTTTTGTAATCGACCCAGGTCGACTTGTAAGCTAAGTTGAGATCAGACCATTCGTTAAAGCTATAACGAACACCAGTTTGAATGGCATAAGTGAAGTGAGTATCGTTGCCAAGTCCGGCGTCGATACTGGCATGAAATCGCCAGTTTTCGCTCAATTCATCAATGAGTCGCAAGCCAACTAAAAAATCGACCCAATCTTCTTGTAATGACAGTCTATCTTCTAGTACCCGGTTATCATTGCGATACAGTTTGCCGGTGATGTCATTGTCCCACCAACGTAATCCAAACATATAATCCAGTTTACCAAATGAATATTGTTCGCGTTGGAATGCCTTTGCTTCTAGAACACCTTGCCGTATTTCGATGTCCGCACGATAACGAGCGTTAGGCAGAGCGCCCTTGATATTATTAACATCACCACTTAAGTTCATGAAACTATAATCTATGTAGTAGCCCCACTTACTTTGGTAAATACTCTCGAATCGCAACATCGCCCCAATATCGAGGTGGTCTACGATGAACTTAGGATCGACATCCACCTCTGATGAAAAGCGACCAATACTGGTATCCCCGTGGATATTCAGTCCTAGCATGTACACTTCTATGCTATTTCGCCAACGAGATTCTTGTGTCTCGGCTGAGAGCGCTACTGATGTAGGTAATACAAGAATGAGTGAGGAGAGTGATAGCAGGTTACATGGTTTCATCCAATTTCCTTTTCGGCTTTTCGGCTTTTCGTCAGCTTTCAGCTTAGTAGAAGTCGCTACACTCTGCATAAAAAAGGGAAGCAACTTGCTTCCCTGTAATTAACATTGACTTAGAGTTGTTTGGCAATGTCTGAGGTTAGGCTTTCTAAGCCTATGGATAAAGCGTTGACGAGCGCTTCATAGCCTTCATCTTGAAGCGGCTTTGAGATTTGTATTGGCGCACTGTTTTCGACCTTACCTTCGGCATTAATGAGTAACCATTCTCCCTCAATTTCGATATTACCTTTGTAGCTGCCATTAAATTTATTTAACGTAAGCTGTAGTTTGGCTTCACCGCTTTGATCCAACAGATTATTCATTTCAGTCGGCCAGTAATGACTTTGCTTGTGGCGTAGTTCCGCGACGACTCTCTGAGTGATTTGCTCAGAAATACTGTGCGCCCATTGATTGTGTTTCGCCTGAATAACTTGGGTCTCAGAGGTTCGATAAACAATGCCATTATCATTCAAATAACTCGCCAATGTCACTGGACGAACAACTAAAGTTGGGCGCTGAGCGATATCAGAAGAGCTCAGCGTCACTGGTTCCACCTTAGGTAGAAGGTACATAGCTCCTTTAGTTTGCGGAGCGCTACTGCAACCCGTTAGACCGACAAATAGCGCGATAGACAGAAAGAATACTCGTTTCATTAGTTTTGGCCTTTAATTGGTATTGGGTCACTGATTTCATCTTCTCCAAACACAAGAGAGTTTGGCTTTTCGTTTAGCTGTTTAAGTACGGGTTTAAACTCTGTCATCACGCTTTCTAATTCTTTTAGCGTGGCTTCCATTTCGCTGTACATGGTTGAGTTGGGCCCATAACCATCGAGTGTTTTTTGTAATTGCTGTAAGCTTTGGCGAATATCTGTTGGGATCTCTTGCGTCTCTTTTTGATTCAAAAGTTTATCAATACTGTCCGCCACGCGTTCTGCTGAAGCTAACGTTTTTTCAGACGTTTTTAACGTTGAATTGAGAGAATCTAGCGTTTCTTCCATCGGTAAGTTATTAATCTTATTTAGGAAGTCGTTCACTTGGCGCTGAACCTGCGCAAAACCACCACGCATGGTTGGGAAAACATCTAAATCAGCAAACTTACTCGGGACGTAAGGCTCGTCATTTGGATAGAAGTCGGCGTCAACATACAGTGCGCCTGTTAATAAGTTACCTGTTTTTAAAGTACCACGTAGGCCTTTAGCAAACTCACTCTTCAATTTATCTTTTAACATTGGTAAAGATTGGGATTGGAAATCGCCATAAACACGGCCGAGCTCGATACGTACCAATACAGGGATTTTTTTCGCAGAAAAGTTCTCTTCTGGGGTTGGAAGTCGCATTGGTACACGCATCACAGTACCAATTCTCAAGCCTCGATATTCGACAGGTGCCTTACGTTTAAGTCCTCGTACCGATTCATCAAAAAGCATAACGAATTCAATATAATCATCGTACATACCTTCTCGAAGTTGTTTAATATCATCGTACAAGCGGAAGTTGACCATATTTTCAGTGAGCTGTTCACCGGATTCAAGACCTGGAACGGTATCGAAGGTAACACCACCCGTTAGCATGCTCTCTAATGAGCCAAACTTGACTTCGAACCCTTCAGCATTGAGCTGTAAATCTACGCCAGAATTCAGCCAGAACTTGGTACGAGTGCGCACTAAGCTGTCATAAGGCTTGAAAATAAAGAGTTGGTATAACGCTTTGCGAGTGTCAACATCAAAGCTAGTTTTCTCTACACGACCAACCGTAAAGCCTTTATAAATGACGGGGTCACCAACGCCTAGCTTACCAGCCTCGCGGTGTGTTAACACAAGGCGTAACCCCTCTGCATCAGGAGAGGCCACTGGGGGAACATCTAAGACCGTAAAGCGCTCTTTCTCTATCTTAGATTTACCCGGCTGAAGTTGGATATAAGCGCCAGAGAGCAAGGTCTCTAAACCTGAAACGCCATCACGGCCAATACGAGGCTTCACCACCCAAAACATGGTGTCATCTCGCAGCATGCGTTCTGCATCCTTGTTCATTTGTGCCTTAGCGATGATGTGATCGTAATTTTCACTGAGAGTGACTTCAGTAATCAGTCCGACTTTTACATTCAATGCTCGGATTTCGGTTTTGCCAACCTCAATCCCATCTGCGGTTGGCAGTTGGAGAGTAATTTGTGGGCCTGTACTGTTGATATATTGGAACAGCATCCACGCTCCCATGGCTAGCGCAAGGATCGGGACAATCCATATCGCAGAAATCTGCTTTTGCGGTTTTATTTGAGCGGTTACGTTGTTCTCATCACTCATATTTGGCTTTCTCGTTTAAGTTGTCAGAAATCGGCTCCTGCACTTCGTTTTGTGGCAATTGCCACAACAAACGTGAGTCAAATATCATTGCAGAAAGCATAGTAAAAATGACCACTGCCGCGAAAGAGAGCGCAGCAGGACCTGGATAAATCGCCATTAAGTTTTGCAGCTGAACCAGTGCAACTAAGATCGCGACGACGAAGATATCGATCATGGACCAACGGCCAATAAACTCAGTTATACGGTAGATCTTTAAGCGTGAAATACTCTCTTCGTGCGGAAGATATCGCGCTTTTTGCGCATTGTAATACAGCCACGCGAGTGCCAGCATTTTCGCCATTGGAATAAATACGCTAGCAAAGAAAATTACCATCGCAATAGGGTAAGAACCTAAATGCCAAAGCAATATTACCCCCTCCATGATAGTTGAACCTTCTGCATGTCCAAGGCTTACGGTGTACATCATAGGGTAGAGGTTCGCAGGGATATAGAAAATGATTGAAGCAAACAAAAGCGCCCAAGCTTTTTGTAAATTGTCTGCGGGGTTGTATTTGTGAATAGGGCTTTTACAACGAATGCAGTGTTGGTGTTTTTTAGCTTCAATAGGGTTGAGCTGGTGGCACGTATGACAACCAATATGGTTGTGGTTATGGTGCGTATCACCCTCTTTTACATCAGGTAGCTCGATAGCTGGAATAAAGTGCCCCCAGAGCCAGCTTTTGTCGACCATTGATATGCATTTGACTACCAGAACGGTATATACACAAAACGCCCAGAATGAAGTGCCCATTCCTATGTCTGCGAGGGAAGCGATTTTAATTAAGCTGACCAACACGCCAATCAAAAATACATCCACCATTAACCAAGGTTCGACTCGAAACAGAAGACGGCATAAAACTTTTGCCATTCGTTGCTGCTTTTTAGAGGGGGTATGTTTACGTGCTTTTAATGCTTCAAGGTGAAGAAAGAGAATGAGACCAACATAGATTGCAGGCAAAACGATAACTGTTGCGAGTAGCAGCACACCCAAAAGCACATTTTGAAACTCAGCCAGCATTTTGGCAGCGTGCAACAAGGTGATTTCTTGCGACAACCCTTGCACGCTGAACGACATAAAAGGGAAAGAAATGCTTAGCACTAACATGATCAAACATGCCGATGATATGGCGATCACGCTTTGGTAAGGCTTGGCATTCACTTTAGTCAGCGAATGCGAACATCGAGGACATTGTGCTTTTTGCCCCTGTTCGATATCGGGAATGCGAACAACAAGGCCGCACTCTTCGCATGAAATTAACTGACGGGAATTAGGTTGAATACTCATCGGGTAGGTTTTAGATTCATTTGCTTTAAGAATACTCTTTTTTCACTAGGCACGCTTGTTTTGATTCAGGAGTTTACGAGTTTCTTACTTTTGGCATTAGAGGATATGGGAGATCTAAGACATAAACGAAGTCGCGTTTGGTACAAGATTTTACGGCGAAGATGAGTATGTTGGAAGTCGAAAATAATGTGATATTGCTTGTCTGTGGAGGGGGGTAATTACTTGTTTTTAAGGGTAAGTAACCCTGCCCAGATAATCAGAGCAGGGAAAAAGAGCATTTTATTTAAGGTACTTAGTTGTACTTTACTTGACCGTTCCGCTCTTAAAGGCATTGGAGCCGACTTGCGTACCGTTGAGCGTTTTGCCGTAATAGCCTTGGTGCTGGTGATATTTCTCCGCGTTTGCGGTGACATTGCCTTTGAATCGAGGATCTTGTGGACGCTCATGGCTGTTGACGTATGCTGCGACATCCCAAGCTTCTTGCTCTGTCAGCTGCACACTTTTCCCAAGCGGCATGTTTTCGTAAATAAAATAGGCCGCTGTGTTAATCCGGTGCATACCTGCGCCCCAGTTATACGCATATTCGCCCCAAAGTGGTGGAATGTATGAATGGTCGTTGGTGTCTTTGATGCCTGAACCGTCGGCGCGATGGCAAGTTTCACAGTTCTTTTCGTAGACCAATGCGCCTCGCTCTATTGATGGTTCTTGCTCAGGGGCGGCGATTTTTGGGTAGCCACGCCCAGAGAGATTACCCCGCTTTTCAATTGGTAATGCTTGTGCGATGGCTTCGGGCAACGGGAAGTCTTTTGCTTTTCCACCAATTTGCAACGTTTTTGCGTCTAGTTCTGGAATGGGTTCATCCGCCATACCATGTTTGTCAAGCAAGCCGCCCATCGCTAACCAGTAGGCGTAAGCACTAAGGGCAACAATTTCTGTCGAATCGTAAGCGGGCGCTTTACCGTTCATGGAATACTCGAAACAACCTTGGATACGGTCAGCATAGCTGTTTACGCGATCGTTTTTCTTACGATATGCCGGGTATGCCATGTAAGCTGCCCACAGTGGCGCAGCGTTTGCTTTTCGTCCTGCCTCCATATGGCAGTTCACACAGTTTTGTTCGTTGCCAACGTATTTTCCGCGCATTTGTTGTGAGTTAACAAAGAGCGAGTAACCGCGTTTTACTTGCTCACCAAATGCGGTGTTTGGGATTGTGCTGAGATCACGCGGTTTTAAGTATTCACCGTGCTTTTCCTTTTCTATCGCAGGTAGCTCTTTCTGGCGGTCCGGTAATGGAGCGTTAGCTAGTACGAGCGTAGAAATGAAAGGCAGTGCGAACAAAGAATAGAAACGTTTCATGACTGCTCCTAGTAACGTAATGAGGCAAAGTAGTAAGCAAGATTTTCGATCTCTTTGTCAGTGAGATTTTTTGCGATGGTCCCCATCATATTGAGCGGGTCGCCACTGCGAGTGCCGTTTTTCCATGCCATCAATTGCGTTTTTAAGTAATCAGCATGTTGGCTTGCGAGGCGAGGGAACTTGTCGACGCCCATACCGCTGGCTCCATGACAAGTTGCGCAAGCTGGAATATTTCTATCCCAATCGCCTTGGAAAATTAACTTACGATACGGGTTACGAATATCAGCTTGGTCGCCGCGTTGTTCTGGATTCGTGAACTCATAGCTCGGGAGGTTAGCAAAGTACTCCATAACTTCCTTACGGCCTGCGGGATCGCTGAGTTCCTTCGCCATGCCTTGCATGACCACATTTTGGCGTTCGCCACTAAGGAATAGTTCGATTTGAGTGTTGAGATAATTCGCGTTTAAACCAGCGATCATCGGCGCGATATTTGGCTGTCCCATGCCATCTTGGCCGTGACAACCGCTACATACGCTGGCTTTTTCCGGAATAGACGAGGCGCTTGCGCCCATAGTGGTTGCTAACAAACAGGCCACCACCACTGGAAGAATTTTTGACATGCTGACTCACTTTAATTTTTATTAATATGTCTAAGTGCTACTTGGTAGTCACTCGGACGATATTGTCGGCCTTGTCAATAATGAAAGGTATTGTGGATTTCCACATATTTAATAAGTGTAAATGGCCGTATTTGTTTTTATTGGTTGTTCTATAAGCTATAAAAACAAAGTGGTGAAGAGCTGCACAAATCGGCAGCTCTAAGTGGTAGAGACGTCTTAACGTGCGGCGTTACGCTTTGCGGATTTTGGCCGGCAAGGACTGACGTGCCGCGGCGCCCACTACCCAATCCAACAATACACCTTTACCTTCTCGGGTAGGATCAATTAAGCCAATGTCGTTAATGTTGACGCCATCTTGGCTGCGCGTTTTTACGGGTTGTTGTTTATCGCCGATCCAGTGCGAGCGTTGTCCTAGCTCGGTATGACCAAACCCATGTTCAAATCCGAGTGTGCCAGGGCGAATCCCGTTGACTATCATCGCAAGTGCTTTGGTGCTTGCAGATGGTGTCTCGATAACAAACTCATCACCCGTTTTAATGCCTGCGCGCTCGGCATCGATTGGATGGATGTACACTGGGTTTACGCCTTTAATCGAGTTCAACCTTGGCGATAGGTTGGATACCGCACTGTGAATATTGGATTTAAAGTTCGTTAGGCTGAAAGGCCATTCTGAGCTTGGGAACTGGTCTTCCATTGGTGTGCCATCGGCCAGTTTTTGTGGATGCCATGTTGGGCAACCCGTGTAGAAATCACCGGTCATGGTGTTTCTTGCGCTGCCGACACGTTCATTCCATATCGCGACAGGTCGTGTCCATTTGTGCTTCATTTGCTCACCTTGATACGCTTCGGTTGCATTTTCAAAACGTCCACCGCGAGCAAAAATAAACGCCACACGTTTCATCTCATCCGCTGTCAGCGTCTTCTGCATGGCTGGCATTAAACGCTCTAGGCCGGACCACGCAATGTCTTCTGCCGAAACTTCAGGCACCCCGCCTTTCACATAAGCCAAGTTTGCCGCGGAACGTAAGTAGAAATCTTCAGCGCTGTGGAGAGCGTGCCAATTCCCTTGCGCATCTTGAATCGCGTTGTCACCAAAGCCGCCTAGTTGCATTTTCTTGGCGACATCAATCAAAAAGTTTTCTAAGCAAATTGAACGACCATCGGCGGTTTTCTCTGTTCGCGCTTCCACAATCGGCCAGCGAGCGGTGACGGTTTTCACCGGAACGTCGTGCCAAGGCGTTGCCATACCCCAGCTTTCGTAGGTGACCGTGTCCGGCACAATATAATCCGACAATGCGGTGGTTTCGTTAATGAACGCATCAACAGACACAATCAAACCGAGTTGTTTTGGATCTTTAAGCTTGTCTTCCAGCAGCGTTTTCAAACCGGGCACACCATACATCGGGTTCGCCATGTGGTTGATCCACGCTTTAACGCGATATGGATAACCATCAATAGCCGCAGATAGGTGTTCTGTCAGCAGTGGCGCTGCAAACGGATACCAAGGTGCGCGAGTTGGATAAGGGGATTCACCAGCCTCAACGCGACGTTTGTATTCGCTGGTTTTGTGGTATGGGAATTTACTGCGCGATAAAAAGACGCCTTTCGGGCCGACTTTGCCAGCAAATTTGGTGAAGTCGTAACGAGGACCCGCAGCGGAAGTTGGGTAGCCACCCGCTTTCGCCATCGCGCCGCCTTTCATGTTGATGTTACCAATCAACGCATTGAGCATCATGATGGTAAACGAGTTATAGAACCCATTGGTGTGCATGTTGCCACCGTGGGTATCGACCACCGCTTTTGTGCCATAGCTTGTGAAGCGTTTCGCTAGTTCTGCGATTTGCTCTACAGGGATCTCACATTGTTGACTGTAGAACGCAAGGCTGTATTTAAACGCCTCTTCTTTGAGCCTTTGTAGAGACGATTTTACTCGCACTTCGCCCGATGCAAGCGAAACCGTTTTATCGACAAACAGTGCCGCTTCCTCAGCTTGGGTATGAACACCAAATTCGCCGCTTTGCTCATCCACGATGACGTACGGGTCGGAGTCAGACAACGCTTCGCCCTCGAATGGCAGATTCAAGTCCGACGCGCGTAAAAACGTGCCGTTTCTCGGGTGCTGATTATCGCTTATCACGAGATGCGTAGCATTACACCAGTGCGCGGTGCCGGCTCGTTTCATCGCGTTTGCCCCCGGCTGCGCCAAGAAGGTTTTGTTGTAGCGTTGGTTTTCGATGATCCACTGGATCATGCCAAGCACGAGGGCAGAGTCGGTGCCCGGTTTGATTGGTGTCCAGCGGTTATTGTCACCTGCTGCCAAGCTCGATGAACCCGCCGGCAAACTTGGTGTGATGATGGTGTATTCCAAGCTGCCTTCTGTTCGCGCATTGGCGAGTTGGCGCGCCTGACGCTTAAAAGGGTTACCCGCTTGAGCTGGCGACATACCGATGAAGATGATGTATTCCGCATTATCAAAATCTGGCTTTAAGTGTGCGTTCTTATCTAAGTCGTTCATAAATGCGCCGCTGCCAGCACGAAATGCGTAGCCGCAGTAAGAGCCGTGATGCCCAAAGTTACGTGTACCATAGCTGTTGAACGCGAAGCGTTTGAATATGTCGTCTCGGCCTTCGTTACCGGCGTTGGTCATTAACAATTGGTTGGCTTTCGGTCCATATTCTGGGTTTTCAGGATCTACGGGCGTTGTTAAATCGTGAATGTCGCGTAAGCCATCAACATGGCCTTCACCAAATAAATCACCACCTTCTACGATTTCTTCTATCAATTGCTCGTAGCTGATCGGAATCCATTTTCCTTCGCCGCGTTTTCCAACTCGTTTCAGTGGCTGAGTAATGCGGTACGGGCTGTTGCGAATTTCTAGCATCCCATTGCCACGTGCGCATGCTGTTGAACGACCGTCAAGGCCCGCTTCTCCTGTCAAACTTAAATAAGCATCTTTGACTGGCGTTTCGAACGGAATGTGTTGCTGATGAGAGAGTGGGTGATATGGGTTGCCAGTAATACGCAAAATCTCGTCGCTGCGGTTATCAATGCGTACACGCAATCCGCACAGTGACCAACAACCAAAACACATCGATGGCGCAACGCGCTGATTTGGATTCGGGATTAGGTTGCCTTTGCTGTTGACCGTGTACTCTGGTTCAAGCGAGTTACCGTGGTGAATATCACGCGTTTTTTCTCCCGCAGTGCCTTCGAGCGCACCCTCGACTATGTGTTTGGTGGTGGTAGCGTAACCCGCAGCGAATGCGCCAAGCCCACCCACTGCAATGCCTGATTTCAAAAACTGACGGCGTTTGTTATCCATGATGAAATCCTCTTTGATTAGCGTTCAGTTAAGGTGAGTGATGAGGCTTTTACTTCGATCTTTTGTTTTGGCTGAACCAGCTCCGAACCGAGCAGTGCCAGTGCAAGCCATAATCCGAGCATGCCGATAATGCCTATCCAGCCATTTCCATCCATAGTGAGTTGGTATGGATACAGCCCTGCATCGAACTTGGCGATGATTTGCACTTCCATGATGGTAAACCAGCGAATCAGCCATGCACTTGCCAGTGCGGCAGCAGACACAAAACTGAGCCCTATGACGTGACGAAATCTGGCTGATGCGGACTTTTTGGTATCGCGCAAGAAGATGAAAGCGAGCAAAACACAACCTAAAACGACAAAAGTGAGCAGGGCAATGTTGTGCATCCATTGTTCGCTAGAATAGAGCGAAAATGCGGAATTGTTGGATGCCCAAATCGGTAGCAGTATCAGCGTTAATACACCGCTGGTAACCACTGATTTTTTAAGTAAATTAGTATCGCCAGATGTCAGCGTCTTTGACTGACTAGGCAGCAGTAACCAAATCAGCAGAGAAAATCCGACAGCGCCCATAAATGCAGTGACAAACCAAAGAATTGGTGACGCGGGTTGGTGCCATAAAGAGCGCGATTTAACGACCGCAATTTCAGCGCCTGTGTAGACTGCAATGGTGATGCCTGATAGCACCGTGATGGCAGACACCATAAGCATGACTCTACGAGAGAGCGCCCAGTCACCCAGTGACAGCTTTGAAATTAGAGGCAGTACTTTCCCTGGCTGATTACGTAAGTTGATCAGATCCTCGCGGAGATACAGCCATGCAGTCACTACCGCTAAACCTGAGAAAACAGGCAAGAAAAGCGACCCTAAAGACATCCATGACCACGGAGTGATGTGTGCGTAAAAATGCCATGCGCGTCCCGGTTGGTGAAGGTCGCCAGTTAACGCTAATGGCCCCACGATGGCGCCGATGGCCTGCGTCAGAACAAGCGCAGCGCGCAGTCTGTGACTGGTGTGTTTTTCAAATAATAGGGCGATTAGGAATAAAACAGCAGCCGCATAAGCCGAACCGATGTAGAAGAAGTACTGCACCGCCCACGGTAGCCAAGCCATCGCTTGAGGTTGGACTAACACTTCGGTGATGTTCATGCGCGATCTCCCTTTGGGTCGTAAATAGCAGGTTGTCCGTCGATGTGGCTGGTGAAGCGTTCATCCATGCCGATGTAAAACACGTGAGGCTTGGTGCCTTCATTGGGTTTTAGCACTTTGATATCGTCTTGGTGCTTCGCAATTAAGCGGCGGACTTCGCTTGATGGATCATTCAAATCACCAATTACACGTGCACCGCCAACACAGGTTTCCACGCAGGCAGGTAATAGACCTTGTTCTAGACGGTGAGCACAGAAGGTACATTTATCTGCGGTGAGGGTGTCCTCATTGATAAAGCGAGCATCGTAAGGGCAAGCTTGTACACAATACGCACACGCTACGCAGCGACTGTTATCCACCATGACAATGCCATCTTCGCGCTGAAAGGTTGCTTGAACCGGACACACTGCCACGCAAGGTGGGTTGTCGCAGTGGTTACAAAGGCGCGGTAGCATAAAGGCTTTTGCTTCTCGCGTGGCTGTAGAGCCATCATCTAACGTAACTTCGTATTGCTTTACGGTGGTTCGGAATTGACCGATAGGCACTTGGTTCTCGATGCTGCAACCCACAGTGCAAGCCTGGCATCCGACACATTTACGCAAATCTATCACCATGGCATAACGCTTCCCGACTTGTCCTTTTCGGTCAGCGGACTGGTTATTTCGAATAATGTTTCCCGCAGTTGCCGTGCCAATGCCTGCGACTGGAATTAACGCGGCTCCGGCTGTGACCGCGCTGAGAAAGCGACGTTTGGTGGAATCCATAACTCACCTGCTTTTTTGTTGTATTTGAATTGACTGATTCCATTGTGAGAAATGCACTGCGAGGCTTATATTGTGGATTTCCACATACCCAGATCAAACTTGATCTAAAACAAATGTGGTTTACCAAGGGTAGCTGTTATTCTTGCTCCATTACTTTCGAAGGAACGATTCTACTCATCATGAACAAAACGCCACGGTTGCTTCAGTTTTGGGTTCTTTGCTTAGTTGCCTTTGCATCTTTGGCTCAGGGCGCTGTTTCTGAACAAGAATATCTGCAAGGAATGCAAGAGCAAAAAGCAGAGCAGCCACAGGTCAAGCAAAAAGTCGAAGTGGGCGTGTTAGCGATACGCGGCCATCTTTATGCTGAGCAGAGATGGCAACCGACCATTGATTGGCTCAATCAGCAAATTTCCGATGTGCATTTTGTCCTTCATCCCCTTAACTTGGATGAAATGGGCGAAGCGGTGAAGTTTCAGAAGATAGATTTCATCTTAACCAACCCAGGTCAGGCAGTGCGATTGGGCAGGCAATACGCGCTGTCGTGGATGGCAACGCTAACCAGCAGAGCACCACAAAACTCGAATTACGGCATTGGTTCGGCGCTGGTGGTTCGAGCCAATTCAAGTTATCAAACGGTGCAAGATGTCTCAGGACGTCCCGTTGCGGCGGTATCAGAAAAAGCGTTTGGTGGTTATCTAACGATGCGCTATCAAATAGTCAAAATGGGGCTTAATCCAAACGATTTCTTTTCTGATGTCCGCTATCTTGGTTTTCCTATTGATGCCAACCTGTATCAATTACGTGATGGTAATGTGGAAGCGGCCGTCGTCCCCGCTTGTTTATTGGAACAGATGTTAAGTGAAGGGCTTTTACAACCGGGTAATTACCGAGTTTTAAATCAACAGCCGAACGAGCGCTCGTTATGCGCTGTTTCCACACCGCTTTATCCTAACTGGTCATTTGCCAAAACAGAGCGCGGCTCAGCTCAGATTGCCAAACAGATTGCGCAAGTATTGTTAGCGATGCCACCTGAACACCCTGCAGTTATTGCGGCAGGCGCGTCAGGTTGGACGTCCCCCGTCAGCTTGCTGAGCATCGACAAACTTTATCAGGCGTTGGATCTCCATCCGTTGCAACAACCTTGGTGGAGTGAGGCTCTACGCTGGCTGCGTAGTCATCAAGAGTGGGCATGGGCGCTGTTCATGTTTGTGATTGTGTTGAACGCGTACCACTTTTGGCTTGAGTATCGATTTAGCAAGAGTAAGCAAGCGTTGGAGCAGACATCGTTACGATTAAAAGAGAAAAGTGAACAGTTAGAACATTCACAAAGGGTCGCGATTGTCGGAGAAATCGGCACTAGTCTTGCTCATGAACTCAATCAGCCACTGGCAGCCATTCGCAACTATAGTGAAGGCGGTTTACTTCGCTTGGCCAAAAAGCGCCCTCATGAAGATATTGTCCCTGTACTTGAGAAAATACAGGGCCAAGTTGAAAGAGCCGATGCAATTATTCAGCGATTAAGAACGTTGATTCGCAAGCGCAGTGTCGACAAAACGTCGTGCGATCTTCAAGTACTCATTGATGACACGATTGAGTTACTCCATTTTCGGATGCAGAAGCAAAACATTTCTATTGTGGCCAGTACAGAAGGGAACATTCGTCCGTTACTTGTCGATGCAGTTGGCGTACAACAGGTTTTAGTTAATGTGATCAGCAACGCGATTGATGCGTGTACTTTGTTCCAAGAGAAATATCACTCATCAGGTTATCAAGGTAAAATTGCCCTGCATTGCGATTACCAAATCAGTCAACTCTCTATTCGAGTGTTAGACAATGGTACAGGGTTGCAGCAAGAGAATCCGACTCAAGCGTTTGTGAGTAGCAAAGAAGAAGGGCTTGGGCTAGGGTTAGCCATTTGTCGCGATGTGATGGAAATGCATGGTGGCGAGTTTGTCATCAGCTCGACAGCACCACATGGTTGTTTGGTTGAGCTTGTGTTTCCATATCAAAACTAATCTGAACTAGGCATAGGAGCACTTAATGAGCAGCGATGAAAAGCAGCTACCTGTTTTTGTAGTCGATGATGATGAATCGGTGCGTGACTCGCTCGCTTTTATGTTGGAAGAGCATGACTTCAACGTGACGACTTTTGCTGATGGGCAATCTTTTCTCGATAAAGTGAACATTCATCAGGCCGGATGCGTGATCCTTGATAGCCGAATGCCCAACCTTCGTGGCCAGCAAGTGCACCAAATTTTAAATAAAGCCAACAGCCCGCTAGCCGTTATTTATCTGACAGGGCATGGTGATGTTCCGATGGCGGTCGATGCATTGCAAGCTGGGGCGGTCAATTTCTTCCAAAAACCAGTCAAAGGCGATGAACTGGCACGAGCCATTTTGCAGGGACAGGCGCAGTCTGCCACAAACCTCGATATGGCAGCAGCTAAATCGGCTTATGAATCGCTCACACCTAGAGAAAAAGACATTTTACGTTTGATCATTGAAGGAAAACGCAACATTCGTATTGCTGACGAACTTTGCATAGCAATGCGAACGGTTGAAGTACACCGAGCTAATCTATTGAAGAAGTTCTCGGCAAAAACCGTCGCAGAGTTGGCATATATTTATGGCAAGCTAGATTAAAGCTTAGCGAGTGAAGCCTCTTAAGGCTATTTAGAGGATACAACTTGAGCTTTATGACGACTCGCGTATTATCTTCTTCGTTCTTACTTTATCTGAATTCTTATGAGTTTGTTGACTAAACGGCATCACACGCCACATAAGCGGGCAAAATGGCTACTGGCGATTATTGGCTGGGTGGTGGTTGTGTGTCTGATGCAAAATTCAGGCTTTGCATCGTCATGCTCTATGAAATATGAGACGGAATCGCCCGCGGTTTCACTTGCTGATGAGCGTTCGAGCGTCAAGTCGATTGATACTAAAGAAACCAGCAAGTGCAAATTGTCTGAAAAGTTAATTCAGTTTTCTCAACATCAACTCGATGTATTTATTGTTGTTCTGTTTGTCGGTCTTTTTGCTTCGGCAATTTGGTTGTGCAGTGCCTATATTGGTGCGCAACATTGGACGGAACCGATAGGCCGTAAGTATCGAGTCCATCTGACTTTCTGTGTGTTCCGAGAATAAAAGCGTGCTTTCTGACCACTAGCGTCAGTTATTTAGCACCTTTGTCTTTTAACTAGGAATCACTATGAATCAAATTACTAAACTGACTCAGTTTGCGTTCATGTTTTTTATGACGCTTGCTTTGAGTTTGCTCTCTCTGAGTATTTCAGCTCAAACTACTGATACAGGTTGGCTGACCAACCCACAACATCCTCCAGTGCAAACGCGCTTTGTGCTCACTGGTCAACAAGATCCGCAAGCCAAAACAATCACTGGTTATCTGGACGTCAAGTTAACCGGAGACTGGAAAACTTACTGGCGTTCACCTGGTGAGGGCGGCGTAGCACCATCTATTGATTGGCAAAATTCACAAAATTTATCCAAAGTGGATTGGCAATGGCCGCATCCACAAAAATTCGAATTATTAGGTATCGAGACTCTTGGGTATAAAGGCGACACTTTGTTCCCCATGACGCTGCACGTCGAAGACATGTCCAAACCTGTCACGATTGATGCGGTACTGACACTTTCTTCTTGTACGACGATTTGTGTGTTGACGGACTATCAAATTCAATTGACGTTCTTGCCTTCTGATCTAAAAGTCGATGAAGACGTGATGTTCAGTTACGCTCAAGCAGTGAGTAACGTGCCGCAGCCATCGCCGTTTATTGATGTTACTCAGGCGAGTTGGGATGCGAACCAATCGAAACTGCAAATCAAGCTAAAGAACAGTCAGGGTTGGCAACAACCACAAGTGCTGGTGGATGGCGTCGATGAAGCAACGCGAGACTATAGCTTCAAGCTTGAAGGAATGCATCAAGAAGGAAACATCGTCACCGCGAGCTATATCGTTGATACTTGGCTGGGCGATGTGGAGTTAGATGGTCAGTCGCTGTTTGTGACCATCAAAGACACCAATTTACTAGCAGAAGAAACCACTCAAGCAACTGCTGAGGCAATAGTTGAACCGTTGCCGAGCACGTCTCTAACGAGTGTTTTTCTATTCGCGTTGCTCGGCGGTTTAATTCTTAACATTATGCCTTGCGTTCTTCCGGTTTTGGGGATGAAGCTAAGTAGCATTGTTGCCGCTCAAGGTATCGAGCGTCGTCAAATTCGCGCTCAGTTTGTTGCCTCGTCACTTGGTATATTAACGTCGTTCTGGATTCTCGCTGGTTTTATTTTGGTGCTTAAGCTAACAGGTAATGCCATTGGCTGGGGCGTGCAATTTCAAAGCCCTTGGTTCTTAGGTTTGATGGTGTTGGTCACCACTTTGTTTGGGGCCAATATGCTGGGGCTGTTTGAAATCCGTCTATCATCGGGTACCAATACATGGCTGGCCTCGAAAGGTGATAACTCCCTAGTTGGTCACTATGTTCAAGGTATGTTTGCCACATTGCTTGCGACGCCTTGCTCCGCGCCTTTTCTAGGAACGGCCGTGGCGTTTGCCTTGGGTGCCGACGTATTAACGTTATTTGCAACTTTTACAGCATTAGCATTGGGTATGGCACTGCCTTGGCTCTTAGTCGCTGTGTTTCCAAATATCGCGCTGAAACTACCAAAGCCTGGCTCGTGGATGAATGTCGTTAAGATCGTGTTTGGCATAATGATGTTGGCAACCAGCGTTTGGCTACTTTCATTAATGGCAAATCATGTACCGATGTTATGGATTGCACTCATCGCTGTGGTTGCTTTTGTCGTCATGATGGCAAGAATTAAGCGTGTGTATGGTGAGAAAGCACTTGCTGTATCAGGGACCGCATCGTTAGTGTTAATAGCTGGCGGCTTACTACTTGGCAGTGTCACTGCTGACCAATGGGCAACGCCACTTCCGGATGATCTAGCTTGGCAAAAGCTTTCTAATTCAGCGATTGAAGAGCACGTCAATAATGGGCGAGTGGTGTTTGTGGATGTGACTGCGGATTGGTGTGTCACGTGTAAAGCGAACAAGATCGGCGTGATCTGGCAAGATCCTGTCTACTCATTGCTGCAAAGCCCTAATGTGGCGACGTTAAAAGGGGATTGGACGCATCCGGACGGCTCGGTAACGGACTTTTTACGAGCTAATGGGCGTTACGGTGTGCCGTTTAACATCGTCTATGGCCCGGCGGCGCCACAAGGTATCCCGTTACCTGTGATTCTGACTGATGATGTTGTTTTAAGCGCGGTGAAACAAGCGAGTGGGGGATCCATTCAATGAGTTCGACAAAGCAGCGTAGAACAGTCCGGTATTGGCTCGTTCAAATCGTACAGATGGTGCTCATTGTCACCGTTATTTCTATCGCGATGGATTGGTATCGCACCAAAGATATTCCCAAACAGGAGGCACCACCATTGAGCTCCGTATTGAGCTCCGTATTGAGCGATGGTGAATACTTCGATGCAATCGCACAAAGTCATGAACAACCTGTCGTTGTTTACTTTTGGGCGACTTGGTGTCCCGCTTGTAAATTTGTAAGTCCAAGCGTGAGCTGGCTGAGTGATGACTATGCCGTAGTTGGCGTTTCTGGCTCATCAGGGCCAAATGAGCGTGTGGCGCAGTTTATGCAGGCAAAAGAATATCGTTTTGAAAACATAAACGATCCTTCAAGCGATATTATGCGTGAATGGAAAATTAGCGTGACCCCAACCATTTATGTTTTAAGAAATGGTGAAATTTCCTCTGTCACAACTGGCGTTACCACTCCGATAGGAATACTAGCGAGAATTTGGTTAGCTCGATAACGCTATAAAAATCCGATATTCAAAATATTGAGTATCGGATTTTTTTGTTGTCCTAAACAACCAGTCGGTCACATACCATAAAGAACTAGTTAACCAATAAGTGTCTAGATGCTTATTGCGTGCTACATTCGAGCATCGTTCTGGTTATCAAGGAGGAAACGATGAACGTAGCAAAAATGTATGATGATGTGTCGGATCGCTATCAAAAGTTGGTGGATGACAGTCACTACGTCGGTCCACGTTGGATTTCTGAGAAGTTAAAAACCTTTCCCATCGAGCAAGGCTCGGTTCTCGACCTAGCCTGTGCGACTGGCAGTATCGGACATGTCGTAAAAAGTCACTATCCAGAACTCGCCATCCATGGCTTAGACATCTCGTCCAAAATGGTTGATAAAGCGCGCCAAACTAACCTCTATCAAAGCGTCGCGGTTCATAACCTCGATGAGCCATTTTCCCCTTTGTTTGAGCAAACCTTCGACCTTATCACCGCACTTGGTTTTACTGAGTTTCTAGCAGAGCCTCAACAACTTTTGGAGTGTATTTCGCATAAGCTAACTGCGAATGGACGATGTTTTATCAGCTTTCAATACCACGATCCGGATGGACAAGATTTGCCTCGAAATACTTATAGTGGATCGGTCGTGCATAAGGCATATACCGAAAGTGAAGTTGAGCAACTCTGTCAGCAAGCTGGGTTGGAAGTGGTTTCACTAGAAAACGTGATTGGTTACGTATCTGGTATTGGTTATGTGTGTCGATACTTAATGCTAGAGCTGAAAAAGTCACACCGCTGAAATAAGTAACAAACAAGGATTGTTTTTGAAAACACAAGATTTAACCGAGTTCGGGTCTGGCATTGAATACGATGCTCAATACGACCAGCATTACCATCACGACATTGCTTTCATCACAAGGTTAATCGAAGAAACCAATGCTCGAAGTGTATTGGATGTCTGTTGTGGTTCCGGCATTGTCACGATTCCAGTCTCTGAGCAACTCAACGACGCCATTGGCATTGATATTTCTGAAGGGATGCTCAAACACGCAAAGGACAAAGCCAAAAGCAGGAGTAACTTGCGTTTTCTTCATCTCGACGCAACCCAGTTTTCGTTAGGTAAGAAGTTTGACCTAGCCATAATGACAGGGAATGCATTCCAAGCCTTTTTAAGTGATGAGATGCTAGCAGGTGCACTGAGCTCAATATCAAGACACCTCGAAAAAGGTAAGCGATTTGTTTTCGATACGCGGTTACCAACGCCAGAAAATCTAGAATTGGATAATGAGATGGCACTGTGGCAAACCTATGTTTCTCCAACTTATGGTGAAGTGAATTATTTCGGTATGAAGGTCGAGTATGACTTGCAAACATCCATCATGTATTTGAAGAAAGAGCGCCATTTTGAAGGTGGAATGATTGAGCATTCCAGCATTGATTTAAAATATCGTCCGCTGGAAGACATAGACGTTTTCCTTGAACAAGCGGGATTCAGAATCATAGAGAAGTACCAGTCTTGGTCAGCGCAAGCATTTGAGGCGAATGCCAACTCGCTTGTCTGTGTGGCTGAGAAAATATAAATCAATGTTGGGGGATACAATGCAAGGGTTTCGAATTACCACGTCGTTAGATGACATGGATTTAGACGTTATCTACCAGTTCATTTCAAACAGTTATTGGGGAAAGGGCATTCCAAGAGAACGCCTGGAGAAATCATTGCGCCATTCGTTCTGTTTTGCGGTTTTGGATGACGAAAATCAACTCGTTGCTTTTGCTCGGTTAATTACCGATCGTACCACGTTTGCGTACCTAGCCGATGTGTTTGTTGTGGAGGTACACCGTGGTAAAGGCATCAGTAAGTGGTTGATCTCAGAAATTATTGCTCATCCAGAACTACAAGGCTTACGCCGTATGATGCTTGCAACCCGCGATGCTCATGGGTTGTACGAACAGTTTGGGTTCACTCCTATTGCTCCAGTAGAAAACTTCATGCAAATCTGGAAACCGAATGTTTATCAGAGCTAAATCATGATGAGAGTTGAATCTCAACAAGTGGCAATCAGACACCTCAAAACAACAGACGCTGCTCCCCTGTTTGAAAACTATTTAGGCGATGAGCAAGCATGCCGCTTCCTCAATCGCCAAGTCCACCAAAATGTTAATCAAACCCTTGAAGCTATCGAAAGATGGCGTGCTCAATATGATCAAAAGTCTCCCAATCTCTTAGTCTTCGCTATTGAAGAACTCACTTCTCAAACTCCTATTGGTTGTCTGGTGCTGATACCTGAGCAAGACAGCAGTGAAATCCATTTTGGTATTTCTGCTCGCTATCGGGGAAAAGGCTATGCAACCCAAGCCTGCAAACTTGGCGTTGTCTGCCTGCAAAGCTTGGGTATAACGCGCATTCGCACCGCCCCGCATATTGGCAACCACACGAGTATCCGTGTGTTGGAGAAATGCGGCTTTATCAGCCAAGGCATTTTAAAAGCGCATGCAGTTTTTCCTGCTCTAGGACGTGAGGCGCAAGACTGTATGGATATGCAATTGGAGGATATCGAACTGCGCCATTTTGCACATTGTTCAGAATGAAATTGATAGCGGTTGAAACGAGCGGTTACAGAGCATGTTAGTCGCCATCGTAGACAGCGTCTTTGCTGAATGATTCCTCGAGATTTTTTTAGTCTTTGATTGTCAGAGGTGACTGACAAAACCATACCAACTGTGACAACCAAACCTCTATTAAAGCAGGATATTATTCCTTCAACTTTGTGTTTTAGGAGTAGTCATTAGACTACCCAATAATTGTTGGAATAAATAATGACGAAACGTTGGCTTGTCTCCGCTGTGAGCATTGCGCTGCTCGGCGGTGGTACGTATTTCTATCTCCAATCTGCTGCTCAACCAGAATTACTGCCTACATTGATTGTGGAAAAAGGCACAATTGAAAAACAAGCGGTGGCTGTTGGTAAAATTGTCCCTGCACACTCTGTGTCTATCAAGTCACAAATTGACGGTATCGTCGGTGAAATTTACGCGAAAGTTGGTGAAAAGGTGAAGCAAGGCCAGCCGCTGATCAAAGTGCGTCCAAACCCAACACCCCAAGCATTAACGGATGCATCGGCAGAACTCATGCGTAGCGAAGCCGATCTGGAATCCGCCAAACAAAAACTGTCCAACTTAGAAAGCTTGGTCAAGCAGGACATTATTCCAAGTAACTACGACGAATACGTAAGTGCGCGCTCGGCAGTCAAATCTGCGCAAGCGGACGTATTGCAAAAGCGCCAGAATCTCGAACTCATCCGCAGTGGTGAGGCGTCTATCGGTGATGCGCGTTTAACGTCGACGATCTACGCGCCAATTGATGGCACGGTACTCAACCAGAAAGTAGAGGTCGGAGAGCCGATCATCTCGACTCAATCAAGCCAAGCCGCGACTGAAATGATTTCATTGGCCGACATGAACAGTCTGATTTTTAAAGGTAGCGTCAGTGAGCATGATGCTGCGCAGTTGTCTCCGGGAATGCCCGTTATGTTGACGGTTGCGCCTTATCCTGATGTGGCGATTTCTGGTGTGCTAACCAAAGTGGCGATTCAATCTGAGAACCTTAACTCACCAGAGGGCAATGCTTCGGCAAAAAGTTTTGATAACGGTTTTGAGGTTGAAGTGGGAGAACTCAAGATCCCACAAGATGTGTTGCTTCGTTCTGGTTTTTCATCGACGGCTCAAATCATTCTGAAGAAGTCTGAAAACGTGCTCACTCTACCGGAGCGCGCTCTGCAATTTGATGGTGACGCACCGAATGTTCTGATCCCCGATAGCTCAGAACAAGGGTTTCATAAACAACCTGTGAAACTCGGTCTGTCAGATGGCATCAATGTCGAAGTGCTTGACGGCGTGGAGCTTGATGAAGAGGTTATCGACAACAGTATGATGGGAGCGGCGCATGGTTAAGCTGCAACGACCAACAATCGCCTTTGTATTGTTGGCTACCACGCTCAGTTTGCCTACCTATGCAATTTCTATTGAACAAGCTTGGCAACAAGCAAAGCAGAACGATCCAAATTACGAAAAAGCGAAAATCGGCGTCCAGCTTGGCGAGGTTGGCGTACAGAGCAGCCGCAGTGCGTTATTGCCGGGTTTAAGTGCCAGTGCGTCAGCGGATTGGAATGAGTCCTCAAGCCATTCGAACAGTTACGGCGCTACCTTAACTCAAACTATTTGGGATAGTAGTTTGTGGTCGGAACTGGATCAAGCGAATGCCAATTATCTCAAAGTACAGTTAGAGTTATCTCAAGCGCATAACGAGCTTGCGCAAAAGTTGCTCACCGCTTACCTAGATGTGGCAAGCGCACAGGGCGACCTCAAATTGGCGCAGTCCAAGCTGGAGGAGGGGAAAGAACTTCTCAACATCATCGAGAAACGCTATCGAGCAGGCAAAGTGAAGTCGGTTGATGTTGAAGAGATGCGAGCGAATCAAGTTTCTGAGCAAGCAAGTATCCTCAATGCAAAAGCCGATCTCGAAGTGAAAAAAGCAGAGCTTGCGGCGTTAATCAATCAAATGCCGGAGAGTGTCGACCAAATTCGAACGGATTCTCTAATTCAGCCGCCGATGCTGGTGGACTCTCAGGAGCAATGGCTAAAGCTGGCGAAAGACAGTAGTCCAGAGCTGTTGGTCGCGGCGCAGATGGTGAAAGCGAGCGAGTTCGCGAAAGATTCAGCTAAAGGTGGATACTACCCAACCGTCAAAGGCAGTGTGGGCTACAGCGATGGTGACAATCGTTCAAACGGCGAGTTTAACGCTGGGATTAGTTTGAGTTTGCCGATTGACCTCAATGGTGCAGTGCGAGCGAAAGTGGACGAAGCATCGTTGAACATTTTAAGCGCCAAGCAAGATATGCGTAGAGTGGAAATTGATATTCAGAAACGAGTTATTCAGCAGTTTACGCAGGTCGATATCAATTGGAATCAAGTTTTAATAGCGAACGAGCTGGTTGAGTCGCGCGCCAGAGTGTTGCAAAGCAAAGAGAAACTTTACGACGCTGGCCTGCTTGAAGTGTCGGAAGTTATCAGTGCACACAACAGCTTGTTTGAGGCGAAAAACAGTCTGCAAACCAACTTGTACAGCTATTGGCGTAAGAGAATCGGCTTACTGCAAACCGCAGGGAAACTCGATGACGATACCATGGTGTTGATCTCTCGGGCTTTTCATTCATGAGCAGCCTGTTGCAGCAAACTTGGCAAACGTTGATGGCGCACCGCATGAAGAGCGTGCTAGCCATTATCGCGATTGCTTGGGGCGTGATCTCTGTGGTGGTGTTAATCGCACTTGGAGAAGGCTTTTATCGCCATCAGACCCAGTCGTTTTCATTTATGATCAACAATGTGCAAGTGGTGTTTCCGTCGAGTACCAGTAAACCGTGGCAAGGGTTACCTTCAAGGCGCCAAATTGATATACCACAAGAAAAAGTCGACACGATCAAACAGTCGGGCTTCGTGCAACAGGCGTCGAGCGTTTACGCCAAATGGGATGCGAATATCACCAATCTCAAAGGACAGAACTTATCGAGTACGGTCAGCGGTATTGACACGTCTTACTTTCCTTTAATGCAACGCAAGCTGCAATCTGGTTCGAGAAACCTGTCACCAAGTGATATGAACAACCATACTCGCGTGGCGGTGTTAGGCGATCAAATTGCGCAAATGGGCGGAATCCAAATCGGGGATAGGCTCAAAGTCAACGGCATTCCGTTTTTGGTGATTGGGATAACCGTTGGTGAGGACACTGGCATTTCATTCGGCGATAGCCGCACGGTTTTCATTCCTCAAACAACGTACCGCGATTTGTGGGATGCGAAACCTTGGATGGTATTGATGAAGCCGAGAGAAGGGATGGATGCATCGTCATTTCGACAAAATATCGTGAACTTTTTCGCCAAGCAGCTTCATTTTGACCCAAGTGATAAAGATGCGGTCGAATTACCCGATTTTAGTGAAGGTGCGGCGGTCATCAGTGGAATTTTGCGTGGCATTCAGATTTTTCTCGGAGCGAGCGGTGCGATGACCATGGCGGTCGGTGCGCTTGGTGTTGCCAACATCATGTTTTTATCCGTCACTGAGCGCACGCGTGAAATCGGTGTGCGTTTGGCGATCGGGGCGACTCAAAAATCCATACTCAGTCAGTTTATTCTTGAGGGGCTTATTTTGGTAGCTGTGGGCACGGCATTAGGTCTGATGTTTTCGTATGCCGTGGTATCTGTCCTAAGCAGCATGGAATTACCGGAATGGATTGGTTTGCCTGTGATCACGCCAGATTCCATTGCTTGGTCTTTACTTGTGACGCTTATCTTGGCATTGATGGCATCGTATTTCCCAGCAAGGCGAGCATCACGTCTCACGCCAGTCATTGCTTTGAGTGCGAGGGCTTAGCCATGTTGTTACCGATGAGACAAATTTTCCAAGAAATGGCCGCAGAAAAGCTGAGACTGGGTTTGACCATTCTAGCAGTAGCGTGGGCGACCCTTTGTATCGCTGCTATGTTGGCGGTAGGTGAGGGTATTCGTCAGGGCGTATTGAAAACCGCACAAAATGGTAACGGCAACTTGATTTATTTGACCGGAGGGATGGCCACCGTCGACCATGGTGCTTTTCACCAAGGTAAGTTTCTGACACTAAAAATGGACGATTCAGAGGTTGTTCGAGCGTTACCCGATGTAAAAAGCGTTTCGCCAACTGCGAAGTGGAAAGAGCGCATCACCGTTGGTGACAGAAGCTCGTGGCAAGAACCGTTAGCGGTCACGAGCGAGTTTCAATCCATGACCAATTTGGTGCCGATGGCGGGGGGGCGATGGTTAAATCCACTCGATCAAAAAGAGACGCGCAAAGTCGTTGTACTGGGTTATGAACTGGCAGCCGACTTATTCAACCCGAATGAGGACTTTAGTTGGTTTGCGACAGTCACATTACAAGTCAACCCTGTTGGGAAAAAGGTAAAAATCGGCAATGAGGAGTTCACCGTTGTGGGCGTATTGGAGAAAAACAGCGCTCAAATAGAACTGGGGGATCTTATCAACTATTCCAGCTTTGTGCCGTTAGCGACGTGGAAGCGATTTCATGTCAACGGTGAAATTGGTGGCATCAATGTGCAACCACAAGCCGATGTAGACCGAGAAGCCTTAGCAAAGACGATCAGGCAAGTGATTGCCCGTAAGCACGGGGCAAGTGTCAGCGATGAGCAGATCGTCCAAGTCGATGATATGTTCCTTAAACAAAAGAGTATGCAGCAGTTTCTGATAGGTTTGCAGAGTTTTCTTGGCATTATCGGCTTCGTGACGTTAGCTGTTGCTGGCGTTGGCATCGCCAATGTGATGTATGCCACCGTAAAGCGATCTACGCGTGATATCGGCGTGCGCATGGCAGTCGGTGCAACCCCAACGGCCATTCGCATGCACTATTTAGTGCAGTCTTTATTGACAATGATGATGGGGGGCGCGCTTGGCTTAGGCGTGACGTACGCGCTGGTGTCTGCCATCAGTTCCATTCCTTTAGAGGGCAATGCCTTTTATGAACAACTGGGTAAACCTGTCCCTGAGTTGTCGTGGGTCGTTGTCGCGATTGTCATCCTCACCTTAGTGATAATTGGTGTGGCATCTGCATGGTTACCTGCAAACCGAGCCGCAAAAGTCAGCCCATTGGAGGCGCTACAAAGTGAATAACAACAATAACTCTGGAGAGAACATGTCGAACAAGCCGCTTGTTGAGCTGACCAACATCTGTAAATACTACTCAAGCGGGGAGGCGGAAGTTCGCGCGCTAGACGGCGTTGACTTAACCATTAATCAAGGCGAGTTTCTTTCGATTCTTGGCCCGTCCGGTTCAGGCAAATCAACGTTGATGAACATGCTCGGTTGTTTAGATAAGCCCACCGATGGCAAGTACCAACTTGGCGGCCAAAACGTCGCAAGTTTAAGTGCGAATGAGCTGGCTGGCATTCGTAACCAAAAGATCGGATTTGTCTTCCAAAGCTTTAACTTATTGGAATACGCGACGGCGCTTGATAACGTGGCACTGCCGTTGGTTTACTCTGGTATCAAAGCCAAAGAACGTCGCCAGCGCGCAGCTAAATTGCTAGAGCAAGTCGGGCTAGGGGATCGTTTAGACCATAAACCAAACCAGCTTTCTGGTGGTCAAAAACAGAGGGTCGCGATTGCAAGAGCCTTGGTCAACGATCCGCAAATCATCTTAGCAGATGAACCAACGGGTGCATTGGATTCAAAATCCGGCGCAGAGATTGAAGCCTTGTTCAACCAACTCCACGCCGAAGGTAGAACGCTGATCATCGTGACGCACGATAACGCTCTGGCAGAGCGCACTAAACGCATCATCACCATCAAAGACGGCAAGGTGATTTCGGATAGGGTGCCGGTAAGGTAAGTAGGGAGAAATGAGCTTTTCTTAATTGAGAACTGAGTTTTAAGGGAAATAGCGATACAGAGGCTATCTCCCTTTACTTTTATTCGCGATGTTCGTTTTGTCTCTCTTTTATCAAGTCATGCTTTTGTTCTTTAAGTAGAGTGATTGCGAGCTTAGTGTCCTCAATCAATTTACTGTTATCGTTGAGATCTTTGCTCTTCAAAGGCAAAACTAGATAATGAATGCTGCCATCTGCATTCTGTACTCCGGTAGCGATGATGACATCACCTTCAGACGCCGTACCAAAATACTCTGATACGACTTTGGTTTCGCTGACACCGTAGCTATCCAAATAGGATGACTCCGTATTGTCAAACAAGATAGGAACCCCTTGCTTAGCTAATGTTCGCAATTGTTTTTGCTTTTTCTCGTCGAATGGATAGTCGTTCGTACTGATGTAACTTACCTGTTCAGCTTCAATAAAATCGTACAGTTCATTGCTCAGTTCATTTAATGGGGCAGATATCCAAGGTGTAGCTGGAATGACGTCGGAAGTATCATCATTGCGACTTAGTGGTGTTGGAGCGGTAACAACCTCTTGAGCAGCATCGCTCTCAGGAGGCGTTACACTTATTGTCGCAGCGTCTTCTGTCTTGATTTGCTCATCAAGGCTTGCAACAGGTTCGGTCTGGGCATTCTTGTTATTTGAATTAATTAGAAATATGGCGAGTACTGCACCAAGTGCTAGCGCCGATCCAGTCAAGAGTTTTTTGTTACTTGTCATGTGTCATGTCTTACCGTTTATTTCATTAGTAAATATAGCGGCCACTTATTTATTCCGTGGCCGCAGGCTAATAAGTTAGTGGTAGAGATCGTCATTCCAAGAGATAGTTACGGCTCGGCTAGTCTCTGTCCATTGACTGCTATCACGATTTTTCTTCCAGGTATTTTCTGGAGTGGTATACCAGCTACACCAGTCGCGACCAAAGTAGTAATTGGTTTTTCGCCAACCAGCAACCAGCTTGACCTCTGATGTATCTAGGCCATCTTGAATGTCATTTTTTCTATATACGACGCCGACTTGTGGTTTAAAGTCTGAACGCATAACGACAGGTAACTCATTGTAATCAATCAAATTACCCATGTCACAACTGGTCCAACGATACAATAACCAGTCTTTAGCTGGCGTATTATGGCGGATAGTCTTGTTTTCAATTAACCAATTAATGCTTTCGTTAGCTTGGTTAAAATCGGCAACCGTTTGAAACTCTGGCTGGTCGTACGTTACACGGTTGCTCCAGGAGATTCCCCCACTAATATTTGGAGAAGTAGAAGCACTGAATCCAAGGTTAAAATCTAGCGACTCACTGACAGATGCCGTTGCAATGGTGTTTTCTGGAGCATGGCTCATGTGGCGTAAAGGGGCGCCATTTAAATAGCTCAGTGCCAGCTTAAAAGCCGTTGGAACGGTGTAACGGTAATCTCCCCCAGTAGCAAAACCATAGATTTGTTCTTTGTTTGGAACATTAGTCATGTCGAAGCCAGAACCGCCATTTAGGATCAACTTGGCTTCTTTAGCGCCATTTGGTAGCAAAGATTGGTTCCAGACATTTTCTAAAGAATAAATTAAGCGGATTTTTTTCGAGCGAGCATCACCATCATCAAGCTGAAGCAACGTCGAAGTGTAAGATTTCAATGTATCTTCAGCATGTGCTGGTGCTAAAGAACCAAGTAAAGCGAGTGCGATAATACTCGCAGAAAGATGCTGTTTTTCCATTATTTTTTCCTATTAGTCAGCCCATAAAGACTTTTGTTTTAAACCATCTTGATGGGCACTTTATAATTATGGACAGGTTATAAATTCAAGCTCAATAAATGAGCGGTGAAATAGTGCATCTTGTTTTTTATTAAAAAAAGAAAAAGGATAGATTCGTGGGGTTAATGTCTCATAGTTTTTAAATTCACCACTCAACTATAATAAATAAGAATTTGGTTATTAAGTATTGTCTTTTTAAGTTATTGCTTAATTTTAATTTTCTAATGTTGTGTTGAGGTTTTCTATTGATAAAAGTGAATTTTATAAATGTTAGCCATGTTATTTTTAGGGTTTTTGTTATACCAAATTAAGTAAAGTATCGTTATGTGGTTATCTCGGGTTTATGGATTTAATTCAAATTAAAACAGTGGGTTATGTTTTTTGTTATTATTTTTTTAGAGCTTAATGTAATAGTTGAGTGATAAAGTCCGTCAATGAAGTTGCCATGTTCGTGTATGAAGTTATATGTGCTTTTACAGCAGGAAATTAAACTTTACGTTTAAGATGGTAAAGATAGAAAAAGAAATAAATAAGATTATTAAATAATCATGTTTCGAGAATATAAAATGTAACGTACTTCTAATTAAACGAATGCTTAAATAAACGATGGAGTGTGAAAAGTGCTATTTAAGTTACGCTGTCCTATATTCCAGTTGGCGTATTGTTTATACAATGCGTTTTCTCGGCTTAAAACTGGTTTACGTACTGCTAATCTCTTATCCGTTTCTTAATTACACATATTGGCAATATGCTCGCCAAGTTACGTGTATTGGTGTCAATGAAAAACAGTATCTACGATAGCTCTCTCAGGGTTGGAACTCCCACTATGAATTTCCTTCATGTTCAATGTGAAACAATACCAATATTACTCAACTCGTGAAGCAAGTATAAAAAAGGACTGCTCTGGTGTTAGGCACTGCGACGGTCATTTTTGTACGAACCGTTCGTCGTAAGTGCTGTGCAACCTAACGATTGGGAAAACCAAAAAACAAAAAATGTCCCCATGCACAGAGTTAGGAAAAGTCTGCTTTATCTAAGGAAATAGGATACCAACTCACGATGAATAACGATTTCACATTTGCTATCAAAAGCATTCGCTTTGATGAGAATTACCAACCATCAGACAACACGCGAATCACTACCAACTTTGCTAATCTGGCTCGCGGAAACTACCGCCGAGAGAATCTGCGCAATGCGCTCCGAATGATCGACAATCGTTTTAATGCGTTGGCATATTGGGATAACGCGCAAGGTGACCGCTACTCCGTTGAACTTGAAATCATCTCCGTTGATATGGATATCCAAGGTAGTGGAGAAGCCTTCCCATCGATTGAAGTGCTCAAAACCAACATTGTTGACCACAACACTAACGAGCGCATTGAAGGCATAGTGGGCAACAACTTCTCTTCATACGTGCGTGATTACGACTTTAGCGTTTTGCTGTTGGACCACAACAAAAACCAGCCACAGTTCAGCATCCCAGCGAACTTCGGTGATTTGCATGGCAAACTGTTCAAAGCTTTCGTTAATTCTGAGTCTTACAAACAGCATTTCAAAAAGCTGCCGGTGATTTGTCTGAGTGTATCGGACAACAAGGTATACCGACGCACCGAAAACCAACATCCTGTTTTGGGCTTTGAATATCAGCCGAACGAATCTTCGTTGACGGAGCAGTACTTCAAGAAGATGGGCTTACAGGTGCGCTACTTTATGCCGCCAAACAGCGTTGCACCGTTGGCATTCTACTTCTTCGGTGACTTGTTGAACGATTATTCAAACCTAGAGCTTATCAGCACGATTAGCACGATGGAGACATTCCAGAAGATTTACCGACCTGAGATTTACAATGCCAACGCGGTTGCCGGTAATTGCTACCAGCCAAACCTAAAAAACCTAGACCACTCGCTAACTCAAATCGTTTACGACCGAGAAGAGCGCAGCCAACTGGCGATTGAACAAGGAAAATTTGCCGAGGAGCATTTCATCAAACCTTATCAATCTGTGCTTGAACAATGGTCTGCAAACTACGCGTAATCGACAACGAGAATCTAGAAAGGAATGACGATGAAAACACTATTACCGACTTCAACGGCTGGCAGTTTACCGAAACCTTCTTGGCTGGCCGAACCAGAAAAACTTTGGTCACCGTGGAAACTGCAAGGTGAAGAACTGATTGATGGCAAACGTGATGCGCTACGCGTCGCTTTGCAAGAGCAAGAATTGGCAGGCGTTGATATCGTCAGTGATGGAGAGCAAACTCGGCAACATTTTGTGACGACCTTTATTGAGCATTTAAGCGGCGTAGATTTTGAAAACCGTAAAACGGTGACCATTCGCAACCGTTATGAAGCAAGTGTTCCGACGGTGGTTGGCCCAGTAAGCCGCACAAAGCCCGTGTTTGTTGAAGATGCCAAGTTCTTGCGTCAGCAAACTAAGCAACCTATCAAGTGGGCGCTGCCAGGCCCTATGACGATGATCGACACACTTTATGATGATCATTACGGTAGCCGT
Source organism: Vibrio sp. 2130-1 (assembly GCF_033339515.1). Taxonomy (NCBI): domain Bacteria; kingdom Pseudomonadati; phylum Pseudomonadota; class Gammaproteobacteria; order Vibrionales; family Vibrionaceae; genus Vibrio; species Vibrio sp. 2130-1. Next base: position 304,981 of record NZ_JAWOUT010000001.1, read on the forward strand.
GAAAAGCTGGCTTGGGAATTTGCAAAGATCCTCAACCAAGAAGCGAAAGAGCTTGAAGCGGCGGGTGTCGACATTATTCAATTCGATGAACCTGCGTTCAATGTGTTTTTCGATGATGTGAACGAATGGGGCATTGCGTGTTTAGAGCGTGCGATTGAAGGGCTGAAATGTGAAACTGCAGTGCACATCTGCTATGGCTACGGCATCAAAGCGAACACGGATTGGAAGCAAACGCTAGGCACTGAATGGCGACAATACGAAGAAGTATTCCCTAAATTGCAGCAGTCAAATATCGATATTATCTCGCTTGAGTGTCATAACTCACGAGTGCCTATTGAGTTACTTGAGTTGATTCGCGGTAAGAAGGTGATGGTTGGTGCGATTGACGTCGCTACCAACGAAATTGAAACGCCAGAAGAAGTGGCGAACACACTGCGAGAGGCGTTGAAGTACGTTGATGCCGACAAGCTTTACCCATGTACCAACTGCGGTATGGCGCCTTTGTCTCGTGAAGTATCGACCGCTAAGCTCAATGCGTTAAGTGCGGGTGCGGAGATCATTCGTAAAGAGTTGGTGGGTTGATATTAATACTTAGGCTCCGCACCATGAACTAAAGTTAGAGTCATTCTAGCGAGTTTAAATGAGACTAGGAATCGGTTTACTGCTCGCTAGGAAATAGCGATAACTTCCGCACTTCAAAGCTCTCGGTGGGGAGCTCCTGAATCACGCTCGTCCCTCGCTGTTCAGGATGACGGATGTTGGAAGATATATTGCTCGCCACAACCCTAGGTATTGGAGCAGCTTCAAGATAGGGTCTTTCCGGCGAGTTAAAACGAGACTAGGAATCGGGTTACAGCTCGCTAGGAAATGACGATAACTTTCGCACTTCAAAGCACTCGGTGGGTAGATCCTGAATCACGCTCGTCCCTCGTTGTTCAGGATGACGGATGTTGGAAGTTACATTGCTCGCCACAACCCTAGGTATTGGAGCAGTTCCAAGATAGGGTCATTCCAGCGAGTCTAGACGAGAATAGGAATCGGATTACAGCTCGCTAGGAAATAGCGATAACTTTCGCACTTCAAAGCTCTCGGTGGGTAGATCCTGAATCACGCTCGTCCCTCGCTGTTCAGGATGACGGATGTTGGAAGATACATTGCTCGCCATCCCTCAGGTATTAGAGCAGCTCTAAGGTAGGGTCATTCCAGCGAGTCTAGACGAGACTAGGAATCTGATTACAGCACGCTAGGAAATAGCGATAACTTTCGCACTTCAAAGCACTCGGTGGGTAGATCCTGAATCACGTTCGTCCTTCGCTGTTCAGGATGACGGATGTTAAGAGATACGTTACTCACCTACCCAACTATTTGGCTTGTATTCAAATTTGGGTCATTCCAGCGAGTCTAGACGAGACTAGGAATCTACTAACAACTCACTGGAAAATGGCGATAACCTCAGAACTTCACAGCACTCGGTGAGTCGATCCTGAACCACGCTCGTTCCTCGATGTTCAGGGTGACCGTTTTAAATAAAAATGCCGCTCACAGTAAAGTGAGCGGCATACATTTCCCGTTTCCAGCCTCGGCCAGATTTAATTCAACTCTACGTTCTTAATCTCAGGATGCTTTAGCAACATCACACGAATCCAGTGATGCACCACCCACATCACCATCGCGGTGAGCAGAACCGCAACGAAAATCGAGCTGAAACGGTACAAGATCGAAAAGAACGCGTCTTTTTGTTCTGGCACCAACGAGGTCGTCAGCGGAACCGATAGGGCAGACATGGCAGAAAACGCGATAGCCGCTTTAATTTGCCCCTTGGTGAGCCACAAGCAGAATGGCCCCATTGCAATGGTAAAGGCGAGCCAAAAGAGTAGCCCATGCCCATACCAACTGCCCAATATCAGCTGAACAGCCATCCCTGCGATGCAGCCTAGTGCGGTGCCGATGATGCGAATTTTTGCCATGGCGAGCGAGCCCGCTAAAGTCATTGGGGTTAGGATGATCAAAATGGAAGCTTGTGCGGATAACGAGTCATATAAGTCCGCTACTTGGAATACGATAAACGCCGCCATCGCCACTACCCAACCCATGGCAACTTGGCTGATGTAGTCAATATCGCTTTTCACTGGGGTCGACATCTCAATGTGCTCGGTGGGGGACTTTGGCTCAGGGAACAACCAATACGCGAATGCGCAAACAAAAATATTGCTGAACGCCATCACCCACATGTTGACGTTGAACTCTTCAATATCCATGAAGTTATAGCTGGCAAAATTCAACACAATTGAACCCACCAACAACCCCATGTAACCAAACAAATAGGTTTTCTGGTTCATCATTGCAATGCACTTAAACAGCATCATAATTCCAACGGCTACGGTCATTAATGTTGGATGAAACTGCAAGTATTCCAGTAAAAATGTGGCTTGTATGGTTGTCCACACCGCAGAGAAAAACACGATCAATAAAGCCGCTAGGTTAAAATGCTCCATTCTGCCCAATATAAACAGCGGCATCATGATGGCAAAAAATCCGTAAGACCAACCGAAGATCATGCTTAGCGCGAGCCCTAAAGAGCAGCCGAACCAAATTCGTAAGGTTTTCATTGTCGCCGCCTAGTAAATGAAGTGGAACCAGCTTGCGAGGTGAATCTGTGCTTGCGCCATCAACTGCCAGAAAATGCTGTTGTCTGGGTACAAAACAATGGTAGCGCGAGAGCCGACAAACAGTGCTGGTGGTAACTCTTCGCTGCTGGTTAGGTTCACTCGTGTACGCTGCGCATCACGTACCCAGCGGTTGTTCACTTCCACTTTGGTCAGTGCGCCATTAGGCGTTTGTTGTGCGGCTGCTACACCGTAATCGCGGCTAGCTAAATCAAAGTCGTACACCGAACCTGGGTTGGCATCAAATGTGACCAAGGCGTGGAAAGTCTTGTCTACGTTCGCGACGGACTTTTCACGAAAATCAGCGGCTACCCAGAGTGATCCTGTTGGTACAAACGTCAGCAATGGCATGTTGGTGTTTGCCATCGTGCCAACTTCTAGTTGCAGGTTGGTCACGACACCATCACTGGGAGCGAGTACCGCGGTATTTGCCAAATCAAGTTGCGCCTTTTCGATGCCGTTTTTGGCAATTCGAACGGCGGTGCTTTGACCTTTTTGGTCGCCTAATTGCGCCTCAATGACTTTTAAGTTTTGTCGTTCCGCTTTAAGCGCTGCACGTGATACCTGATTTTGGGCAAAGGCATTATCGAGTGTCGATTGAGAGATGACTTTCTGCTTCGATAGTGTCAGTAAGCGGTTGTACTCGCGGTGTGCATTATCAAATGTCGCTCGTGCGCGGGCAATATTGGCAAGAGCGGCTTCGCGTTGAGAATACAGTGTTGCTTCTTTTTCATAGGCGGATTGCAGAGACAGCTCCGCCTGTTCAAGCGCTATCTTGTATTTACGATCATCAATCGTAAACAACACATCGCCTTTTTGAACGGACTGGTTATTCTCGATGAGAACGTCGGTCACTTTACCAGATACCTCGGGTGCGACTTGGACAACGTATCCTTGCACTCGTCCTTCGGTCGTTAAGGGGGCGTGGCGGTCAGCAATGATAATGTACAAAAATAGTACGATGAACAGGACAATCAAAGTTCGCATCCAGTGTTTGAATTTTTGGTCAGCCGTCATTACAAGTTCCGTTAAACATATTGGATAGCGGATTATAGAGAAGTCACTCACAATTCAGTAGAATGATAATACGAACATAAATGACCTAAAAATAGGACAATGAACGTTAATTTTGATGATATTTACCTATTCACTCAGACGGTGGTTCACGGCGGTATAAGTGCAGCGGCAGAGGCGAATCAACTACAACGCTCAAAAGTGAGTCGTCGTCTGCAAGAATTAGAGAAATCGCTCGGGGTACAGCTTTTGATTCGCACAACACGCAGCATTGAGTTGACGGAGCACGGGAAACGCTTGTTTGAGTTGGTGGGGCAGCCTATTGACCATATTCAGCAAGGTTTAAATGCCATGCACGAATATCAACAAGAGCTGACGGGCAAGGTGCGTTTAGCCATTCCTTCCGCATTGATGAGCTCTGCCGCGTTTAACGCGATCATCACCGAGTACACAACGCGGTATCCGGAGATTTCGGTCGAGATTGAAAACCATCAAGAGAGTGTCGATCTCAAGCGTCAATCGTTTGATTTACAGCTTCTTCCGAGCGTGGTCAAAGTCACCGATGACAGCTATGTGCAGTTCAGTCTTTTGCCTTATCGTAGTCACTTTGTTGCGTCAAAAGCTTATCTAGAATCGCATCCTCCAGTAAAAACGGTGGAAGATCTTAAGCAGCATCGCCTTTTAACTAATCGTTACAATGCCGATTTGCTCGATTCAGATTTGCATGTCGCGTTGCGATCGGACGATCTCAACTTGCTGCGCTCGATGGCGATAGCAGGAAACGGCATCGCGTTTATTCCACAAATTCATTCCAAGCCTGCACTGAGAGACGGTTTGTTGGTCGAGGTGCTGCCTCAATTCGCGCATCCGAAGCAGCATCTTACTCTGATTTATCCCTCGGCCTTATTTCTGCCCAATAAAGTCAAAGCCTTGATTGAGCTAATTCGAGAGAAATTTAAATAGTCAGTTCAAACCACACTTACCTAAGGGCAAATGTGTGAGCGAAGGTCATCTTTCTAGGTTTTATTGCTCTAACATGAAAGGGTTCTGATACATTAACTGTTGTTCAACTTGTTGAGTATGGTTTGTGGTCGCACAAGATAGGAGATGGAAATGTTATCGAAAGGAAATACGGGCCTGATTGTGGTGGATGTTCAGGGCAAACTCGCTACATTAATGCATGAAAGCGACGCACTGATTGAAAATATCACGAAACTGGTAAAGGGTGCCAAAGCACTAGATTTGCCTATTCTGTGGCTAGAACAGAATCGAGAAAGGTTGGGCCCAACCGCGGAGCCGATTCGTGAAGTGCTTGAAAGCACGCATTTACCTATTACCAAGTACACGTTTGATGGTTGCAAAGAGGCGACGTTTAAGGTCGCGGTGGAGAACGCGAAAGTTGATACTTGGTTGGTTTGCGGTATTGAATCCCACATTTGCGTCTATCAAACCGCGGTTTCTCTGCGCCAGTCCGGTTATCGCGTTGAATTAGTCACGGATTGTGTATCTTCCCGAACCGCTGCCAATAAAGCGCTCGCTCTTGCGAAGTTAACCGCTAACGGTGTGGTGCTCACTGGGCTAGAAATGTGTTTGTATGAAATGGTTGAAGATTGCCGAGCACCTGAATTCAAAGAAATTCTGGCGCTCATCAAATAGTGGAATCACTGTAATCAGCAACAACTTTATTTGAACACGCTATTCAAATTCTCGTTGATATCTTGGCAACATCGACTCGTTGCCAAGTAACCCGCCTTGGTGAATGTAAATCACCGTTTTATCTGTGTTCTCTTCGAACCAAGGTGTTAGGCATTGCCACATATACGGGTCGTATAACAGGTCAAATTCGAGGTCGGTTTGCTCAAAGAGTGCTTTCCATGTGATGTAATCTTCTTCGTACAAGCGACCAAAATGGTGTTTGTTGCGGATGGTTAAAATGGTTGGGTGGCTGTTTTCACCGAGCTGGTTGAACTGCTCAGTTAAGTAATCTGCATCGCCTACGCAAGGGCAAGTTAGCACTTCAATGCCGTGTGGACTTAAATGTTTATGAAGATATAAAGCGGTCGTGCCAGTGCCTGATGGCAGGGCGACGGTAAACTGTTCTTTACCTCTCAATCGCGTCCAATCAAGAATTTCTCGTGCTAACTGTTTGATGCCAGCTTCAGCGAGGTGGGAACGTCCACCCTCTGGAATAAGCAATGTCGACTCATCTAATCTTCGTACCTGGTGGATGTATTCACTAGGGTGGAGTTCGCTACCGATGTCTTGCATGGCGGTGATTTTCATACCCAAATCGAGAGCGCCGCGATAGTTTCCGATGGGGGAGCTTTTTAGCCAAGATGGAATGTGATGAACATAAAACTCAAATGCCCAACCTTTAATCTGGGCGAGAGCCGCTAGCGAATACATCGCGTTGGATTGAGCAGAGCCGTAACTGATGAGGGTTTTGATGTCGCTGTTTTGCGTTTCCATCAACGCCATAAACTTACGTGCTTTGTTCCCAGAAAAGTGAGAATGCAGCATGTCATCACGCTTAAGAAAAAACGTATGACCGTTGAAGTTGTGTTGAGTTATCGGGCTTTCAGAGAGTTTCATGTGACTGCTGACGTGTCCAACCACGCGACCTTGCCGTTAAAAAGGGCGCGTAGTGTAACGCCATTAAACCCAGATAAAAAGTCTGTGTTTCAGTACAACCATTTCGGTTATTCCTTATGCTCTGACGCAAGATCAATTACTGCCTCACAACCACCTTCTGGATGTGTACCAATCTTAAATTGCCAGCCATAGCGTTGGCACAAATCGTCCACAATCATCAAACCTAATCCGTGCCCATCAGAATGTGGAATGGTCGAAAAGCCTTCACCTTCATCGCGCACCGAGATGGTGTTTTCATCCATATTGATATGAATTGATCCCGAAGGTGTCGCAGCGATGCCGTTGCGAATCAGGTTGCCAAGAATAATGGTCAACACGGCATTGGTCGCGCGCGTTCTAGGGTTGCCGTCGATCTGTACATCAAAGCTGAGTGCTTTCTCATCCGCCTGAGCTTGGCTTTGGAAGATGATTTGGTTGAGTTCTTCTTCGGTGATGCTGCGCACTGGTGAATCATCTGCATTACGCTCGTAACGCACTAAGCCGAGTAGGGCATCTACCATGGTCGACATCTGCTGCGTTGCATCTTGAATTCGGTTCACTTGGCGAGTCTGGAAATCCGTGTTCGCACTTCTCGCCAGTAGGCTGCTTGAGCCTTTCATTACGGTTAACGGTGTACGCAGTTCATGGCTTGCGTATCGTGCAAAGGCTTGCTCACGCTTGATGACTTGGTTGATTTTGTGGCGATACTCATTCAACTCATCCGCGAGGGTTTGGAACTCTTTGGCTGATCCCTCTGGCACGCTAAAAGTTTGCGTAGCATCGCCTTGATGATGGTCGAGTTGAGTTTTAAGCGCATTGACGGGTTCAATCAAGCGTTGTGATAAGCGCAGCAGGAGGCTACCAAACAGGAACACCAGCACGGCGACAATGGACAGCACCATAGCGACGACGAGAATGAATTCCTCTGAGGTGATCTCGATTTCATCAATCAAGGAAACCAGAATAACGGGATGTTCAACGCCTTTATAGGTGTAAGTACTCATGTAAACCATGCGCGAGTATTCACCGTCTTCTACTTCATCAAGAAAGTGCTTTTGACCAATCAGGTATTTTTGGTAGCGCTCGGCAACCAGTGAGATGTCGTTGTAAGCGGTGGTGAGCAGATCAAGCTGAATACTGCCTTGCTCTGGGTGGGACTGGAAATGTTCAATCGCTTCTTTTTTGTCGACCATAATACGACGCTCGCCCACGCGGTCTTCAGACCAAAGCAGGGAGCCGGTAATCAACAAAAAGCAGAAGATGCCAATCACGACCGACACAAAAGAGAAAAACAGAGCGAGTCGCCCTGTCATACTTTGTGTGCTTTGCGTGCTAGCCAGTAAGCGATTGATCATGCACCAGTCTCCAAGCGGAAGCCAACTTTCGGTACGGTGATAAGCACATGCTGTTCAAATGGCTTATCAAGTTGGTTGCGAAGTTGGTAAATGTGGCTGCGCAGAACGTCGTTGTTCGGCTCGTTCTCTTGCCAAAGTTGGAAGGCGATTTCTTCACGTGTTACTACGTCTGGCGCGCTTTTCACAAGCATTTCCAGAATGGTGTAAGTGGTGGGGTTTAGCGCCAGCAGTTTATCTTGGCGGTAAGCTTTACGCGTTTTTTGGTCGATAGAGACTTCGCCGTATTCCAACTTACTCGACGCGACAGTACCACGGTAACGTCGGATCAGCGCCATCATACGCGCTTCTAGAATATCCAAGTCGAAAGGTTTGGTCAGATAGTCATCCGCACCGTGTTGGAAGCCTTTGAGCATATCGTCACGGCTATCAAGTGCAGTCAGCATAAGCACTGGTGTGTTGTTGCCCGCGTCGCGAAGTTTATTACACATGGTCAGGCCATCCATGCGTGGCAGCATGAGGTCGAGCAAGATGATGTCGAAGGTGTTTTCCATCGCCAGTTTCAAGCCGAGCTCGCCGTTGTCTGCATAATCGAGTTCCATACCTGCACACTCAAAATAATCGAACAGCATGCCTGCGATTTCTCGATTATCTTCGACTAAAAGTACGCGTTTCATGTATTTCTCTCCAAGTGGGCAGGTGCTCGAAAATAAGATTTCGTCTTAACCGAACATTATTCACTAAGGACGTGAAAAAGATGTCAATAACATCTCTTTCACGTTGATGTTTGTAGACTGGATTCATTCATCGGATTTAGTGGAAGAGTAGCATGTCAACCTTCAACATTCACGCTGCAACCTTTTCAAAGGTGAGCCAACACACTGAGCCTAAAACAGTTTTGTCTGTTGTGGTGCCATTCTTTAACGAGCAAGAAGTCTTGACTGAATTTCATCGTCGTTTAGCCGCCGTTTTGGATGAAATGCCAGAACATTGCGAAATCGTCTATGTCGACGACGGCAGCAAAGATGACAGCCTAATGATCGCGCAAAACTTTTCTCAATCTTCTAGCGACGTTCGTTGTATTGCATTAAGCCGTAACTTTGGCAAAGAGTCCGCCATGAGTGCGGGTCTGGAACACTGCCAAGGTGAAGCGGTGATTGTGATTGATGCCGACTTGCAAGACCCACCGGAGTTGATCCCGCAAATGGTATCAAAATGGCGTGAAGGTTATGACGTGGTGAACATGCAGCGCAGTGAACGCCACGGTGAAACTTGGTTCAAACGCTTCTCGGCCGCTTGCTTTTACAAAGTGCTTAATAGCATGGCGAAATTGGATGTGCCGGAGAACGTGGGCGATTTCCGTCTACTGAGCGCAAAAGTGGTTAAACACATCAATGCGTTGCCAGAGCGTAACCGGTACATGAAAGGCATCTTTTCTTGGCCGGGTTTCAAGCAAGTGACGGTTCAGTTTGAGCGTGACGCTCGTTTCTGTGGTGAAACCAAATGGAACTACCTCAAGCTGATTGGCCTTGCAATGGACGGCATTACCTCGTTTTCCATTCGTCCTTTGCGTTTAGCGACACTTGCCGGTGCATTGGTGGCGTTCAGTGCCTTTATCTATGGCGCATTCATAGTGATGAAAACTGTTGTGTTTGGTGAGCCTGTCACTGGCTACCCATCCATGATGGTCGTCCAACTTGCCTTGGGCGGTGTGCAACTGCTGTCGATTGGCCTTTTGGGCGAATACATTGGCCGCATTTTTGTCGAGACCAAGCAACGTCCTCTTTATCTTGTTCAGTCTGTTTACGAGCAGCCTGCAAAACATCAATCCATCCAAACCATGAAGTTTAAATTGGGAGAAACCGCGTAATCATGAGTATTAATAAAACCCATCTGTGGTTGTTGTTGGCGTTTGCTCTTTTACTCCGTCTTATTTCACTTGCCGCTTACCCTTTGATGGACACCACGGAAGCCCGCTACGGCGAAATGGCGCGCTTAATGGTGGAAACCGGCAATTGGCTTACCCCACAGTTTGATTACGGCGTGCCTTTCTGGGGGAAGCCCCCCCTGTTCACTTGGATGAGTGCTTACGGCATTGAGCTGTTTGGATTGAATGAATTTGCAGTGCGCGCGCCTCATTGGTTAGCGGGTGTTGCGACGATTGTTTTTGTTGCTTTCATGGCGCATCGCGCTGGCTTTAATGCAGTCATCGCAGCGTTGGTACTGGCGACGTGTGGCATCTTTTCAATTGCGGCGGGTGCGGTGATGACAGACATGGCACTGACGTTGGCAATGACGATGGCGATGGTTGGTTTTTACTATTGCTGGCTCGGCAAAGACAAACACAGCCGACTGTGGGGTTACCTCGGTTTCTTTGGCTTGGCTTGCGGGCTGTTAGCGAAAGGTCCAGTGGCGATCGTGATCATGGGCATCGCAGTATTTCCTTGGCTCGTGATTCAGCATGGTTTCTTTGGTGCCTTCAAAGCCTTGTGGCAGCGTTTTCCAATTGTATCGGGGTTGGCGCTCATGCTGGCGATTGCTCTACCTTGGTACATAATGGCTGAAATGGCGACGCCTGGATTTATTGATTACTTCATTGTTGGCGAGCACTTTAAGCGTTTTGTTGTCAGCGGTTGGGAAGGGGACCTGTATGGCTCTGCTCATGATCAACCACGTGGGATGATCTGGGTATTCTGGCTACAATCGGCTGCGCCTTGGTCAATCGTATTGCCTATCTTGGCGTGGAAACGTCGTAAAGTACTCAAAGCCATTGAAACTGATCATCAAGGCCTATTTAGCTTCCTGATGTGTTGGCTGATTTCCCCAATGATCTTGTTCACCATGGCTGGGAATATCTTGCCTGCTTACGTGCTACCGGGTGTGCCTGCATTGGGTATCTTGATTGCGATGCTGGTGGATAAACACGATTTCAAATGGTTGACCGGAACGGCAGCGGTGTTGCCAGCCCTGCTTATGATTGCGATGTTGGTTTTGAATATGGGCAAAGCGGATAGCCGCAGCGACCGCATAATCTTCGCGCAAATTGATGACAACGCTCCGGTCTTTTATATTGGTAAGCGTCCGTTCTCAGGTCAGTTCTATAGTCATGGTCAGGCGAAAAAGCTTGAAGACAAGAATGACTTAAACAATCTGAAGAAATTCCACCTGATTGGTAAATCGCAGCAAGTGGATAGCATGATTCATGAAAATGCGTTGAGTTGTACCAACGAGTTCACAGCAAAATCGAAACGCTCACTCTACACCTGTGTGGTTGGATAGCGGAATGGGCAAATTACCAAAATTTGCTTCGCTGGAAAGGTTTGCTTCGTTAACAAGGTTTGCTCTAGTAGGTGGTGTCGGCTTTATGGTCGACACCCTTATCTTTTCTGTGTTGTTCCATTGGTTTGGTCTGGAGCTGATGCTGGCTCGTGGGATTGCATTTTTGTTTGCGGCAACCACGACTTGGCTTGGCAATCGCTGGCTGACTTTCTCTCAAGCAGAAAAAACCAACCCTTTCGCTCAATGGCAAAAATTTATGGCGAGTGCTTGTATCAGTGCTTTGCCGAACTTTATTGTGTTCAAAGGCGTAACGCTCGCGCTAGGAACGCAAGGGTTGATGGTCTATTTGGCTTTGATCTTAGGTATATTGGCAGGCATGGTGAGTAACTATTTACTCAGTGCAAAATGGGTGTTTAGTTGAGGATAGAAAGGTTCGGGCTTACTATCCTATCCTCGAGTTAAAAATTCGTTATCTGAACCAATTTTTCTTTTTGTACATCAGAGTAAACCTAAAGCTTTTCATGGGGGGGATGTAAAAAGGTAAACAAGCCAAGGTTTATACCTTGGCTGCCGTTAGTTCAGATTTTGATTGTTCGATTTCAGACTCGGTTTGCCACTTGCCGTTATATAGGTACTCTCGCTCTGGGAGCGGGGCATTTGACGCCCTTAAATCAAATACCTCATCGGTTTGATATTCTTTATAACAAACTGGCGTACCAAACATTCTAGCCTCTGGCTTAGCTTCAAATAGCTTTTTGTGGTCGGCGACTTCTGTACAGTCAAGCTTATATTCCGTGGCTAGCTGATTGACCATAGACTCTAAGTCAGACACGGTTTTGAAAAATACGTAATAGTGGAATCGGTTGTGTAAGCGTGAAATCTTAGTATGTTCTATATTAATATATTCGCATGTGTCATGCTTAAAAAAGAACTTAATTACTTTTCTTTTCTTATTGTAATCAGCAAAGAGCCAGTCTTCACGTTCTCCGATTCTTACTTCTGTTGGTTCATCAGGCTTGCGTTTAAGCATACCAAATGAAACCAATATAAAGCCACCGGCTCCGACAAGAACCATCGGTCCAGCAACTCCAACCATCACGACACAAACTATTGCTCCAATCCAGCCCATGACTTGAGCCGCGGAGTTTACCCAATTCGGTAAATTACGTCGTTTTTTTATGACTAACCCGCGATCGGAGAAGGTGTAATCATACCGATTGTCCAAACCAAATGTCAGATAAGACACACCAGACATGATTATCGTCAGCCCCGATAAAATGTAAGTTAAGATCATTTCACTACTATCATGTAGGAAATAGGTAAGGAAAAATAATGGACTGACAGCAGCTATAGCAATTGATAGGTATAAGTATCGAAAAGGCTCTTCAATATCGTGCTTATGCCAGACTGTCAGATTCATCCCGTTAAGAATTTTTTGCTCCTGCTCTTCTTGGTATGCTGAAAATTCTTCTGGGGTAATATAGAAAGGTAAATAAGCCAAAGGTTACTCCTGTAAGCTAAGTTCACTATTAATCGAAGATAATGAACTTCTGATCGTTGCTTGTTTGGTATTGTCTGAAATTGCTGTATAAGTTGCACGCTGTTTTGCATTATTTTGGAACCAGTACTTACGGTTAAATTCGCTCTTCTCATCAAGAATGTATTCTATCTCAAATGCTAAATATTTAGCCGAGTCTTTCATTGGTAAAGTCAATTTATAGACACTTTGAGAATCTGAGGAATCTGTTGAACTATCCAACGTTTCTAGATCTACTCCAGTGTGCCAAGCTCCCGACCCCAGTCCTCCCTCTGTTACAGAAGTATTTGTCCGAAGTTTTATTCCATCTCTTGCTGTATTGGTGGGAACTTGGATATGTAGCTCAATACCAAACAATTCTTGTTTTGCTGCCGGATACTGTGTTGTTGAATTCGGAACGGTACGCATCAATGGTATTTGGCAGATCAAAGGTTTATCCATTATGGTTTTTAACTCAAAAAGAGCCTCTTGCACTAAAGAAGAATTATGCTTTTCTCTCTCTACCAAGCTTGAGGATTGACTCCACAGGGCTTTATCTGGGTGATAGCCCCAAGGAAGTTTATCTAACCACTTTTGATAATCATCTTGTTTAAGTTTACTCATTATATGATTACTAAGAAGGTAAACTGCAGTAAGGCCCATAATGACAAACATGATCGGACCTCCAAACAGAATATTTGCAGACCAAATCCCAGTTAATCCACCGATAGCTTGAAACCCACCTACAATTGTCAATCCAACTAAAGATGCAAAGTTGAAGTATTCGACAACTCTTGCGCTCCCATGTAAACCGTCTATGTTCTTCCATGAACGATAGGCCTCTATACCCGAAGCAAGAGCTCCAATAACTCCGGTCACAGCTAGCCATTTATTGAATACCTTTAAGTCATCAAGGATCAAGTTATCAAAACCACGGGCATTATTATTTACTAACTCTTTTAATGCTTTATATGAATGTGACCTTAACCTAGGTTCACCCTTCACTTTCTCCCATAACTTACCTGTACGAACACCTGTCCAAGCGTTGACTGTGTAAAATAACTTTTGCTGGATATCCAAAAATTCATCTGAGGACATTAACCCCGTGTCTTGAATACTGCTCATGGCATCACCAAGCGCGATGCAGTTAAATATTAATGCCAGAAAGCCTAGACCACCGGCATTCTCGAACAGTTTATTCAAATCATTGAGCTTATTCATCACGATCCGCGTTCTAAGCTCGATGGTTCTTTGAGGTAGATCATCAGGTAACTCAATGTACTGCGGGTACTCCAATGTAGCTACAGCGAGAGCCTTCTTAATAGTCTTTTTATTTTTTAAAGCTGTTGTGTATTTAGAGTCAGCTTTGCGGTTATTTTTCTGGAAGTCAGCAATGATTGCATCGTTTTTTTCGAGCTTAATCAGATAATCATTTACGCGTGTTTTCCATTTTTTAAAATCGTGAGCGTAACCTTCTTTTATTGTTACGGGCATATTGTGTGCCATATGTTCTGCAATAACGGCAAATAAATAATAGCTATGACGGTTCAGAGGTTTAGCGAAAACAGGCATCAGCGAAATTGATACTTGTGAGGTCATGCTAACACCAAACTCTACAACGCCTTTTGCAAGCGCACCTATTGCAGATTTAAAAATAATATCCAGCTCTTGGAAACCTTTGGCGATATCTTTGAGAAAGGCTGTTTCCGCAGTGTTTGGGTTGGAAACAAAGTCCATGATCTTAGAGTACATATTCACGCGGTTGCTTGTATCAGATATCTGGTCCATCAACTGATTATCAGGTTCAGGATTGTCTGAGACGATCGACTGTTCATCAAGCGCCTCTGTAATATTCTTCTCCATCACTTTAAATAAACTACGACTAAACCCTGAGGCATAGAGAGCAAGTAAACTGGTTGGTTTTTCCCATTGGCTTTCAGCCCACTGTCGGTCTTCTTCTTGCATCACCAGAGTAAATGACTCAACGGCTTGCTTGTGCAGTTGATACAAGCTGTACTGCGTGTCTTCGCTGTATAGGTCGAAGGTTCTCTCAAGATGATGAGGTGTCAAAGATTCCATTACAGCAATAAAGTCGCGTTTGACCGAAACCACTTGGGCTAGCATGGTTTCTTTTTGTTCTGACAGCTCTTGCATCTCGCTCAGCATTTGCTTCCAGTTGAGCTGCTGACGCCAGCGTTCAGTCGCTATCCATTGTTCGTATTTACCAAAACGGCTCGCAGAAATTCGATATTTGTCCTGTATCGCTTTAGCAATGTCACTTTGGGTATGTTGGTGTGATTCAATCGCTCCAGCGGAAAATTTAGCAGGATAGCCGGACTGAACTGAGCTTTTGTTCTGCTCTGCCAAATCAAGTTGGTGAGAGGAGTCATAATAGTCAGCCATGTCGGTATAAAACGACAGCTCTTCGCCGTTACGCTTAACGCTAGCTGGCATGTCTATCTCGTCACTTGCACCAAACATACACAGTTGCATGGCGGTCTGCATCAAGTTCCACTGGTTTGAAAACTGGTCAGTGAAAAGGCGGTAAGGGCTTGCGGCACCAACAAAATGCAGTGACATATCTTGAATGTCTGCGGCGTAATCTTTTATCGCGACGAAGTAGCCTGATTCTTCTTCTGGAATCGCAGAGGTTAAATCGCTTTCGACTGCGACAGGTTTAAAGACAGAACCATCTTCATCTGCTTTGGTGGCGATGCCAGAATCCGCAAAGCGACCATCATCGACGGCAGAAGATTCAATATCAGCGACTTGGGTTAACTTATCTATTGGTGCAATGTTGTGCTGATTCTCGTTTGAGGACAGAACAATGGTTTGCATGCGATCGATATGATTACTCGGATTGTTAAGTACGCGCATGAACGTGTGCCATGTCCAGCGGTGCTCAGAGAAGCAAATCGATAGTACGCTTCCGTTGACGTAAGTAAGGAAGGCCTTTGCATCTTGTGGTGTCCCACGCTGCTCTGATTTTGGGCTTTCTGATTCTCCCAACTTATAGAGCGTGAATTGCGTTCCTTTGATTTCGTATTCGTCTAAGCTTTTGTTGATTGCATCATAGACATACAGCCAACCGTCGCGCAGTTGACGCAGGGTGTAACCAACGGTATTGAGTTTGGCTGGGCCTTGGCCTTTCCATTCTTCAGGCAAACCAAAAGGTTGTGTCTCTTCTGTTTCTAGCTGATCGATGGCATAGCGGACTGGGATAAAGTGCGCAGGTGATGCTTCCGTTGCTTCCTTCTCAGTTTTTAAATTGAGAGGCTCTGGTTCAGACGGCGGTGGCGGATCGATTTTTTTTGTTTCTCCCTCCCAAAACATACTGCGCTCTGGGGGTGAGCCAGCAAGATCATCGGATTCCGTGGTTGGAACGATATTCAGCGATTTCAGTGTACCATCGCTTTCAAATGCCTGAACGGCCTCCTCATAGGTATAGCTGTTGTCATACCAGAACATAGAAGTTTTTGGGGGAAGTGGATTATTCATCGTTAGCCCATGTTTAAGAGTTTTATTCTATTACGCAAATATCGCACCAAAATAAAGCAATTAAAAATCAATGAGTTAGATTTTTATGGTTTTGCTTCAATCAAATAATTGTTTGTTTTTCCAATAAGTTGGTTGGTGTTTACCATTTTTTGTATTGATTGAATCAAAGTTTGAGTTGTGAGTGATGCCTCAATGAGCCGACAAAACAAAAGGGCTCCAGAGTTAACTCTGGAGCCCTTTCTAGTATTTAAGCTCTAAATAATTAGCGACGCTTTGGTTTACGTTGACCAGCTGGTTTGCCTTGTCCTTGCGGGCGACCTTGGCCTTGCGGCTTGCTACCTGCCGGGCGGTTTGCACCGTTGCCGCTAGGACGTTGGCCGTTGCTTGCAGGGCGTTGACCACCTGTAGCTTTGCCATAACCGTTACGGTTACCAGATGGCTTACCATCTTTTGAACCGCTTTCAGAGCGTTTGTTCAAATGACCACCGAAGCCTGGTTGATTTTTGGTATGTTTGGTTGCAAAGCGGTTTGCCCCGTGACGACCAGATTTACGACGTTGCGCAGGTGTTTGTGCTTCAATGTCTTCTGCAGGAACGAGACAGCCTTGTTTGTCACCAATCAAATGTTTTTTACCCATACTGACTAGGGCTTCACGGATCATTGGCCAGTTTGCTGGATCGTGGTAACGCAACAGCGCTTTATGTAGGCGACGTTGACGTTCACCTTTTGCTACAGGTACATCTTCACGTTTTTTGTACTTCACGCGTTTCAGAGGGTTTGTCTCTGAGTAGTACATCGACGTTGCGTTACACATTGGCGAAGGGTAGAAGTTTTGTACTTGGTCACATTCGAAGTTGTTCTTTTTCAGCCACAGAGCAAGGTTCAGCATGTCTTCGTCTTCTGTGCCTGGGTGCGCAGAGATAAAATAAGGGATTAAGTACTGCTTCTTGCCTGCTTCTGCACTGTATTTCTCGAACATCTCTTTAAAGCGATCGTACGTACCCATGCCTGGCTTCATCATTAGATCAAGAGGACCTTTCTCTGTATGTTCCGGTGCAATCTTCAAGTAACCGCCTACGTGGTGAGTCACGAGCTCTTTCACGTATTCTGGTGATTCAATCGCAAGGTCGTAACGTACGCCAGATGCAACCATCACTTTCTTCACGCCTTCAACTTTACGCGCTTCGCGGTATAAATCGATCGTGTGTTTGTGGTCTGTGTTTAGCTTGTTACAGATGCCCGGGAATACACAAGAAGGACGACGACAGTTCGCTTCCGCTTTTGGATCTTTACAGCCCAGGCGGTACATGTTTGCAGTCGGGCCACCAAGATCGGAAATTGTGCCGGTAAAGCCCGGAACTTTGTCGCGAATTTCTTCAATCTCGTTGATGATAGACTCTTTCGAACGGTTTTGAATGATTCGACCTTCATGCTCGGTAATCGAACAGAAAGAACAGCCACCAAAGCAACCACGCATGATGTTCACAGACGTCTTGATCATGTCGTACGCAGGAATTTTTGCTTTCCCGTACATAGGGTGAGGGACACGCGCGTAAGGCAGGCCAAACACAAAGTCCATCTCTTCGGTCGTCAATGGAATTGGAGCTTGGTTTACCCAAAGTTCACGATCACCATGGCTTTGAAGTAACGCTCGACCAGAGTACGGGTTCGTTTCTAGATGCAATACACGGCTTGCATGCGCATAAAGAATGCGATCGTTTCTTAGCTTTTCAAACGAAGGTAAACGGACCGCAGTCGTCGCAGCATCGTGGCGTGATGGGCGAATCGTGATTGGTTGTGCAACTGGCTCGTCTTTTTTAGTTTCACACTGAGTTTCTACTTCGTATGGGTTCTTTGGTACGAACGCTTCTTTACGAGGTTTTTCAATGCGAGAAGAATCAATAACCGTGTAGCCTTCTGGCGCCGCTGGCAAGTTCACGGCAGTACCACGAATATTGGTCATGGTGCTGATGTCTTCGCCGTTTGCGATGCGATGTGCTACTTCGACAAGTGCGCGCTCTGCGTTACCAAAAAGTAGGATGTCTGCTTTTGCATCAAACAGTACAGAACGGCGAACTTTATCTGACCAGTAATCGTAGTGCGCCACACGGCGTAGGCTAGCTTCGATACCACCTAAAACAATAGGTACTTCTTTGTATGCCTCACGACAACGCTGAGAGTAAACCAAAGTCGCGCGGTCTGGGCGTTTACCACCTTCGTTATTCGGTGTGTACGCGTCATCGTGACGAAGCTTTTTATCCGCGGTGTAACGGTTGATCATGGAGTCCATGTTACCCGCAGTGATCCCGAAGAACAGATTTGGCTTACCAAGTTGCATGAACGCATCTTTATTTTGCCATTCTGGTTGAGCAATGATACCGACACGGAAACCTTGTGCTTCTAGCAGGCGGCCAATGATAGCCATACCAAAGCTTGGGTGATCCACATAAGCGTCACCGGTTACAATGATAATGTCACAGCTATCCCATCCTAGGGCATCCATTTCTTTGCGACTGGTCGGCAAGAAAGGTGCCGTACCAAAACACTCTGCCCAGTATTTTTTGTACTCATGAATAGGAGTGATGTTATTGGTCATATTTTGCTCTCTGTTCCAGGGAGCGCGAATTATAGCGATTTGATTATCAGGTATCTATAACAAACTCATCTATTCCAGCTTAGTTCATCGAGTTTTATTTGGTTTGTAAAAATATCAATGCTCTATCGGCGATTTTCTGTCTAATTTCACCTTGAAAGCCTCATGGTTATAGATCGGTTCATGAAAAATGTCGCAATCTTAATACAAAACATAAGCAATGGTGTGCTTATGTGGGGTAAAGCCTATAATCAAATTAGTGCATATTGAATGCAAAAGGCTGAGCTGCTCTGGAAATAGTTCTAAGTCGATAGGCTTATCGTTGACACAATCCATCTATAAAGAGGATCGGCAGGTCCCAACTGGAATGTCGCGAATTGACTGTGAATTTTGAGCCTTGGGCTAATTACAAAAAAGGGGCTAGGGTATGAGTGAATCTACGACAACAGTGCATCCAAAAATGCAAACGACTTCCAGTCTAACTCCTGTTATAGAGTGGTCTTACGATATTGATACTCGCGAGTTCGAATGTGATCAGCAAGGAATGGCAAAGGCATTTGGGATAAGTACGCCAGTAACCAGCCTAAATAACTTGTTTGATCATATGCTGATGGGGCAACAAGAAACTCTAAAACAACGAATTCTAGAAGTGGAACTCTTTGGCGGACGGGGGCGGTTTTCTTGTTGCATGATGCTAAAAAACGTTAACTTAGTGCACGTTACTATTAGTTTTGAAAGGCTCAATAAGCGCATTATCCAAGGCACTATCATTCCACAATTAACAATCACTGGTTGCGAGGAGTTAGCGAAAATCCTCGAAACGATTTTTGATTTGCCAAATGTAGGCGTTTTAGTTGCCGATGAAGATACGCGCATCTTAGGTTGTAACCGTGCCTTTGAGTTACAAATGGGCTATCAAAACCGAGATCTGGTTGGGCTTAAAACTCATATATTCAGTACCTCTCACCATAGCCAAGCGTTTTATGAGCAGCTGTGGCAGCAAATTAATGATGAAGGATGTTGGTGTGGTAACTTGCTGAGCAAAACAGCAAATGGTAGCAACCAAGCTCATCATCTTTGTATTTACCGACTTACGTTTCACTCTGGACGAATTCTTTATCTCGGATTTTCTACGGATATTTCTGCTTCGTTGTTGTGGATGAAAAATCGTTGTGAACAACAGCATGATTGGGCTGCCTTTTTACCAACGAGGAAAGAATTTGAACTCCAATTAGCTAACTTAGCGAATGAAAGCAGAAATAAAGAACTCAACATTGTTATGACACTCAGACCCAAGTTTTCGGAGAGATACTTGCTTGAACAGCAATTAGGTTTTGCAGATTTTATTATGCGAAGTCGCTACACCAGTATTGCGGGGCAGTTATCTCGGGATGTGTTTGTCGTATGCTTGCAGACCCCTCATTGTCAATGGTTGAGCCCGGTTCGTTTGATCCAAATTGCCATGAAAGGGTTCTTTAATGAGCTTAGAAATGAAATGGGCACAAAAATGCATGCCACTATCGTTAAAGGCCAAACTGGTGTGTCAATCCTTGGCTATGATACGAACCGACCAAGACAAGC
This sequence comes from Vibrio sp. 2130-1, assembly GCF_033339515.1. Classification (NCBI taxonomy): domain Bacteria; kingdom Pseudomonadati; phylum Pseudomonadota; class Gammaproteobacteria; order Vibrionales; family Vibrionaceae; genus Vibrio; species Vibrio sp. 2130-1. The sequence continues at coordinate 325,111 of NZ_JAWOUT010000001.1, forward strand.
GCTAGCACATGCAGCGCAAGCGATGTTGTCCTCTATTTCCGGTGAAGGCAGCTATTTCAACTTTTACGACAGTGAACTTCACTCTGAATTAGTGAAGCGCCAACATCTCGAGGCGTTTTTGGAGGCGCAAATAGAGAGTGGGCTAGTGGACGTTTACTTTCAACCGATTATCGACGTTCAAACCGGAAGAGTGGTTAAGTTCGAGGCTCTCGCACGCTTCTATGATGAAAATGATGCGTATTGTACGCAAAAGATGATCGCTATTATTGAAGATCTAGAACTCATAGCGGCACTTGATGATGTGGTCTGCCAAGCTGCGTTGAAGCACTTTCCGCGCTTACAAGAAATTTATGGCGAGGAAGTGGGCGTGACCATCAATCGCTCCCTCAACACGAAATTGGATTCTCTTCAGATCCTTCAGCGGTCGCATGATTTGATTAAAGCCAGTGGTGTAGACCCTAAGCGAGTAACTATCGAGCTAACAGAAACCGCGTATTTTGAACAAGATGAGGAGCATACTCGAGCTCTAGAGGAAGTGCGGAAAGAGGGCGTTGAGATCGCGATTGATGACTTCGGTACTGGGTATTCTTCTTTTTCTTATCTAGAAAAAGGGCAGTTTGATTTACTGAAAATAGACCGAAAATTCATCAAGAACATTCATAAAGGGAGCACCAGCTATAACATTGTGAAAATGGTCACCGAGCTTGCACAGCAAATGAATGTAAAAGTGGTTGCTGAAGGCGTGGAATCTAAGCAAGAACTTCAAGTATTGGCAGAAATCGGTGTCGATTACATGCAGGGCTTTTTATTTTCTGCTGCCGTGCCTGTCGATTTGATGGATAAAGCGGACAGTTATGAGCATCTGTTCTCTGACATCGCGATTGAGTCCAAGCAAAGTGATGTGTTGCAATCTTTGAGCCATGAACAAGTCAGGTCTATGGACCCTGGAGAACCGCTCTCCTTGGCAGTTGAGTACATGAATTTGAATCCAAGCTTGCCTTTAGTTGTTCTCAATGAAAATCGTTGTGTTGGGTTAATTACGAAAGAGACGGTGAATTTACACCTAACGCCCTCGATGGGCACAGAGCGAGAAACTGAACGAGAAAGCAGAATTTGGAAACGTCCTGTTAATCAGATAATGAGCACCGAATTTGTGTTGGTTGATGAGGATTTACCTGTCTCTGTTATTCGAGAGTTGGTGAAAACCGGCATTCGTTTCCCTTGGGTATTGTGTAATACCAAAGAAGAGTACCGTGGAGTTTTAACGCAGGAAGACGCGTTGAAGTATCTTGCTTCTCTGTGAATAAAATTGTCTTACCGTTTTAGCTCATTTGGGGGCCGACTTTCGGTGGTTTGGCGATAGTTGATTTGATATTATCGCCCCCCAAAATGACTTTTGAGCGTGCATTCAACATGATTCAACAATTGCTGGTTACTTTCCCTCCGATGCTATTTGGCGCACAAGCGCTACTGACTTTGCTTCTAATCAAGGGCGATATTTGTCCTGGTCAGCGAGGACGTCTTCATAAAATGTTGCCAGCAGTAGCTGTATTGTGGCTCGCTGTTGCGTCACTTCGCATTGAAGCATTTATGATCGTGTTTGCTATTTTCTACTTCTATTCTCAGGTTCAAACCAAGAAAACGCGTGAAAAAGGGCCACTATGGGCGATGCATTTAGCGAATGGTTTGGCCTTTGCGTATGTGAGTATTCAAGTATTTGAGCAATCAAGCTGGCCAGCATCGATAGCGATGGCGCTAATGATATTTTTCCTTGGGGCGTCATTTTCTCAATTGCTGCTTACGATAGCTCGCAGCAGATTACAGGCATTTCACCGTATTTTACCAGTTACGGGCATTGTGTCTGGAATGCTATTAGTCATCGCAACGTTGTTTGCTTCTTACCAGTTAAATGAAGCTGCACTGAACGCTGCAACACAGCCAATCTTGCTGTCTTTAGCTATGCTAATTTCTTCAATTATTGTGTGGTGTTGGCATATTTTTACGCATAAGAAACCAGAAAAGGTGCAACTGAGCGTTGCCTTGTTTCTAGCACTCGCGTCGATGACGAGCCTGCAAGATTTATTCTCTCTCGCGGCTTAACCTCTATTCTAAAGACAAAGCTAGACGGCTTATATCCAAGTGCTTTCTTGGTGCTTGGGTATAAGGTGATCACGTTTTAGATCGCACTCACTTTAAATTCGCGTGATTACTACTACGCTTGTTTATATACCTTGTCGAAGAGGAGAGTCGCGATGGATTTAAGCAATGTAGGTAATCTGGACAGCACTATTTTGCTAGGTATCGTCAACGAAAAGCTACGTTTAGAGTGCGACAGTTTTGACGAGTTAGTATCAGTGTATGAGATGGATGTAGAGTCTGTAGTCGGCAAGCTTGATATGCTCGGTTATCAGTACGATCCATTGACTAACCAATTTAAAGCATATCAACGCTAAGCCTTTCATAACCCAAATATTTTAAGCCACCTTGATTCCGTCAAGGTGGCTTTTACATTGTAGCCTCGCGGTTGCGAAAAAAGCTTGTAAGTAACGCTTCTCTCTCTCTGAGTGACGCGTTGCTGCAAACAAGCGACGCCATAAGCCTTGGCCGAAAGGTTTACTGGTAATAAGACCTTGGCGAGAAAATTCAGAAATCGCCCAATTGGGTAGTGCCGCCACCCCTAATCCAGCAGAGACCATCTGAACTAACATGAGAGTATTGTCGGCTTGCTTCCATTTCGCAGGTTCTATTCCTGCTGGCTGAAGAAAGTGTTTTACGACGTCTAGCCTCTGTTTTTGAACAGGATAAGAGAGCATGGTTTGATCTGCGAGATCTTGCGGATCAATAATTTCTTTTTCCGCCAATGGGTGGTTGGTTGCGGTAATTAAACGCATTTCAAAGTCGAATAGAGGCTCGTAGTGGACTTCAGATCGAGGTTGGATATCGGAAGTAATAACAAGATCGAGTTCGCCTGCCAATAAAGCTGGGAGTGGTTCAAAGCCAAAACCAGAGGAAAAGTCCAATGTTACGCTAGGCCAAGCAAGTTGGTACTCCCTAAGTGCAGGCATTAGCCATTGGAAGCAAGAGTGACATTCAATGGCCATATGTAATCGGCCATTGACGTCTTCTTTCAAGCTCGCTAAATCATTTTCTGCTCTTGCGAGTTTCGGAAGGATATCTTCTGCAAGACGCAATAGGATTTCTCCCTCTGAAGTGAACTTCACCGGACGAGTCTTTCTCAGGAACAGTTGCCCTCCAATTCGCGCCTCCAAATCTTTGATCTGATGAGACAGTGCCGACTGAGTGAGATGTAAAGCGGTCGCTGTCGCCGTTAGAGAGCCAGTGTCTCGAAGCGAAGTGAGTGTCCGCAAATGTTTTAGCTCTATCATGAATTCCTTTCATCCTTTGTTGCTCGCTATGAACAGAATAGCAATCGTGTAAATAACTTAACGACAAAAAATGGATATGTAAACGTCTAGACGTCTATTTGTTGTTTTTATCTGCGAATCATGTCGCTTCATGATGAATTTTTTTAATAAACAAGTTGAATAAATGGACGTTGTTCTAATATCAGATGAGAGCGATAGTTTAGCCATCCAGACATCTCATTCTTTACCGAAAGATGCTCTGATCCAAACAAATTGAACAAAATTGAGAAAGGAATAGGGACATGGCGACAACGACTCACATACTAGGTTATCCACGCATTGGTGAAAAAAGAGAATTAAAATTCGCTCAGGAGAAATACTGGCGAGGAGAAATTGATCAAGCTGAGCTTAAAAAGGTTGGGGCAGATCTACGCGCCAAAAACTGGCAAACACAAACGGATGCTGGTCTGAGTTTTGCCACAGCTGGCGACTTCGCTTGGTACGATCATGTACTGACGACCACGTTGCTATTGGGTCATGTGCCAAAGCGTCACGCTGGTGGTTTCCCTAACCTGGATACGTTGTTTAAAGTGGGTCGCGGTCAATCTCAGGCGGGTTGCAGCTGTGCGGGCGCTGCGGCATCGGATATGACCAAATGGTTCAACACAAACTACCATTACATCGTCCCTGAATTCAGTAAGGACGATACGTTTGAAGTGAGCTGGCCCCAACTGTTTGAAGAAGTCAATGAAGCGCTTCAAGCTGGCCACCAAGTGAAGCCTGTTTTGCTTGGCCCAGTCAGTTACCTTTACTTGGGCAAAGAGGTCGAAGAAGGGTTTGACCGCTTAACCCTGCTACCACGCTTACTTACTGCTTACCAAGCTATTTTGGCAAAGCTAGCAAGTCAAGGTGTTGAGTGGGTTCAGATTGATGAGCCAATTTTGTCACTGGAGCTAGAAAGCAAATGGGCTGATTCGTTTAAGCTGGCCTACCAAGTGATTCGAAGCGATGTAAAAGTGCTGCTAACGACGTACTTTGACTCCGTAAGCGATACGCTAGACAAAATTGTAGAGCTACCGGTGGATGGTTTGCATATCGATTTATCTACCGTCCCTAAGCAGCTTGACGATGTAGTTACCAAGTTACCGGAGGATTGGGTGCTTTCTGCTGGTGTTGTGAATGGTCGTAATGTGTGGCGTTCAGATTTAAGTACCCAACTCGAGCGTCTACAGCCAGTCAAAGAGAAACTGGGCGACAAACTTTGGGTTGCCAGTTCATGTTCTCTGCTACATAGCCCTGTTGATTTAGCACTGGAAACAGAACTGAGCGAAGAAGTAAAAAGTTGGTTTGCCTTTGCAAAACAAAAAGTGGCAGAAGTCGCCTTGCTTGGCCGAGCGCTCGATGGTGATCAAAATGCGATTCGCGCTTGTGATACCTATAGCCAGCCAATCAAAGCGCGCAAGACAGCAACACATGTGAATAAACCTCAAGTACAAGCGCGTTTAAACAACATTACCGCGTCACTTGCCGAGCGCAGCGCACCTTATGCAGAGCGTGCTGCGCATCAAGCTGAAGTATTGGGCTTGCCTTTGTTGCCAACAACGACAATCGGCTCTTTTCCTCAAACGGGTGAAATCCGGGTGCAGCGCAGCGCTTATCGTACAGGTCAATTATCTGAGTCTGAATATATCCAAGCACTTAAAGGACATATTGCTGACGCAGTGAAACGTCAAGAGGCGCTCGACCTAGATGTGCTTGTTCACGGTGAAGCAGAGCGTAACGACATGGTGGAATACTTCGCTGAGAACTTGGCGGGTTTTCAAACGACCAAATTTGGTTGGGTACAGAGTTATGGCTCTCGCTGTGTGAAACCTGCCATTGTAGTTGCTGACATTGAACGTGAAAAACCGATCACGGTTGAATGGTCGACGTACGCCCAGTCGCTAACCCGCAAACAGATGAAAGGCATGTTGACTGGACCAGTAACGATTTTATGTTGGACGTTCCCACGTGAAGACATCACACGTCAAGAAATTGCGCAGCAAATTGCTTTGGCACTGCGTGATGAGGTGTCTGACCTGCAAGATGCAGGCATCAATATCATTCAAATTGATGAGCCAGCCATTCGAGAAGGTTTACCACTAAAAAAACGCGATCACAAAGCATACTTAGAATGGGCCGTAAATGCGTTTAAGGTCTCTGCGGCAAGTGCAAAACCAGAAACTCAGATTCACACTCATATGTGTTACAGCGAGTTCAATGAAATCATTGATTCGGTTGCGGCACTCGATGCGGACGTCATTACCATTGAAACATCTCGCTCGAATATGGAGTTGCTGAAAGCATTTGAAGAGTTCAATTACCCGAACGAAATTGGCCCTGGTGTTTATGACATTCACTCACCAAACATTCCTACGGAAGAATGGATTGAAGGTTTAATCAAGAAAGCGGCAGAAAAAATTCCGGCTCAACGCTTGTGGGTAAATCCTGATTGTGGGCTGAAAACACGAAACTGGAAGGAGACAGAAGCCGCATTGGCAAATCTGGTTTCAGCGGCGAAGAAGCTCCGTGCTGAGCTGGCGTAACACATCGTTGCAGCAAATAAAAACGGAGACTGTGGTCTCCGTTTTTCTATTCTTGACAGTTAACTTTCGTTTTCAGATTATCCAATAATAGCGAATCATCGTCTCATGCCGAAAGCAACAAAAATTACTGTAGCTACTTCACCTGAGTACAAGTCTGTGCGGAAACCAACTCATCTGCCATCAACTGACCGCGAGAATTACGTACCTTAATACGATACATCAAGCCCATATCAATTTGCTTGCGAACTTCTGGGTTGCTGCAGTAGGTATAGATACTGGTATTCAGTACTTGATTTAACGGCTTTGCACCGAGTGCGCCATCGTTATAAATCATCATCATCTCTACAACATTTTTGTTGGATGAGACACGCATTATTTGCAGTGGACCGTACTCTAAAGGGAGGCCCGCAGACAAGACTCCTGCTCGGTTTGATGCCATAAGCTCAAGTTGGCGCTGATTATCATCGGTTGATGAACAGCCAGCCAGAGCACCAAATACCAAGAAAAGACACAGTAATTTTTTCATAAATTAAAACACTTTTTTGAACGGTTTCACGATTACATGATCGTAAACACCAGCCGCTACATAAGGATCGGCTTCTGCCCACGCTTTAGCATCCTCTAGCGAGGCGAATTCAGCGATGACAGTTGAGCCCGTAAATCCAGCTTCACCAGGATTGTCAGAATCTATCGCAGGCATCGGACCAGCTGTAAGAAGGCGACCTTCGTCTTGTAGCTTTTGTAAGCGATCCAAGTGTTGTGGGCGAACGCTCATGCGTTTTTCCAACGAGTTCTCAACGTCCTGTGAAAAGATGACATACCACATAGCATAGTTCCTTAATTGGTAGGGTAAAGTGTTAATTTAACGCCTTTTTTGTGTCTCTCACAAGTGAACAACAGAAAATGTGAGATCCTTTCTAACTGTTAGCGTTGTAGGTTGACTAATTCTGAACCGGACGTGGTTTACCTTCACTGTCAATGGCTACGTAGTTGAAGGTCGCATCACAAACCATGAAGCGTTCGCCAACACCGTGAGCTTTGACGGGTTTGACCCATACTTCCAAATCGACACTCATGGATGTGCGGCCGATCTTAGTGCATTCGCCGTAGCAGCATACGACATCGCCCACACCAACAGGTTTTTTGAACGTAATGCTTGATACCGAAACGGTGACAACGCGACCACAAGAGATCTCTTTTGCCAGAATCGCGCCCGCTAAGTCGAGCTGAGACATTATCCAACCGCCAAAAATATCGCCATTGGCGTTTGTATCTGCAGGCATTGCAAGGGTACGAAGCAGCATTTGACCTTTCGGAGAGCTAATTTCTTGACTCATTGTGACATCCTAAATCTTAAAGGCGCTCAAACTAAGCGCCAACATAGTAAATACCTAGAACCAAAGGTCCTTAAAAAACCGCAGATACCGGACCAGAGAAAGTTGGTTTACAGCAGCAAGAATGGTCTGAAAACGGTACGTTGTTTGAGCGGTTTACTGATACATGGAGCAAAACAGCGACCCTAAGGTCGCTGTGAAGTCGCGGATTATAGCAAAACTGAGTTTTTAATCATCAGTGGACACATCGGATGAGTTATTTTTTTGTTCTTTTGGCATGTGTTTATAAATGTAAAAGCCAGTCGCAATCATGTAGGCAAATGTCGCGATCAACATTCCAAATACTTTGAAGTTAACCCAAACATCCAACGGCAATTCGTAAGCAATATAAATGTTTAAGCCAGCGAAGAATGAGAAGAAGCCAACCCAAGCCCAGTTAATCTTTGCCCAAACAGCGTCAGGTAACGTAATTTCCTTGCCTAGCATACCTTTGATGGCTGATTTTCCCAATGCGTGGCTCACTGCTAAGCCAATCGCCAGAATCGCGTAAATGATGGTGACTTTCCACTTTATAAAATTGTCGTCGTGGAAGAAAAGGGTCATGCCGCCGAAGATAGTGACGATAACAAATGTTATTAGCTGCATCTTTTCGACTTTCTTATACAGCGCGTAGGTGACGACAAGTTGAATGGCTGTTGCTACGATCAGTGCACCTGTCGCCACGTAGATGTCGTACAGCTTGTATAAAGCGAAGAAAACGATGAGTGGTATAAAGTCTAGGATCTGCTTCATGATGGCAAAATCTACCTAATTATTGAATTGAAGACAGTCTAACGGAATCTGACAAGATGTGAATACTGAGGAAGTTAAGGTAAGAATAGTAACGCTTAGTATATCTTACAGCCCGCAAGCTTCTTCCATGTCGAAACAGCAAATGGAAGGAATAAAAATTGCCGCGTGAAGCGGCAATAGAGTTGAGAGTTTTAAACCTTAAGCCACACGTTGATATTGGGAAATAAGCGTTTTTACATCTTCTAAATAGCCTTCCCGCAGTAAGTTATCGACCGTTGCTTCTAGCTCTTCGAGAGACATCGTGAAGCAAGTGGATTTACCAGTCATCAGGGTCAGATATTGATGATACTCTTCTTCTGTATAGTGGCCTAAGCGATCAAGTAACAGTGTTTTGATTCCATGATGAATCAAGCCGTAGTATGTATGTCGATGAAGTAACATGGCGATCTCCTTATCAAGCTCATACGCTACTCATTTGCAGCCTGCTTGACCTTCTGGATAATTCGATTTACTCCAATAATGCACATCTAGTGCCAATTCTATATTTGCAAATTAAAAAGTGCTGGAAGGTGCAAAATTCTCGTTCTGTAACCATCTTTGGATGACGACTTGAAGTGCATTTAACGTGGTGGGCTTTTCGAGCCTGTCATCCATGAGTTTCGAAATTAGCTCCAACTCTCTAGCTCCAGACTCACCAGATAAGGCAATGATTGGAACGGAGGATGTGATTTGCTTAATCCGCTGGCTGGCGTCAAATCCATTCATTACCGGCATTTGGACATCCATAAGAACGAGATCAATCTTGTGAGAGTGGAATAGTTCTACCGCAGAGGCTCCATTATTTGCTTGTAAGCTGTTGACTCCCAATCTTTTTAAATACATCTGTACCAAGGTGCGTTGCACCTCTTTGTCATCTACAATGAGCACTGTTGGTGCATCTTTACATACTTGTACGTGTTGAGCTGAATGATTTTCAGAATGTGATGCAGTTGCTTTCCAGCTATCAAAGTCCGGTGCTCTTAATGTCTCTGGTTTTGGTGCGTTTGGTACGACTGGGAAATACAAGTAGAATTCTGTGAACTCGTTCAATTCAGACTGGCACTCTATTCGTCCTCCGAAGGAGCGCATAACACGTTGGCAATAGCCCAAACCTAAGCCACTGCCTCCGCTTTTTTGATACGAGAAAAAGTCATCAAATATCTTGTGTAAGATACTGCTATCTATACCTGGCCCACTATCTCGGAAGATCAGAATGTTTTCGTAAGCCCCCGTCTGGGTACGAATCTCAATTTGACTGTCGGGATAAGAATCAAAATAGTAGATAGCGTTACGAATCAAATTGAAAATGACAAAGTTAAACAGGGTCTCATTTAACTTCGCGACAAAATCGTGTGCCTGTGGCAGGTTAATTCTCTCTATTATTTGATCGTTTTCAAAACCATAACGGCTTACTGCTTGGTCGATGGCTTTATGTATGGAAGTGAGAGCTAAAGGCTCATGCTCTGGTGAACTGTCGCTAACTTCTCGTAAAATAATATCGATAAGTTGTCGACCGCGTTGTATAGCGGCTTCACCTTTATCAATTTCTCTTTTTAGCGTATCCAGTGAGGCGTTTGACTCTATATGCTGTTTTAAAGCTTCAAATTGTAATTGTACTTGAGCGAGAGGGTTACGCATTTCATGTGCAATGGAGTTAGCCAGCGCACGGCTTTGGCGTACCTTTCTATCGGCTTCAATGGTGCTCTGGATGCGAACTAATAACGTTTGCAGAGCTGAGATTTCTTCATTAGAAAACAGCTTATTATCTATTTTATGTGAAGAAATTAGTAAGTGAGTAACAGACTTTCCACGACCGAAGAGAGGCATAACGAGCGCAGTATTGCTTGAGCGCATGCGCTCGTAGAGCTTTCTCATCGACCCTTTAGAAGAGGAGGCATAATCAATTTCTTCAGACAACTCATCTAGCACGAGAACTGACTTGCTTGACGGCAGGTACTCTTCGTAAAACGTTTCTGTGTAATTGCTAGTGACTAGCTGTAGCTTGTTGTTTGGTATGTTAAGTAACGATGCCAACTGACGCATAGCATCATCTATTGAGCGTTTAAACTCTTCCTCTAACCCAAGGATTTGCTGAACGGGAGTGTGTCGTTTCCCATAAATAAAATACGAAGCGAAACGACTGACTCGCTTAAAAAGCAAGTGCCAAGTGATACCGATAAGCGCGCATAAAGGTACCGCAACAAGCCATTGGTTATCTTCAGAGATAGGAATAAATATCGCCCCTAGCGGCAGAACAAAAATGGCGCAAACTAAGAGCGCGCTTACCGTTAAGTACGTGAGATATTTAGCGCTGTAGAAGCGAGAGGTAAGTAGAGCATAGCCGACAAACAACATTTCGCTGATTGAAAGTGCTGGTGGTAACCAAGTTAGGGAGAAGTCGCCAAGGAAATACGTCATTCCAAGGTGTATCACTGCCGTAGATAACATGAATACCAAAATGCCAGCGATCATATAGTTGCTTTTTGCTAGCGTGAGCTTGCTGCTGTTAGCGCGCATGGCAATCAAGTTAAGCAGCGTTAGTACCACGAAAGCTAGCAAACTAATGAAAAAATATGAGGTATGTGGGCCAAATTCAATGACGAACTGGCTTGGACCACTAATGGTGACATTTTCGACAGTAAGATTCGGCACTAAGTTGATGTACAGTGAATACGTTGCTAGTGCGACAAAGACGACTTTTTGCCAGACTTTGACCGCTGTTTTTTTAACATCTGCGGTTAACTGGCAAGAAAAATAGAATGCAAACGCAAAGGCGAAAAAAGACGCTAAGTTCGCTAACTTAGCCATAAAAATGCCACCAACAGAGCCTAATTCTGGCAATAAATCGGTATGGAAATAGGCGTTGCTGCTTATCCAAACAATGATACAGCTGGAATAAGCGATGTAAGGCGCGTGATGCGAGCCTAAGATTGATTCACTCTTCTGTTTTAGGCGATAGCAGTAATACAGTAGCCAAGCGAATACTATTAGTACAGTCGCGTACAATGCCATTGCTTTTGGGTAAAAGAGACCGTGCAAATGAACATCAAGCATGCTCATTCACCTTTTTATCCATTCTTTTTGTTCGTACGCAATGTTTGTAGTCGCGAAATTGTATGTCTTGAAATGCTTCAACCATCATACCTAAATTCCAGAAACCGCGGTATGTCTTGGTACCGTCACCGTTAATGTCGCGGTATCCTGAGTGAAAGTAGGCACTTAAATCAATAGATTGATAGAAATTTAACATAAATACTTGCTCAATAATGGTAAAGCCGAGCTTATAGCCTGCTTTATAGAGCTCGCTCATCATAGTTTTTTGCGCCAGATACAAAAAATACAGCTTTTGTTGAATGTTGCCTCCCACCGTAAGACGCAGTACTTCGCAAACCGCTTCAGTGTTTTTTACATGAGATTGAAACTGAGCATCAAACCCAATAAGAGTGTGCTCATGAGTTAGAGCACGACACTCCAAAATACCCAGTTGACTGAGAACACTGTACCCATGATTAGGAAAGCAAAACTGCCATTGTTCGTTACTAAACTGTGGTGAGTAACTGAGCCAGTTATTTCGTTGATGCCAGCTTTGCACTAAAGCGGAGGAGACCAAGATTGGTGAAGATGACGATTTGAGCAAGAGCGCAAAGTGCTGCCCTTTTTGCGAGAGTGATAAAAGAGGCAAGATTTCAAACCATTGTTCAGTTTGGACGAAAAGCTCAAGATTACTCAGTGTGATCGCTTCGGAAATCGGCATTAACGCTGCATGATTTGGCAGCATTACCTCAAGATCGCAATCTGCGATATCTTCAATTAACACGCTAGTATAGCTGTGGTCGTCAAACGGAAGCGGAGTAGGAATCGCAGCTTCGTTTGAAGGATATTTTTGCTTGATTGCTTCGATCTCGCATTGACACCAGAAAACCATCCAATGCGGGTAACAATCTGCGGCAAGTTGTTCAAGTAAACGAATCTCTTTGGAGAAACCTGTCGGATACTGTTGCACTAAATCTCGATAATCCATTAACTCAAATAGTGCAGAAAGACTTTTTGATGCGTGTTTAGGAAAGAGAGATTTAAGCAGTTTTATTCGATACAGAGCAACCTGTTGAAAAAGAGCATCTCGTTTTTGTTTCGTTAGGGTAAGAATAACTGAGTCAACCAGTGCCTGCTGCTTTGATTCGATCGGCAAATTTGTTTTGGTGAGATATTCCAAAGATTGCTCAAGACTCATGATATAACCTAGCTCTAACGTTTTGTTATATTTTGTAATGGTTTATATCATTTTGAAAAATTTATGCCATCGGTTTCTATTTGTATAGTTACGTAATGCAAGAAAAGACAAAAAACCGCTCATTATGAGCGGTCTTTGGTCTATTCAAGAAAGGGTTAGGCTTCTTGCTTTTTTAGCTCAGCTTCTGCCGTTTCTTCTTCAATTAGCGAATCAACGATAACTGCACATGCAGCATCACCTGTGATGTTCAGTGCTGTACGAATCATATCGAAAATACGGTCAAGAGCGAATAGTAGCGGTAGACCTTCAATTGGAATACCAGCGGCAAGAAGCACGGCAACCACTAGGAAAGAAGGGCCAGGAACACCCGCTTGACCAACCGCACCCAATGTAGACGTTACGATAATTGCAATGTAAGCGCCCATGCCTAGATCGATATTGAACAGTTGAGCAAAGAAGATAGCAACCAAGCCATAGTAAATCGCATTACCTGACATGTTGATCGTTGCGCCTAGAGGCAGAACAAATGATGCAGTTGAATTTTTTACGCCCAGCTCTTTTTCACAGGTGTCCATTGTGACAGGCAGTGTTGCCATAGAAGACGCTGTTGAAAGCGCAACTGCTTGCGGTTTCTTCATTGAAGACAGGAATTTCTTCGCAGATGTCTTCGTGAAAACATGCACCATTGCTGGGTAAACAACGAAACCGAAGATTAGGATGGCAGCAACGTAAACAACGAACAGTTTGAATACCACCATTAGCGCACCAAAACCGAACGTACCGACGGCTTCTGCCATCAGACCAAATACACCGATAGGTGCAATGATCATTACTTTGTTGATCATCCAAACCATTGCGTCAACGATGCAGTTAACACCATTGATGATTGGTTCACGACGTTCTTTTGCTTGCTTAGAAATCGCAATACCAAAGAACATACAGAAAACGAGGATCTGTAGGATGTTTGCTTCATTTAGTGATTGGAAAACGTTGGTTGGGATCATACCAGTGATGGTTGCCCAGAAAGTAGGTAGTTCACCTTTTGAAGCGTATTCTGCTGAGAACATGCCTTCAACGCCAGAGACGTCGATACCCATGCCTGGTTGGAATACTTCACCCATAAATAGTGCAAGCGCAACGGCTAGGGCGGATGTTAAACCAAAATAACCTAGAGTGACGATGCCAACTTTACCTGCTGACTGGCTGTTCCCAAGACCAGCGGCGCCAGAAATCAAGGCTACAGCGACCAAAGGAATAACCAACATTTTGATTAAGTTGATAAAGATAGCACCTAAAGGAGCGAACACTGTCGCATCATGACCCATCATGGCACCAACGGCTGTGCCCACGATCATGGCGATTACGACTTGTACGCCAATGTTGTTTAGCAAACTCTTTTCTTTTAACACTTCCATAACCTCTGTGCTAATAAAATGTAAAATCCTAAAATTACCCACTAACCATAAATGGATTTACGGATAATTATCTCGCCTTGCTTTTTACACTTATCGTTTACAATTGGCAATATGCAGCAAGGTATTATTGATGGATTAATCGATATTTTATTGACGAACGATAAAGTTTTGTTCAATGGCAAACGTTTGCTATTGATTTTTCTTATAAGGGTCGCGCTTAGGATTGTCCAAGTTTATTTTTCTTTATTTGTTTTCTTTTTGTTAATTTTAACCGCTTTTGTATTTGATATTGCAGTCAGAGTTTTTAGTGACTTGGGTTGATATTTATAACAATTCATTTCTTTCAAGCTCACACTTTTATTAATTTACCTTCTGAAATGTTAATTGCTTTACATTCTTAGTCCTGATTGCGTTGTAAACATAATGTTAAATGATAATGACTGGTGAGACTCAAATGCTGACGATCCAGTGTTAGGGGTAACTTGCTTAGTTAATGCTCCTGAGCTGATTAGACGAGAAAGACAAGTAAGAGGTGAAGAGACTATGATGAATCTTGCTGCTGCGTTACAAAGAAATGCTGCGAGTAAACCAGATAAAACGGCGTTGATATGTGGCGCTGAAAAGATAAATTATGCGCAATTTGATGCGATCGCTGGCAAGATCGCAGCGTCTTTAATCAATAAAGGCGTAAAGCCAGGTGACCGCGTTGCGATTTCATGCCCAAACATTCCTTTTTTCGCGTTTGTTTATTATGCAATACAAAAAGCCGGCGCGGTTGCAGTCCCATTAAATGTGCTTTTGAAAGCGCGAGAAATTAAGTATCACTTAGAAGATTCAAAAGCGAAGTTTTATTTCTGCTTTGAAGGGACGAAAGAACTGCCAATGGCAAAAGAGGGTGTCAAAGCCTTTGAACAAGTCGATACATGCGAAGGCATAGTCGTACTGACTCAATCTCAAGATGAAAGCTATTGGAATGGTGTAATAACTCTCAATGCGTTTATAGCCGATGTCCAACCGTTGCCGGATTATATACCGCGTAATGCGGATGATACATGTGTGATTTTGTATACATCAGGGACGACAGGCTTACCAAAAGGCGCTGAACTGACTCAGCAGAACATCATAATGAACGCTCTGGTGGCACAAAACATTATGGGCAGCCAGGCCGATGATATTCACTTAGTAACTTTGCCTTTATTTCATACATTTGGTCAAACCGTCCACTTAAATGCTAGTGTTTTGGGCGGGGCAACATTGGTGTTAGTGCCTAGGTTTGAGCCTAAACATGTTCTTGAGCTGGTGGAAAAACATAGGGTGACGATATTTGCTGGTGTGCCAACGATGTACATCGGTCTGCTTCATGTGCAGCATCAATTTGATACCTCGTCATTGCGTGTTGCAGTAAGCGGTGGTGCGCCATTGCCAACCGAAATCTTTCGAACCTTTGAAGAAACATTTAATGTGCCGATCTTAGAAGGATACGGGTTATCGGAGACAAGTCCTATTGCATGTTTTAATCATTTGGATCAGGAGCGCATACCAGGCTCGGTAGGTCAACCGGTTCAAGGTGTCGAAGTAAAAGTTATCGATATTGAAGGTAATGCACTACCGATAGGCGAAGAAGGTGAGATTGTTGTGCGTGGTCATAATGTTATGAAGGGATATCTTGACCGCCCAGAAGTTACTGAATCTGCGCTACAAAATGGTTGGTTCCATACTGGTGATGTGGGCCGCTTTGACAGTTCAGGTAATTTATTTATTGTCGATAGAATGAAAGATCTGATCATTCGAGGTGGATTTAATGTTTATCCCAGAGAAATTGAAGAAGTTTTCATGACTCATCCTGCAGTTTCAATGGTAGCGGTGATAGGGATTCCAAATGAAGAGTATGGCGAAGAGATAAAAGCCTACGTTGTACTTAAACCAAAAGAATACATTGACGCCGATTCATTACATAAGTGGGGTAAAGAGCAATTAGCCTCGTTTAAGTATCCTCGTTATGTCGAAATTCGTGAACACCTCCCGATGAGTGCGACAGGAAAGATTTTGAAACGTGAGTTGAAATCTGAATTGAATATAGCTTAGTCAATTCAATGGTTTTTGTGTCACAGCGCCACTTGCCTAAGCGCAAATGGTGTTGTGCTATTAACCAACTAGATGCATAAGTTTTTTAGCTATCGTTAGACAATACTTGCCGTTTGTTGAATGGATCTATTGCTCGAGTTCTTTAAAGTATTCTTCTAAGCGCTTCGGATTGGTAATGGTTA
The DNA here is from genome assembly GCF_033339515.1 of Vibrio sp. 2130-1. Lineage (NCBI taxonomy): Bacteria > Pseudomonadati > Pseudomonadota > Gammaproteobacteria > Vibrionales > Vibrionaceae > Vibrio > Vibrio sp. 2130-1. The sequence continues at coordinate 341,139 of NZ_JAWOUT010000001.1, forward strand.
CTGAGCCATAGTTTAGCTCTAGCATCCCGATACTTTCTAATCGTTTTAGTATCTTGTGTACACTCTGACGAGTTAGCCCCATCATGTTAGCGATATGTTCTCTTGTTACCCTGACAACGCATGGTCGAGTATCGATCGCTTGATTAAGTTGGTATTCAGCAAGCAGCAGCAACCTTTTGGCGACTCGTTCTTCAATTCCTCTAATCGCGTCATCTTCGATAACAGAAATAGCAGACCATAAACGGCGGCTAAGTAAGTCGAGTATAGTGGGGTAACTTTGAGGGTATTTGGCGAGTAACTGGCGAAATTTATCTCCAGGAAGCTCCATTACAGTCACGTCCGAATGCGCGGTCGCACCAAAAATACGAGGCATACCGGGAGAAAAAACATTGTCTCCAAACCAGCCACCAGCTTCGAAAATCATCAGTGTGACTTCTTTGCCTTTTGAACTAATTGAGTTCACTCTCACTGCACCTTGAGCTATGACCATAAGAGAAGATTGAAGTGCACCTTTATTGCAAATCAGTGCTTTTTCGTCGAAGCAGCGAACCTTAGTCATTTGCGCTGCTTCACTGAGCCCTTTATCTGGCAGCCCTGATAGTACAGGACATTTGGCTAGCAGTGTTTTGACTTCTTCCATGTAGCAACCTTACTGCACATTGCTTTATTGAGTTAGTTAAGTGACCCAAGCTTAACACTCTTTGAGTGCTCTGCTTGAGATAGATTTGGAAAGTGCGGGCGTTGAACAAAAAATGACGTGGTATAAACGCGATAGTAAGAAAACGCCCACTAAACATAATGTTAAGCGGGCGTTGTTGTGTCATATCAAACTGAAATTATTTTTGAGTGGCAGCTTTCATTGCAGAAACGAATTCACCTAGCTTGTCGAGCATAATTTGTGGCTGCTCAACGTTCGCTTCAATGATTTTGACCACGGCTGAACCAGAAATTGCACCAGCCGCACCAGATTCTAGTGCTTGTTTCACCTGTGCAGGCTCAGAGATGCCAAAACCAAGTAGCGCTGGTGGTGCATCAAATTGGTTCAGTCTATCGAGCATATGACCTACAGGCATGTTTGCTTTGGTTTCTGCGCCAGTAACACCTGCACGAGAGAGTAGGTAAGTGTAGCCGCCACCTAACTCTGATACTTGCTTCAGTGTTTCATCACTTGCTGTTGGTGGTGCGATGAAGATTGGGTGAATATCAAACTTCTCTGCAGCCGCAACGAACTCAGTACTTTCATTAGTTGGTACGTCTGCAATCAAAACAGAATCGATGCCTGCTTTTGCACAACGCTCATAGAAGTTCTCGATACCACGAGAGTAAACAAGGTTCGCGTACATCAGAAGGCCAATAGGTAGCTCTGGGTACTTAGCTCGGATCTTGCCAATTTGTTCGAAGCAGATATCCGGTGTTGCGCCTGAATCTAGAGCACGAATGTTCGCACCTTGGATAGTCGGGCCATCCGCAAGAGGATCTGAAAATGGAATACCGAGTTCAAGGGCATCTGCGCCAGACTCAACCAGTGTTTCCATGATTTTGTAAGACTGCTCTGCGTTTGGATCGCAAACCGTTACGAACGGTACAAATGCGCCTTGGTTCTTTTCGTTTAGGCGCGCAAACATCTTCTCATAACGGCTCATTAGATCGCTCCTTTTTCTTCTAGGATGGCATGTACAGTGAAGATATCTTTATCACCACGACCTGATAGGTTAACAACCAGCAATTGTTCTTTTTCTGGGTTCTCACGAGCCATACGCAGTGCGTGTGCCACGGCGTGAGAAGATTCAAGTGCAGGGATGATGCCTTCATGGCGAGCAATCTCTTGGAATGCTTCTAGCGCTTCATCGTCTGTCACGTTGTCGTATTCAGCACGGCCAATTGCGTTTAGGTGTGCGTGTTGTGGACCAACTGAAGGGAAATCAAGGCCAGCAGATACTGAGTAAGACTCTTCAACTTGGCCGTTAGGATCTTGCATCAATGGCGCTTTCATACCAAAGAAGATGCCAGTTTTACCATGCTTAAGTGGCGCACCGTGCTGGTCAGTATCGATACCTTTACCTGCTGGCTCAACACCAATTAGGCGAACGCTTTCTTCTTCGATGAAGTCAGCAAACATGCCGATAGCGTTTGAACCACCGCCCACACATGCGATAACCGCATCAGGAAGACGGCCTTCACGTGCCAAAATCTGATTCTTCGTTTCTTCACCAATCATGCGTTGGAAATCGCGCACGATGGTTGGGAATGGGTGAGGACCTGCCGCTGTACCTAGTAGGTAGTGCGCGTCTTCATAAGTTGCAGACCAGTCACGCAGCGCTTCGTTACATGCATCTTTAAGTGTCGCTGAACCCGAGTGGACAGGAATGACTTCTGCGCCCATTAGCTTCATACGGAATACGTTCGGGCTTTGACGCTCAACGTCTTTTGCACCCATGTAAACGCGACACTTAAGGCCAAGCAGCGCACACGCTAGTGCAGTTGCTACACCGTGTTGGCCTGCGCCTGTTTCTGCGATGATTTCGTTTTTACCCATGCGTTTTGCAAGCAGCGCTTGACCCAACACTTGGTTGGTCTTGTGCGCGCCACCGTGAAGTAGGTCTTCACGTTTTAGGTACAGTTTGGTTTTCGTACCTTTGGTTAGGTTACGAGTTAGAGTCAAAGCCGTTGGACGGCCCGCATACTCTTGAAGAAGCGTCATGAATTCGCTGCGGAATTCTGGATCTTCTTGCGCGTCGATAAACGCTTGCTCTAGTTGCTCCAGTGCTGGAACTAGAATTTGCGGAACGTACTGACCGCCGTATTCGCCAAAGTAGGCATTCAGTTTTGCCATCGTTATATTCCTTCTCGTATTTTTCGCTACGAATAGCTTTAAATTTTTTAGCTGATATCCAGCTTTAGTAGTTGCGAATAGCAGTGAATGCCGCGAGCAACTTCTGTGAATCTTTTTTGCCTGGTGCGCTTTCTACACCAGAGTTTAAATCTAATCCCAAGCAACCTAGTGTCGCTGCTTGTTGAGCATTTTCTGGCGACAGTCCGCCCGCTAGCATAATTTGACTTGGGTCGCCGATCAGTGACCAGTCGAACACTTGTCCGGTTCCACCTGTTTGAGTGCCAACTTGTGCATCTAATAGGTGACGGTCAATGTTGTCCGAAAGCAGTTCTGGCTTCGCATCTGTCACACCGTAAGCTTTCCAGATTTCAACACATGCTGGTAGCTCTGCTTTTAGCTGATTAACGTAAGCTTGGTCTTCTTGACCGTGCAGTTGCACCGCTTTTAAACCCAAAGAGGTCACGACAGAAGCAACAAAATCGATATCGTGATTTTGGAACACGCCTACGTAGTTAAGTGGAGCACCGCTCATGGTTAAGCGCGCACCTTCAAGGTCGACCGCACGCTTCGAATTCTCGACAAAAATCAGACCACCAAATACCGCACCAGCTTGGTACGCTTTCGCTGCGTCATCTGGGTGCGTTAAGCCACAGACTTTGTTTTCGCCTAACGTCACTTTACGTACTGCAAGTTCAAGGTTGTCTTCCGCCATCAGTGAACTACCAATCAAGAAGCCGTCTGCGTATTCCACTAAATCACGAACTTGTTGATGTGTATAAATGCCAGATTCTGAGATTACTGTTGCGTTAGGAGCCAGTTCACGAATGGTCGGTGCCAGTTCTTTCGTACGATTCAAATCAGTACTTAGGTCGCGAAGGTTACGGTTATTAATGCCGATAACGCGTGCGCCTAGCTTAACTGCACGATGAAGCTCTTCTTCGTTGCTGACTTCGGTCAAGATACCCATGTTCAGGCTGTGCGCCGCTTCCTCTAGCGCTTTGTACTCTTCGTCATTAAGGACAGAAAGCATCAGTAGCACGGCATCAGCACTGTAATGACGTGCTAGGTAAACTTGGTAGGTATCTACCATGAAGTCTTTGCACAGAACCGGTTGTTTGACTTGACCGCGCACTTGAGGAAGAAAGTCAAAGTTACCTTGGAAGTACTTTTCGTCTGTTAGGACTGAAATTGCATCTGCGTGGTTGTTGTAAACCGACGCAATGTAATCCAAGTCGAAGTGATCACGAATCAAACCTTTAGAAGGAGATGCCTTCTTACATTCGGTGATGAAGGCCGTATTTTCGCCACTCAGAGCATCGTAGAAGCTGCGGTCCGATGGCAGCAAATCAGACTGAAATGTGCTTAGCGGTTGAGACATCTTACGGTCTGCTACCCACTGATATTTGTCGCGGACAATTTTCGCCAGTACTTCTGCCATTTCTGCTTCTTTCTTAGAAACGTGTTCAGACAGGTTGTCAGCTTGCTGAGTGTTGAAGTCAGTCATCTTCTGCAATTCCTTAAGCGTGTGCGGCAAGTTGTTGTACCAATTGGTACGCCTTGCCTGAATTCATTGCCTCAATCGCTTGTTGCGTGTTGGCTTTTAAATCTTCGTGGCCGAATAGACGCATTAGCAGAGCAACGTTCACTGCCACTGCGCCCAATTGTGCGTCTGTACCTTTACCCGTCAGAATGTTGGTAATGATCGCTTTGTTTTCTTCAGGATCGCCACCTTTGATTGCTTCTAGTGGGTGCGCGTCTAGACCGAAGTCTGCAGGCGTTAATTTGTATTCTGTGATCTCACCGTCTTTGATTTCGGCAACGGTTGTTTCACCGTGAATTGCTACTTCGTCCAAGCCACTGCCGTGTACTACAGCGGCGCGCTTCATACCCATTTGTAGCATGGTTTCTGCGATAGGACGAACCAGTTCTTTACTGTAAACGCCCATCAATTCGATGTTAGGACGAGCAGGGTTAATCAGTGGGCCAAGAATGTTAAAGATGGTGCGTGTTTTCATGGTTTGACGCACTGGCATCGCATGGCGTACACCACCGTGGTACTGAGGTGCAAATAGGAAAGCAACACCAATATCGTCTACCGCTTTGCGCGTATCTTCTGCGCTCATAGCTAGGTTGATACCAAATGAATCAAGAAGGTCAGAAGAACCAGATTTGCTTGAAACGCTGCGGTTACCGTGTTTCGCTACTTTTAGACCACATGCTGCAGCAACAAACGCCGCAGTGGTTGAAATGTTGATGGTGTTGTGACCGTCGCCGCCAGTACCTACGATATCTGCGAAATCGTAATCTGGGCGAGGGAATGGGTTTGCATTTGCCAGCAGTGCTTTTGCCGCACCTGCAATTTCGTCTGGCGTTTCGCCTTTGATTTTTAGTGCAGTCAGCGCTGACGCCATCAAAATTGGATCTAGTTCACCACGGATAATGATGTCGAATAGCTGTTGGCTCTCTTCCTGAGTAAGCGATTCTTGCTCGTACAGTTTGGTAATAATAGGGTTGATGATTGCTTCCATATTTCCTCTCATAAATTTCTTATGTGCCAAGTGCTTTTTAAGCAGTGAGTGGGTTCGCTGAAGTTTGTTCTTCAAGTGCCCATTCAATGGCATTGGCCAACAGTGTTGCTCCGTAGGTCGTCATAATAGATTCCGGGTGGAATTGGAACCCGCAAACTTTATCTTCTTCATGTACAACAGACATTACCAAGTCATCCACTTCTGCTGTGATGGTTAGGCTCTCAGGAACCTTGGTCGCAACTAGCGAGTGGTAACGTGCAATTGCAAGTGGTGATGGTAGGTTTTGGTAAATCGCATGGTTTTGGTGCTCCATCATAGAGACCTTACCGTGAATGATTTCGCCCGCGCCAGCAACGGTGCCACCGTACGCTTCAACAATCGCTTGGTGACCAAGACAAATGCCGATCATCGGCACTTTGCCCTTCATGCGTTGGATAAGCTCCGGCATTGAGCCTGCCTCTGACGGTGCGCCAGGACCTGGCGATAGCAGAACCACCGGGTTTTCAAGCTCGTTTATCGCTTGTTCAATGGTTTCTGCTGGAATGTTGTTTCGGTAAATCTTGACTGAGTGACCTAGCGAGCGGAATTGATCCACAAGGTTGTAGGTGAACGAGTCAAAGTTGTCGATAAAAATGATATTAGCCATCTCTGAACCCTATTCCTTATTGTGACTTATGCGCTGCTTGGATAGCAGAGATTACCGCTTGTGCTTTGCCGCGCGTTTCGTCTGCTTCCGCTTGCGGATCAGAGTCGAACACCACGCCTGCACCAGCTTGAACTTGAGCAATGCCGTTTTCTACGTAAGCTGAGCGAATGACGATACACGTGTCGAGTGTGCCTTCACCAGTTAGGTAACCAACCGCACCGCCGTAGCTACCGCGACGTGCGCCTTCCACATCGCGAATCAACTGCATTGCGCGAATCTTTGGTGCACCAGTGAGCGTGCCCATGTTCATACAAGCTTGGTATGCGTGCAGTGCGTCTAGGTCTTCACGCAGTTGACCAACCACGCGTGATACCAAGTGCATCACGTGGCTGTAACGGTCGACTTTTAGAAGGTCTGCTACGTGGCGAGTGCCAGCTTGAGCAATACGAGCGACGTCGTTACGTGCTAAGTCAACCAACATCATGTGTTCTGCGTTTTCTTTCATGTCGGTGCGTAGTTCAAGTTCGATGCGGCTATCTAGGTCGAAATCGATCTCTCCATTCGGGCGCTTACCGCGGCGACGTGTGCCTGCAATTGGGTAGATTTCAATTTGGTTGGTATCGGTTTCATACTTAAGCGCGCTTTCAGGTGATGCGCCAAACAGAGTGAACAGCTCATCTTGCATGTAGAACATGTAAGGGCTTGGGTTACTTTGTTTCAGTTCTTTGTAAGCCGCCAGTGGAGAAGGACAAGGTAGAGTGAATCTACGAGACGGTACAACTTGGAATACATCGCCTTTCACTACGAACTCTTTTAAGTCGCGAACGGTTTGGCAGAAGTCTGCATCAGACACGCTAGGTTCTACCGTTACATCTGTTATTTGCTCTGCACTCGGCAACAGTTTTGGCGCTGCACACTGGGCGCTAATTTCTGCAATACGAGTCTCTAACGCTGTTTTCTCTGAACCATCAACAAACAACGTCGCTTGAAGCTGGCAAGATTCCGTTTGATGGTCGACAACAAGTAGTGTTTCCGCTACGTAGAAAACGTAATCTGGACACTGATTTGTTGCTTCGGCATTACCAAGCGGCTCGAAGTTTGCGACTAAGTCGTAGGCAAACAGACCACCAAGGAAAATCGCGTGTTTGTCTTGCTGTGAAATATCAAAACTATGCTGAACCAAACGCAGCGCATCGAAAGAAGAGGCTTCACGTAGTCGAGAGTCTTCATCTAACGTGTCGCATGGCTGGTTAAACTCCAAAGTTAGCGTTTCGCCATCGAACTTGCTCTCAACGTCACCACGGATGTTCTGGTTTAGGTGAGACAGTAGGTTTTTACCGTTATTGGTCAAGGCGTGCATGCTAACGGTATGGCCGAAGCAAACAATGCGAACCGCTGAATCTACGATCAGCAGGGATTTTAAATTTTGCTTTGAATCGATCTCAGCAGATTCCAGCAATAGGCTGTCAGTTTTGTTCTCACATAGTGTGTGGAACAAGCGAGTCGGGTCTTGAGTATAAGGGACGGAAGCCGTTAGCACTTCAAGCTGTCCAAGTTTCTTAATTTCAATGGCCTTGTTCACAAGACCTCCTTGTAGCTGTTTAAATCTTCCTGCCGTACATAGTCGCATAAAGCAAACGTTCTCCCAATCTAGAGTTGGCTATATTCGATTAATGTTTAGGCAGTTGAATGTGAAATGAGCAACAAAACAAAAAAGCCCGCTTAAGTAGCGGGCTTTACAACGTTTGGTTCTATAAACTAGAAGTATACGTTTGCCCACCAAGAACTAGTCCAAGTGCGCCACCAAGCAAGATCTGATGAGTTTGCCTTATTAAGACAAACCGCAACTTTCGCTTTTTGGTTTTGGTTAAATTCTTGTAACATGGTGAACCTTAAATTACGTACTTTGTATTTGTGTACTAGTTAACTAGTGCGAGAGTAAAAAGTCAACCCCAAAACGGCATTAAAACGATAAAAATATGAGAATTGATTTACATAGTCACACCACTGCATCGGACGGTCGGTTAGAACCTAAAGATTTAGTGGAAAGGGCGCTGAGTTTTGATATCGAGGTTTTGGCGATCACTGATCACGATACGGTTGACGGTTTGGCGTTAGCTAAGCAATACGTTCAAGATAATAATTTGCCGATAAAAATCATCAATGGCATTGAGATATCGACCGTCTGGCAAAACAAAGACATTCATATTGTCGGCCTGAATATTGATCCGGAAAATGAACAATTATCTGCCCTCATAGAACAGCAGAAGCAGCATCGCATAACACGATCTGAGTTAATTGCAGAGCGACTACAAAAAGCTACTCGAGTAGGTGTGCTTGAAGAGGTAAGGCAAATCGCCGGTGATGCTCCAGTGACAAGAGCGCATTTCGCGAAATGGTTGGTAGATAATGGTTACGCAAAAACCATGCAAATGGTGTTTAAAAAATACCTAACGCGTAATAACCCAGGTTATGTACCACCGAATTGGTGTTCGATGAAGGATGCGGTTGATGCTATCCATGCGGCTGGTGGAATGGCGGTATTAGCGCATCCTGGCAGATATAAGTTGACAGCGAAGTGGATTAAGCGTCTTCTAGCAGCGTTTGTCGAAGCAGGTGGTGATGCGATGGAAGTTGCACAGCCACAGCAAGCGCAACAAGAAAGGCGCAACTTGGCTGATTATGCTATACAATACAAACTATTAGCCTCTCAAGGCAGTGATTTTCACTACCCATCACCGTGGATGGAGCTAGGAAGGAACCTATGGTTGCCTGCTGGCGTCGAACCAGTTTGGAAAGATTGGGGAATAGATCCTTCGTTGAATAATACTCAGTAATACGAAGTCGAGAACCCATAAAAATATAGAGCCGAGAGGCTCGATAATGAGGAATTACAATGAGCCAGTTTTTTTACGTTCACCCAGAAAACCCACAGGCTCGCTTGATTAATCAAGCAGTAGCAATCATTCGTAACGGCGGCGTTGTGGTTTACCCTACTGATTCAGGGTATGCACTTGGCTGTCAGTTGGAGAACAAACAGGCACTGGAACGAATCTGTCAGATTCGTCGTCTGGATGATAAGCATAACTTTACTTTGCTGTGTCGTGATTTGTCGGAGCTTTCTCTCTATGCCCGAGTGGATAACTCTGCATTCCGACTGCTGAAAAATAACACACCAGGTCCTTACACCTTCATCTTCAAAGGCACAAAAGAGGTGCCGCGTCGTTTGATGAATGCAAAACGTAAGACCATCGGTATCCGTGTTCCAGACAATCAAATTGCCTTGGACTTGTTGGAAGCATTAGGTGAGCCGATGATGTCTACGTCGTTGATTCTACCTGGCAGTGACGTAACAGAATCTGATCCAGAGGATATTCGCGATAAACTAGAACATGCGGTTGATGTGATTCTTAATGGCGGTTACTTAGGTGAACAACCTACGACTGTAATTGACTTTAGCGAAGGTGAACCTGTTGTGGTTCGTTTGGGATCTGGTGACCCTGCACCATTCGAATAGTAGACGCACACCACCGTCAAACAAAATAGGAGGCATCGCGCCTCCTATTTTAGTTGTCATATCGAATATCTCATTGAACTTAACTGATTGAGGTTAAGCGAAATCGAAAATGTCGATACCATTTTGTTCTGCATAGTTGATGTATGCAGAGCTCACACCGTTTAGTGTCACTTCAACATTGTATTCATCACTTGAGAATACTGCCCAGCCACATTCATTGTAAGATAAAGTCAGATCATCCGCTGAATCCAAGAACGTATCTCGAATGCCATCGTTATCAGTGTCTCGGCCCATATCAAAGACAAGTTTGTCATGGAAAATATTAAAATCGACAATGTCGGCTTTAACATCAATATCGTTGGAAGACACTGGCTGATCAGGTACACCAATAGCCAGGCGGTTTGTAAGCACGAAGGTGTCGTCTCCACAGCCACCGCTCAGTACTGATTCACCATCACCAACAACGAGCGTGTCGTTACCCCAGCCACCACTCAAGTAGTTGTTGCCTGAATAATCAAAAATTGTGTCGTCGCCGCAGCCACCAAAGAGTTTGTCGTTTCCTAATCCGCCGGATAGGAAATCGTTTCCAAAGCCGCCAGAAACAAAGTCGTTACCTCGGCCACCAAGCAAGGTATCATCTCCCCAGCCACCGAAGACAATATCATTACCTCCGTATCCTACAAACTTATCATCACCACAGAAGCCGAAGAAAATATCGGTTGTTTCAGAGCCTTTTGTGCCTGTCATATCGTCATCTTGAGATGTCCCAAAAATCCAATTTAGGTCGAGATTTAGCATAGACATTGTTCTATTCCTTTTTGTCTGATTTATGCCAATCGCCGAGAGTGCAGAGCGAACCTAGAGAGTCAGAGTACACGATAGCATTAGTGTTATTTTTGATGTGAACTAATGACTTAAAGACAATTTTTGTCTTGTTACCCACGACCTTGCTTTGCTATGAGCGCTCATTGTCTGCGGTGATTGGTATTACTTAGCAGCAAACAGGGACGGCTTATTTTTCGTTGCTTTCTAGCAATACGAACAGTAAACACATCCCAAGTGGTTATTGTTGTAACCCTGACAATTTTATCAGGTACCGCGTGGTTAAAGTGGTTCAGGAAGACCGATATTAGTGGGATTCTCGTTGAGCAATGCCTGCATTAAGTAGTAAAAAAGTTGCAGAATAGGACAAATATTTCGGTCATTTTTGATGTGAATTTTGGTGTGGAGAATGGCGCCGATTTAGCTTACATTAACTAAGAAAGTTACGTATAATGTCCGACCGAAAAATCCCACTGAAATGGGTAAATAGCAAAATGCAGACCAATCCTGGTCTAGACGTCTGTGAAGACGACACATAGGTAGATAAATGAGCGAAAAGTTACAAAAAGTATTAGCACGTGCTGGTCACGGTTCTCGTCGTGAGATTGAATCGTTAATTAAATCTGGTCGCGTTAGCGTGAACGGTGTAGTCGCTAAGCTTGGTGAAAGACTTGAAGACGAGAGCAGCGTAGTTCGTATCGATGGTCACATTGTCTCTGCAAAGATTCAAGAAGAAGTGATTTGTCGTGTACTTGCGTACTACAAACCTGAGGGTGAACTGTGTACTCGTCACGATCCAGAAGGTCGTCGTACTGTTTTTGATCGTCTGCCAAAAATTCGTGGCTCTCGTTGGATTTCAGTTGGTCGTCTGGATGCGAACACTTCTGGTCTTCTACTTTTCACAACGGATGGTGAACTGGCGAACCGCTTAATGCACCCAAGCCGCCAAGTTGAACGTGAATACCTAGTACGCGTGTTCGGTGAAGTAACTGAACAGAAAGTTCGTAATCTAGTCAAAGGTGTTGAACTGGAAGACGGTTTAGCTCGCTTTGAAGATGTTGTTTACGCGGGTGGTGAAGGCATGAACCACACGTTTTACGTTGTTATCAACGAAGGTCGTAACCGCGAAGTTCGTCGACTATGGGAATCGCAAGAGTGTACCGTTAGCCGTCTGAAACGTGTTCGTTACGGCGACATCTTCTTAGACAAGAAACTGCCTCGTGGAGGTTGGATGGAGCTTGACCTGAAAGAAGTAAACTATTTGCGTGAGCTTGTAGAGCTTCGTCCAGAGAAAGAAACCATGCTTGATCTGAACAAAGACAACACGTCACGCAAACGTGAGCGTGCACGCAGCCAAAAAATTCGTCGCGCAGTTAAGCGCCATGAAGAGCGTGTTAACACGCCAAAAGGCCGCAGCAACAACCCTTCTCGTCGTAAGCCGAAGAAGGCTGCTGGTGACCAAGGCGCACGTAACAAGCATCGTTAATCGATAGCAAAACATCAGAAAGGCTTGCCAATTCGGCAAGCCTTTTTCTTATCTGTTACATAACAAAAGGATCTAAAGCCGATATAGAGCAGGGTGCTTTGGATAAACAAATATCTCAGCTAAACAAAAACAACAGATAAAAAAATACCAGCACTAGGCTGGTATTTTTGTTCATGATGAAGAAACGTTAATCGCGTTTCCAAAGCATATGGCAGAACTTATGTTCAGGGTCTCGGCTGATTAGCATACGAGCAAATACGTCATCAAGAACGTCATTTTCCTCATTTACTAGGCCGATACGAACCTCTGCATATACTTCTTTGTCGATCTCGAAGCCAACATGTTCAACCCAGTCATCACCGGTTTCAACAAGTTCTGCGGCACCACGATCTTCAAATTGCGCAGTAAACAGAATCACGTCAGCAGGCTCTAGGTTATCCGGAGCCATCTCAAGGAAAATGTCGTACGCTGCGTCGATGACGTCGTCGTAAGAAATCAAATCAGACATGCTTATGCTCGGCTCATGTATTTACGTTCAGCTGTGTTAATGATAACACGGTCACCAGTTGCAATGTACTCAGGAACCTGGATGACAAGACCTGAAGCGAAGCGTGCTGGTTTAGTACGAGCAGATGCAGAAGCACCTTTGATTGAAGGGTCAGTTTCTTCAATCACTAGCTCAACAGAAGATGGTAGTTCAATACCCACTGCAGCACCGTTAACAAGGATAATGTGGATACCTTGTGTATCTTCGTTGATGAACAGCATGTCGTCTTCAACTTCATTGTGCTTGAATGTGTATTGTGAGTAGTCTTCGTTATCCATGAAGATGTGCTCATCGCCGTCAGCGTATGAGTACACAACTGCACGTTTGTTCATTTCTACCGTTTCAACAACGTCATCAGACTTGTAACGCTCATCTACACGTGCGCCCGTGTTTAGATCTGTACAACGCATTTTGTAGATTTTAGCGCCGCCACGACCGCCAGGAGTCGTTACTTCGATGTCTTTAACTAGAAGAGTTTTACCATTAGACTCGATTGCGAAGCCTTTTTTGATTTCACTTGCCTTTGGCATTGTATATTCCTATTCATACTTATTAAGCAAAACTCGGTGATTATAGCGCTAAGTTAGCCGCCTAGCATTAAAATTCATTGCAGAAATTTGTTGTTACTCCCATGACTAAACACCTGAATGGACTTGATTCAGTGAGTCGGCTAAGAGAACATATAGTCCAACTTCTTGAACCATCTGAGAACACGTTTTAAGTCATGTCTCTGCCTGTTATCGATCCTAAACAACCATTTCAACCAGAGTTTGCGCCTTTAATTAGGGAAGTCACCGCTTGTCTCAAAGGTGGACTGGGGCAAAACTTACACAGCGTTTATGTATACGGTAGTGTTGCTCGCAAAACAGCGATCGTTGGGAAGTCGAACTTAGACTTGGTTGTCGTTACTCAATCATCCTTTGAGCACAATCGCGCGACTTTGCTCAACACAATTAAGTGGCGTGCGCAGCAGAGTTACCCTCACGTTAATGGTGTATCGGTCCGTACAGCCTTAGTGAGCGAAGTGGCTAATTTAGATAGTATTTTTACTTGGGGCTTTATGCTTAAGCATTGCTGTGTCTGTGTTTATGGTGATGATCTAGCAGACTGCTTCGGTGATTACGTCCCAAGTTGGGAAATTGCTAAGCACTGGAATATGGATGTGGAAGATTGGATTACGGTGTATCGCAAAAAAATCGTACAAGCGAAGACGATAGAAGAGCAGGTGCCCGCCCAGCGCGTGATTGCAAAAAAGTTACTAAGAGCGTCATACTCTTTGGTGATGTATCGAGATAAACGTTGGTTTGATGACCCTATACAATGTGGCAAGGTATTCTTAACTTATCATCCTGAAAAGCAGCTTGAGATCGAGCGGCTAGAAATTTTACTTTCTGGCCGGGGTATTCCCAAGCGTTCTGTTATCGGGCTAATTGATGCGTTTGGTGATTGGTTAGTCAAACAGTACCAGAAAACAGAGTTTCGTATCGGCTAAAACAACCCCATTTGTGGCGCTGAAAGCCTGTCAAAGTCCGTCCCAATGAAAGGGAGAATCGCATCCGCAACGGGTTTGAGTTGTTTATCAATGTAATGTTGATAATCAATCGGGCTATTGAGGTACTCATAAGGTTCAGGGCCGTTCACGGTAATAATGTATTCAATTCGCCCTTTGTTTTGATACTGTAATGGGCGGCCAAGCTTGGCATTTATCTCATCGGCTAAACGAGCTGCACGCACTTGTGGCGGGACGTTCTTCTGATACTCATGCAGTTTTCTTCGCAGTCGCTTTTGATACACCAACTGTTCATCAAATTCACCGTTGTTAGTTTTCTCAACCATCTCTCGGACATAGTCGCTTGGATCTTCACCATGGAAAATCATGCTATAGAGTGTATTTTGAAATTTCTGTGCTAACGAGGTCCAGTCAGTACGGGCACTTTCTAACCCTTTAAATACAATCCGTTCTTGCTCTCCTTCACCGATTAAACCCGCATAGCGCTTTTTCGAGCCAGTTTCTGCGCCACGAATCGTTGGCATAAGGAATCTGCGATAATGGGTTTCATACTCGATTTCCAACATAGATGTTAGGTTGTACTCAGAACGCAGGTGTTCTTGCCACCAAGAGTTGATGTAATCAACTAATTGATTTCCAACAGCGTCAGCCTCTACTTGACTGTATGGTCGATTCAACGACACGAATGTGGAATCCGTATCGCCGTAAATCACTTGATATCCTTGCTCCTCAATCAGCACCTTAGTTTGCTTCATGATTTCATGTCCGCGCATGGTAATACTAGAAGCTAACCGAGTATCAAAGAAACGACATCCCGATGAGCCCAGTACGCCATAAAAGGAGTTCATGATGATTTTGATTGCCTGAGAAAAAGCTTTTTCATTGTTCTTCTTTGCCACATCACGTGCTGCCCAAAGCTTTTCAATCATTTCTGGTAAAAAGTGTTTCGTACGATGGAACTGCCCACCGCGAAAGCCAGGTACAGCCTGATTTTCTTCTTTTCCAATATCGAGCAATAACCCCTCAACTAAACCCATAGGATCAATCAAGAAAGAGCGAATAATCGATGGATATAGACTCTTAAAATCCAATACTAAAACAGAATCATATAGGTTAGGGATGGAGTCCATCACGTAACCGCCGGGGCTGGCAATCCAATTTTCAGGGTGTAGGTTCGGAGCAACGTAGCCAGCTCGGTGTATCTGAGGCATGTATAGGTTTGTGAATGCTGCAACCGAACCGCCGACACGATCCAGTTCGACACCAGTGAGACGAGAGCGCTCTATTGCAAAGTCGAGCAGGTGAGTGTGATTGAAAATCTTATTCACTAACATGCAGTCTTGTAAATTATATTTAGCCAGCGATGGTTTGTCGGAGCGGTACATACGATTGATCTCATCCATGCGGTCATGAACGTTGTGGGTTTCTTTCCCTTCCCCTAAGAGTTCTTGAGATACAGACTCTAATGACCAAGACCGAAAGTGATAAGTCGCCGTTTTTAACGTATCGATACCGTCCATTACAACTCGCCCTGGAATGGAGATAAACCCTTGTTGGCTTTGAGATGAACTTCTGAAAAAGCTGGCTTGGTCTGCTCTACCAAGCATTAGCTTCATGTTGTGCCATTCTGCTCGTTTGTGTAGCAGACGAAAGTCAAAATCAATGACGTTCCAACCGACAATGACATCGGGGTCGAATTGTTTAAACCAAACGATGAGTGCTTCTAGAAGCGCTTTTTCATCCTTAACCCATTGTATCGGTGTCTCCGAAGGTTCTGGTTCTCCGATCATGATAACGCGGGAATCCATGACGCTGTCTAATCCGATTGAGTAAAGAATGCCTTTCTCAGAGCATTCTAGATCTAGCGAGACAACGTTTAACTTCGGCTCATATTGCCCCGCACGGCATTTTGCGCTCTGGACGCGTTGGTAGCCATTGGTGCGAGTCACATTGCCTGTAAACTCGATACTGCCTTTGATAAAACGCTCCATTAGGTAGCGATCGGCGAGGCGAATATCACTTTCATACGTAGTGATATCTTTTTGAGCGAATGTGTCTTTGAGTGCGAGAGCGTCTTTGGTTACATTGGTATAGCAGGCAGCAAGAGGCGTATGTTCAAACGTTTTGAGATCCAAAAGGCGGATGTCGACGAATATGTTTTTTTCTCGTGCGAGTGTCTTTGCTTGCTCTGAGTGTTTCTGAGCGATGAAAAAGACTGGCTTCTCACCATTAATAAGTAACTGAGTAGGACCTGCTTCTGTCGAAAGCCACAGCTCGATTTGAGTTTGACCTTTGATGTCTCGTGCCTGTCGAGTTAGCAGGAAGCCTTGTTGAATATTCAAATGTGAGAAACCTTAGAAAACTTGAAGAACGTTAGTCTAACACTAAGAACTGTGAAAATAACCAGTAAAGAAAGCGTCTCAAATTTTTGCTGGAATTAGTGATTACAAGTTAGTCTTTGGTGCAAGAGGGACAGTGTCATTTTAAGTTATAGCGTGTTTCTCTGGGCAATATGAAACCTAGTTACTTGATTTATTGTACTTAATGTTGTTAATTGTCTTTTCTTAGATTTCGGTTCTGCTCATCACGCTCTAAAATAATAGAGTGGTTTATGAATAAGTTCTTGCTAAAGTTTGCGTTTCAGCACATATTCATAGAAAGCAATTTTTTGTCGATTACGTTAGTATATAGGCAGTCATACTGATATCCACATTTAACAAATAATGGTTATGTGGGTGCAGAACCAATACAAAGTGTGGAGATACAAGTTTGATAAATGTTTTCCTTGTAGATGATCACGAGCTGGTTCGCACAGGGATACGACGTATTATTGAAGACGTCCGTGGAATGAACGTAGCAGGAGAAGCTGACAGCGGTGAAGATGCAGTAAAATGGTGTCGCAGTAATCATGCTGACGTCGTTTTAATGGACATGAACATGCCAGGAATTGGCGGCTTGGAAGCCACTAAAAAAATTCTTCGCGTGAATCCTGATGTGAAAATCATCGTACTTACCGTTCATACAGAAAACCCGTTTCCAACCAAGGTGATGCAGGCAGGTGCGTCTGGTTATTTAACCAAAGGTGCTGGCCCTGACGAAATGGTGAATGCGATTCGTGTAGTTAATAGTGGGCAGCGTTACATCTCGCCAGAGATTGCGCAGCAGATGGCATTGAGTCAATTTTCTCCAGCCTCTGAGAACCCTTTTAAAGACTTATCCGAGCGTGAATTGCAGATCATGCTTATGATCACCAAAGGCCAAAAGGTAACGGATATTTCTGAGCAACTTAATTTAAGTCCAAAGACAGTCAACAGCTATCGCTACCGACTCTTTAGTAAATTGGACATTAATGGTGACGTTGAGTTAACTCACTTAGCGATTCGCCACGGAATGCTGGACACCGAGACCCTTTAGCGTGAATCCTCCCTTCGATTCGGCTTCCTTTCTCAAGACAGTAACTAATCAGCCCGGCGTTTACAGAATGTACAACGCCGAAGCTGTTGTAATCTACGTAGGTAAAGCCAAAGACCTTAAAAAGCGCCTTTCAAGCTACTTTCGGAAAAAAGTAGACAGTGAGAAAACTCGCGCGCTTGTCAGTAATATCGCCAAAATAGACGTCACGGTGACTCACACTGAGACAGAAGCGCTGATCTTAGAGCATAACTACATCAAGCAGTATTTGCCGAAATACAATGTGTTGCTGCGAGATGATAAGTCTTACCCTTATATCTTTATTAGCGGTCATAAGCACCCACGGCTTTCTATCCACCGTGGCGCCAAGAAGCGCAAAGGTGAATATTTTGGCCCCTACCCAGATTCTGGTTCAGTAAGAGAAACATTGCATTTGCTGCAAAAGATATTTCCTGTGCGCCAGTGTGAAGACACTGTCTATTCCAACCGAACGCGCCCATGCTTGATGTACCAAATTGGTCGTTGTGCAGGGCCATGCGTTGATACCATCATTTCTGATGAAGAATATGCAGAGTTGGTTGGCTTTGTGCGCATGTTTTTGCAAGGCAAAGACCAGCAAGTACTCAAACAGTTGATTGAGAAAATGGAAGTTGCCAGTCAGCAATTGCGCTTTGAAGATGCCGCTAAATTTCGCGATCAAATCCAAGCGATTAGGCGTGTTCAAGAGCAGCAGTACGTCTCAGAAGACAGCATGGATGATATGGATGTACTCGGGTTTGCTCAGGAGAATGGTATCGCGTGTATCCATATCCTGATGATACGCCAAGGCAAAGTGCTTGGTAGCCGTAGCCATTTTCCGAAAATCCCACAAAATACAAGCCAGCAGGAAGTGTTCGATAGTTTTCTGACTCAATACTATTTGAGCCATAACGAAGCACGTACAATTCCTTCTCGTATTATTTTGAATCAAGAGTTGGCAGAAGATATTGCGCCAATACAGAAAGCGTTAAGTGAAGTGGCAGGCCGTAAGGTTCATTTTCATACGTCGCCAACTGGCTCTCGAGCAAGGTATCTCAAGCTTTCGAACACGAATGCACTAACGGCGATTACCACCAAAATCAATCACAAGATGACGATTAATCAGCGTTTTCATGCGCTTCGCGAAACATTGAAGTTGGAGTCTATAGCTCGAATGGAATGTTTTGATATCTCCCATACGATGGGGGAAAGCACGATTGCGTCATGTGTTGTGTTCAACAACGAAGGCCCCGTAAAGCAAGAGTATCGTCGCTACAACATTACTGGGATTACCGGTGGTGATGATTACGCAGCAATGGGACAAGCGTTGGAGCGCCGTTATTCGAAGCAATTGGACGTAGAGAAAATTCCCGACATCATCTTTATCGATGGCGGTAAAGGTCAGTTAAATCGTGCGCATGACATCATTTCGCAGTACTGGGGGGATTGGCCAAAGCGTCCTATCATGATTGGTATTGCAAAAGGCGTTACTCGCAAACCAGGTTTAGAAACGCTGATTACAGTCGATGGGGACGAGTTTCATTTACCAAGCGATGCTCCTGCGCTGCATCTTATTCAACATATTCGTGATGAAAGCCATAACCATGCTATAGCGGGGCACCGTGCTAAGCGAGGTAAAACCAGACGTACGAGTGCACTCGAAGGGATTGAGGGAATCGGCCCTAAACGACGTCAGGCGTTGCTCAAGTACATGGGTGGGTTACAAGAACTTAAACGTGCAAGTGTCGAAGAAATCGCCAAAGTACCGGGAATAAGTCACTCTTTAGCAGAAATTATTTTCCAAGCATTGAAACAATAAGGAAAATCGCGCAACATTAAGCCGCAATGTGTAAGAGAATAATAAAATGCGTTTGAATATCCCGAACATTCTGTCTCTTCTTAGACTGTTCCTAATCCCTGTTTTTGTGGTTGTCTTTTATCTACCTTATTCATGGGCACCGTTTGCAGCAGCAATGGTGTTTTGGGTAGCGGGTTTTACTGACTGGCTTGACGGCATGTTGGCCCGTAAACTTGGCCAAACTTCTCGTTTTGGCGCGTTTATTGATCCTGTCGCTGATAAAGTGCTAGTGGCAACGGCATTGATTCTAATCACGGAACATTATCATTCAATTTGGGTGACCATTCCTGCGGTAACGATGATTGCGCGAGAAATCATTATCTCAGCATTGCGAGAATGGATGGCTGAAATCGGTAAGCGAGCAAGTGTTGCGGTATCTTGGGTTGGCAAAGTAAAAACTGTTTCGCAAATGTTCGCCTTATGGGTGTTGATATGGCGTTACGATGAATGGATGGTTTGGCTAGGCTTTGCGGCCTTGTATGTGGCAACTTTCTTGACATATTGGTCAATGATTCAATATTTAGCTGCTGCGAAAGACGATCTGTTGAATGAAGAGCACCATTAAATTCTGATGTTAGAAAGCAGGCTTAATAGCCTGCTTTTTTGTATCTAAGACAATCTACAGCATTTTTTGGCTTCTCTCGCTTTTCAATGCTTGCTAACGGCCATGTTTGCAATTTGTATCTGGGGCTTTTGCTTCGATAGAGTTCCATTTGTGATCTAAGTCTTGTTTTTGTCCTTGGAGAGTCTTAGAGAGGCGAGTCTTCTGATTATTAATACTTCAATGCACGCAACGCACGGCCAGCAGTGTAAGGCGTAGCCAAAGTTTTATGATAAACAAGTGTATTTAAGCGATTTTTAGTATTAAAACTAAGCAATCCATCGTCTTTCGCACAAATTCTAGTCAAACGATTTAAAAAAATAAAAATAGTGTTGACTCGATCGCTCGAATCCGTAGAATGCATCCCGTACCCAAGAGAGCACGGCTCGAAAGGGTGGTGAAAAAGCTTAGCTTTATTCACAAATGAGGCGCCTTGGCAGAGTGGCTATGCAGCGGATTGCAAATCCGTGGACCTCGGTTCGACTCCGGGAGGCGCCTCCATTATTCTTTTGAGAGCGAATGGCTTTCGAGAAAAATGCGACACTAGCTCAGTTGGTAGAGCGCAACCTTGCCAAGGTTGAGGTCACGAGTTCGAACCTCGTGTGTCGCTCCAAGTTTTATTGATATGGCATTAGCGGTATCAGATGGTGTTTTACTTTTCTGTAAAGGCATCACAAAGAATATTTGTGTGCCCTGGTGGTGGAATTGGTAGACACAAGGGATTTAAAATCCCTCGACGTTCGCGTTGTGCCGGTTCAAGTCCGGCCCGGGGCACCATCTCATATTAAATGCGACACTAGCTCAGTTGGTAGAGCGCAACCTTGCCAAGGTTGAGGTCACGAGTTCGAACCTCGTGTGTCGCTCCAGATTTAAGGCCTAACATGAAAATGTTATGCCTTTTTCGTATTTTTTGAAAATCTCAAACTTCTTTTCTGTCACAGACTTCGTTAAGTAACGAACCCTTTGTCTCATTGACTCAAGTGATTGTTCATTCTGCCATTGCAAAGCATCTTAGCCATTCCTACTAGTCTATGTTTAAACCATCACTTGTGGAGAATAACCACTCTTGCTCCAGGCAAAGCTGTGACGAGAATGCTATCTTTTTAAATGTTCCGGATATAGAAAGGAATGTTTTACGATTAAGCAGCACAACCTTAAACCTCTGTTGGATGAGGTGATGATATCTCAAGAATATTTGTTTAAATAACAGCTGTTTGAGAGAAGCAGAAAAGCATAGCTCATGAATATGAACATGCGAGTTACGATGGGGTATGTTTTGTTGTGATTTACATCACTGTTACTAATATGAAAAATCGTTGCCAGAAGATTTTATTTTGTGATAAATTCGCGCGCAATCTCGGAGCGTAATTAACAACGTTTGATCTCTGGGGGATACGCGTAGTGACCATTCAAGCTGATTGTGACACTGCGTAGGGTAGGTATCGGCAAAGCCTTTTGTCGATAGACGGGATACTAATGCTGTAAACGCGGCATATTAATGGGAAACCCAACATTGAAACCTTTGAATAAACACACACTAATCAGCTTCATACTGCCGAAATGTCCTGTTTTACAAAACGGGTGCATTACAGAACCTTGATTAATCCCTTTTACATATAAAGTCGCGAGTATCGTGGCGGATGATCTGTATTTGTCATTTATGCACTGACAAATGCGGAGGGGTATTCACACCTCCTGTAATTTCATTCTAATGATTATTAATACAGGATACAGAATTATTATAATTCAAGGGATTATGTAGTATGAGCACTGCCTTTGAAGTCGATAGTAATATCGCAAACATTTTTTCGTCTCAGGTTCCTATCGTTGAGGGAACGTATGACTTAACGCCAGATCAAGTATTGATTGATCAGGCTGAGCATGAATCTGAAGTACGTTCTTATCCACGTCGTTTGCCGATCGCAATTAAACAAGCCTTTGGGTGCTTGGTTGAAGATACGCGTGGACAGATCTTTCTAGACTGCCTTGCGGGGGCAGGCACTCTAGCTTTGGGGTATAACCATCCTGAAATAAACCAAGCTCTGAAAGAGCAATTAGATTCAGGACTGCCATATCAGACGCTAGATATTGCAACATCAGCAAAAACGACGTTTATTCAATCTGTTAAATCTTTTCTTCCTCAAGAGTTAAGCGAGAACAGCGTTATCCAATTTTGTGGCCCGTCTGGAGCTGATGCGGTTGAAGCTGCTATCAAGCTCGCGAAACAGACTACCGGTCGCAACACTATGTTTGCCTTCCGTGGCGCATACCATGGTATGACTAATGGTACGATGGGGATGATGGGTAACTTAGGCACGAAAGCGCGTCGAACTGGTTTGATGTCGGATGTTCACTTTATGCCTTTCCCATACAACCTGCGTTGTCCTTTTGGGCTTGGCGGTGATGAAGGTGCGAAAGCAAGTATTCGCTATATCGATCGTCTTTTAAACGATGATGAGTCAGGCATTATGAAGCCTGCCGCGATTATCGTGGAGCCAGTGCAAGGTGAGGGTGGTGTTGTTCCTGCGCCAGCATTCTGGCTACGAGAGTTACGTCGTATTTGTGATGAACACGGTATCTTACTGATCTTCGATGAGATCCAGTGTGGTGTTGGTAAAACTGGCTACAATTTCGCGTTCGAAGAGTCGGGCATTGTTCCAGATATTCTGTGTTTATCAAAAGCAATTGGTGGTGGCTTACCAATGTCGCTATTGGTTATCAACAAGCAACATGATACATGGAAGCCGGGCGAGCACACAGGTACATTTCGTGGTAACCAGCTAGCTATGGTCTCTGGTGCGAAAGCATTAGAAATTATCCAGCGTGATAATCTTGTTGAGCATGCCAATATTGCGGGTCAGTACTTGCGCTACGGCCTTGAGAGTATTCAAAAGCGTGTGAACTGTATCGCAGAGGTTCGTGGCAAAGGTTTGATGCTAGGCGTGGAGATTAAAAATCCAGACGGTGAGCTCAATAAATTTGGTGAACCTCAAGCGGATAGTGAACTTACACTTTCTATTCAACGCGCAGCACTCGAGCGTGGCTTGATCGTTGAAAAAGGTGGACGCGAAGGCGCAGTAATTCGTTTCCTTCCTCCTCTTATCATCTCGTTTGAGCAAATCGACTTTGCTTTACGTGTATTTGAAGACGCGATTTTAGCCGCTGGCGGCAGTCACATCGAAACTCAGCCACAAGATGAATGGAAGAAGCATTTCATCCACACTGGAGAGATGGGCAGCAATGAATTTGCTTCGGTGATGAATCACACTACTACGGCAATGAAGTCAGTGTTTGAACAAGTGACTGCACCGTATTCAGGTATGGATCCAAAAGCATTGGAAGCAGCGATTCACGACGTTGATCTTGATAATGGAAATGCGCCTCTTAAAACCGTTATCGACGATGCTGCTGAGCTGGTCGCGAAAAACGCAATTTTTACTCAACATCCAGATTGTATTGCTCACCTGCATACTCCACCTTTGATGCCAGCGATTGCGGCAGAGGCAATGATTGCGGCTTTGAACCAGTCTATGGACTCATGGGATCAAGCTTCATCAGCGACTTATGTTGAACAGAAAGTTGTGAACTGGCTATGTGATAAATATGAGTTAGGTGAAAAAGCGGACGGTATCTTCACGAGCGGCGGCACGCAAAGTAACCAAATGGGCTTGATGTTAGCGCGTGACTGGATTGCTGACAAACTCAGTGCACACTCAATTCAAAAGCTTGGCCTTCCTGAATACGCAGACAAGCTACGTATTGTATGTTCGAAAAAATCCCACTTCACGGTTCAAAAATCAGCGTCTTGGATGGGGTTGGGTGAAAAAGCGGTCATGACTGTCGATGCTAATGCCGATGGAACGATGGATGTCACTAAATTAGACGAAGTTCTCAATCAGGCCAAAGCAGAAGGTTTGATCCCATTTGCCATTGTTGGCACAGCGGGCACAACGGACCACGGTGCTATTGATGACTTAGACTTTATCGCCGATATGGCAGCGAAACATGACATGTGGATGCATGTCGACGGTGCATACGGTGGAGCTCTGATTCTAAGTAGCCAAAAAGCGCGTCTGAAAGGTTGTGAGCGTGCACATTCCATCAGCGTAGACTTCCATAAGCTGTTTTACCAAACCATCAGTTGTGGTGCGCTATTGGTAAATGACAAGTCTAACTTTAAATTCCTGCTTCACCATGCAGACTATTTGAACCGCGAACACGACGAACTACCGAACTTGGTGGATAAGTCTATTGCGACAACTAAGCGTTTTGATGCGCTCAAAGTGTTTATGACGATGCAAAGCGTAGGGCCAAAAGCCCTAGGCGATATGTATGATCATTTGCTTGAACAGACGCTTGAAGTGGCAGACATGATTCGAGATAACAAACACTTTGAGTTGTTGGCTGAACCATCACTGTCTACGGTTCTGTTCCGCGCGACACATGAATCAGCGGATCTTGATGAACTGAACAAAACGTTGCGCTTAGAAGCGTTAACACGCGGTATCGCGGTATTGGGTGAAACCATTGTCGACGATAAAACTGCATTGAAATTTACGATTTTGAACCCGTGTCTGACGACGGCGGACTTTGAATCTTTGCTCTCAAAAATCAATACGCTAGCGGCAGAGCTAGTTTAACAAAGGTAACGGAAAACTATGGCAATTCTACAGATTGGTGCAGGCGGCGTTGGCTGGGTAGTTGCACATAAAGCAGCACAAAACAACGACGTTCTGGGTGATATCACAATCGCATCACGTACCGTAGGTAAGTGTGAGAAAATCATCGAATCGATTCAGAAGAAAAACAATCTGAAAGATTCAACTAAGAAATTAGAAGCGCGAGCGGTAAACGCGGACGACGTAGATTCTTTAGTTGCTTTAATTAAAGAAGTACAACCTGACTTAGTGATCAACGCAGGTCCTCCTTGGGTGAACATGTCTATTATGGAAGCATGTTACCAAGCTAAAGTGTCATACCTTGATACATCTGTTGCGGTTGATTTGTGCTCTGAAGGCCAACAAGTACCTCAAGCTTACGATTGGCAGTGGGGCTACCGTGAGAAGTTTGAAGAAGCGGGCATTACAGGTATTCTTGGTGCTGGTTTCGATCCAGGCGTAGTATCGGTGTTTGCCGCATACGCAGTGAAACATCTGTTCGATGAAATCGATACTATCGACGTAATGGATGTAAACGCAGGCGACCACGGTAAGAAGTTCGCAACTAACTTTGATCCAGAAACGAACATGCTTGAGATTCAAGGCGATTCGTTCTACTGGGAAAACGGCGAGTGGAAACAAGTACCTTGTCACTCACGTATGCTTGAGTTTGAATTCCCGAATTGTGGTTCACACAAAGTGTACTCAATGGCGCACGACGAAGTTCGATCTATGCAAGAGTTCATCCCTGCGAAACGCATCGAATTCTGGATGGGCTTTGGTGACCGTTACCTAAACTACTTCAATGTGATGCGCGACATCGGTCTACTCAGCCCAGATCCACTAACGCTTCATGACGGTACGGTTGTTCAACCTTTGCACGTGCTAAAAGCACTACTACCAGATCCAACATCTCTCGCACCAGGCTACACTGGCCTAACGTGTATCGGTACTTGGGTTCAAGGTAAGAAAGATGGAAAAGAGCGCAGTGTATTTATTTACAACAACGCTGATCACGAAGTCGCATACGAAGATGTTGAACACCAAGCTATCTCATACACCACTGGCGTACCTGCGATCACTGCTGCTTTGCAGTTCTTCCGTGGCAAATGGGCAGACAAAGGCGTGTTCAACATGGAGCAGCTAGATCCTGACCCATTCCTAGAAACCATGCCATCTATTGGTCTAGATTGGCATGTTCAAGAACTGGAGCCAGGACAACCTGTTATCCATAAATTGAAGTAAGAATTTAGCGACTCTTATTTGTACGTTTAAGCCGATGCACTTGCGTCGGCTTTGTTCGATTTTATAGTGTCTTTGCTAAGGCGAAGGGACGTAAGGTATCAAAATGCAACAAAACGAACTAAAAACGCCATACTTCATGATCAATGAAGACAAGCTGATTGAGAATCTAGAGAAAGCAAAACAGCTAAAAGACATCTCTGGTGTGAAGCTTGTATTAGCACTGAAGTGCTTCTCA
Source organism: Vibrio sp. 2130-1 (assembly GCF_033339515.1). Lineage (NCBI taxonomy): Bacteria > Pseudomonadati > Pseudomonadota > Gammaproteobacteria > Vibrionales > Vibrionaceae > Vibrio > Vibrio sp. 2130-1. The sequence continues at coordinate 367,054 of NZ_JAWOUT010000001.1, forward strand.
ACATGGGGTGTATTCGACATCATCAAGCCTTACCTAGACGGAACAACAAGTTCTGGCCCGTTTGAAGTGAAGCTTGGCTACGAAACGTTCGGTGGTGAGACACACGCATACAGTGTGGGTTACAGCGAAGATGACGTTCGCGATGTGGCGGACATCTGTGACAAGATGATCTTTAACTCTCAGTCACAGCTAGCGGCTTATCGTCATATTGTCGAAGGTAAAGCATCGATTGGCTTGCGCCTGAACCCTGGTGTGAGCTATGCAGGGCAAGACTTAGCAAACCCAGCGCGTCAATTCTCTCGTCTTGGTGTTCAGGCTGATCACATCAAACCGGAAATTTTTGATGGTATTGATGGCGTAATGTTCCACATGAACTGTGAGAACAAAGACGTGGATGCGTTTATCGGTTTACTCGATGCTATTTCAGCTCAGTTTGGCGAGTACCTAGATAAGCTGGACTGGGTAAGCATGGGTGGCGGCGTGTTCTTCACATGGCCGGGTTATGACATCGAAAAGCTTGGCCTAGCGCTGAAAGCGTTTGCTGAAAAACACGGCGTGCAAATGTACCTAGAACCGGGCGAAGCGATCATTACCAAGACGACTGACCTAGTGGTCACTGTGGTTGATATCGTTGAGAACGTAAAGAAGACGGCGATTGTCGATTCAGCCACAGAAGCTCACCGCTTAGATACGTTGATCTACAATGAGCCAGCGTCAATTCTTGAAGCATCTGAAAATGGTGAACACGAGTATGTGATCGGCTCGTGCTCTTGTTTGGCTGGAGACCAGTTCTGCGTGGCGAACTTCGAACAGCCTCTAGAGATAGGACAGCGTCTGCATATTCTAGATAGTGCCGGTTACACCATGGTGAAACTGAACTGGTTTAACGGTCTACGTATGCCGTCGGTCTACTGTGAACGCTCGAATGGTGACATTCAAAAACTGAATGAATTTGACTACTCTGATTTCAAACGTTCACTGTCTCAGTGGTCAGTGAAATAAAACGTATTGAGTATTAGAACGACAAAGAGCAGCTGAATTGCTGCTCTTTTTATTGGGGAAACGATAACAGTACGTGATTAACTCTCCACAATCACACGAGTATCTTCACTCAGAGACTCTAACTCATTGGCTATGTCTTCAATTTCTAGCTCGCTAGGCAGTTTTATCGCCATTTTAGCGCTGAATAAGCTAGAGCTTACCCCTCCGCCTCCTGCAATGAATACACGCTGACAATCCATATCTAAAATTGAGATACCTTGATTATCGAGAACGTGAGTAATTTCATTCACAATACCCGCTCTATCGTTGGCATCTAAACGAAGTTGGAAGATAGTGTCTTCACGATATGAGTGAGGCTCAGAGTCGACGAACCTAACAACAAGAGTCTGACAAGAAGAGAACGCTTGTTTAACGATGTCGGCATTTTCTCTTGGAAGCTCTACTTTGATGACACCTGCAACTTGGTCTTCGATAAAGTTTACTTTGCTGATCAGCCATTTCCCGCCGTTTTCGTGTGTGATTGCAGCGAGCTCTTTAATCGTGGCGGGTGACGCTTGTCCGACAAAATTAACAATAAATACGGTGTTCATAATGTCCCCTCCTGGAATCAAGGTTTGGACGCAGTACGAATAAACGTGCTACTTAAGTTATTGGAATAAATCCTTTTATTTAGTGTAGGTGCTAAGGGCAGGTAATGTTTGATGAAAGTCAATTTTTAACACTAATTCGTGATGCAAATAATTAAAACAATGTTCAGAGCACAAAAAAGCAGCCATCGTAAAGCTGCTTTTTACCGAGTATCAACTTAGGATTAGAACGTTACTTTTAACTCGACACCATAAAATTGACTGTCGTAGTTTGCGCCTGCGTCCATGGCGAATTTTGCAACATCTTGATTTCCAAACCAAGGTGATGAATTGAATTGTAGTTCTGCACTACCGCCCCATGCATCAGTTACCCAATAATGAATATGTCCAACAGGGTTTAAGAAGAAGAGTGAAACATCACCTGCGGTTTCAGAGCCCATAACTTCGCCGCCGTTGGCAATAATGTCTTGCTCAGCCGTTAACATCATTTCACCGACAACAGCACCAAAGAATGGTGTGATAAAAATATCCTGCCAAGATGGTACTTCTGCGAACGCCTCCACGCCATACTCCCAAAAGAACGTCGACATAGTTGCGGAGTACAAAAACGACTGAAATTCATTATAGCCAGCGTGACGTGCTGCCGTGTAGTAAACGCCGCCAAAATATGGGTGCATGATGTAGTTGAGGACATGTTCATCGCGATCCCAAACGGGGCCGTCAGAGACATTATCTTTCCACTTTTGCCCCAACTTACTCATGTCTCGGTCTTCTTCGTCCCATTTGGTGATACTTTCTGGAAGAAAAGTCATCATGCCTACGGTCGCGATACTGAGACCTAGAATGGTGTAGGTTTGACCCATCAGGTAATCCCAGTCTTTATCTTGAGGGATGATGAGATGTTTAGGCTGAAGCCCTGCGTCAAGGTTTAGCGAATCATCATTATTATTCTGTTCATACATAACACCGCGATTTTGAGCCTCGAAGGTGTACAGAGTCGTCGTTTCGCAGTAACCTGACAAACAATCAGGTGTGTAAGAAAACTCTGTATGACGGCTTAGGTCATAGTGACTTGCGTGCGCAAGCGCTGACGAAGCCAAGCAAAGGCCTGTTAGAGTCGTCTTGAACATGGATGATTTTGACACAAAGGTCTCCGAGTTAATGGTGTATGTTCGGGCTCGTAATTATCCCTCAAAACATCAATCATTTAAACACTTGACCCTTATTTAGTCCCAACAAACCTCGGCGAGATTTGTCCAAATAAAAAGAAAAATAAGCGCTATAACGAAAATAGGATTGTGCTTACGTTCAGGAGTCAGTTGTGAAAATAGCAATGCTTAGTACTGGTGAGGAAGTCCTCCACGGTGATATTGTTGATACTAATGCGGCATGGTTGTCTAGCCTGTTTTATCAACATGGATTTGGCTTAACAAAGCGCTCAACGGTTGGTGATAGCCTATCGAGTTTGGTTGAAGAGTTTTTAATGCTCAGCTTTAACAACGATGTGGTTATTGTTAATGGTGGTTTAGGCCCTACAACGGATGACATGAGTGCTGCTGCCGCCGCGAGAGCCGCCGATTGTAAACTGGTGCTATTCAAAGAGTGGTTGCAGCATCTAGAAAGTTTGTATGCTCGACGTGGCATCCCTATGCCGGACAGTAATTTAAAGCAAGCAATGCTGCCAGAAACGGCAGAGATATTGGACAACCCGATAGGCACTGCTTGCGGTTTCAAAATGCTGATTAATGATGCCATTTTTTATTTCACACCGGGTGTACCAAGTGAATTTAAGCTCATGGCAGAGACGCAAATTCTTCCCGATCTGAGAAGAGTGTTTCCCGATGTTCAAGGCTCATGTTGTAGTCGAATCTACACGTTTGGTCTGTCTGAATCCGGTATTTCAGATAAGCTAGATCAGCTAAAACTTCCTCAAGGCTATGAGCTAGGGTATCGCTCTTACTTGCCTTTTATTGAAGTGAAACTTTTTGGTCCTTCAGATCAGATTGAACAGCGTTTGAAACTAGTACAGATAATTAATAAACACCTTGAGAGTAATACCGTTAGTATTGACTTACCTATGGTTGAAAATGTCGGCCAGTTGTTGGTCGATAAAGGACTAACGGTGTCGACCTCCGAAAAAAGTAGCGGAGGATACTTAACGTACTGGCTAAACGGCGATGAAAACGCTGAAAAGCAACTAGGGCATGGTTGGATACTACCGATCCTGACTCAAGCGATGGCCAACGGCGGAGATCCATTAGCAGAAACGTTTGCTCTGGCTGGTGCTACGCGAGAGAAGTGTGGGACGGATTTATCACTCGTTACTGGCCATATTGAAGAGGGTGTTTTTTCCGTCGCTTTATCGACACCGTCAGGCGAGTGGGGAGCATTATATAAACTCTCGAAAAAGTATCAGCGCAATGATCAAGTTAAAGTGATCAGCACGGCAGCACTAGACTTGTTGCGTCGCTACCTAGAACGTAAACCGATGTTTGCGCATTATGCATTTTTAGAGAAAGTTAAAGAGATGCACCTCCCGAGCAGTGCTTTATAACCAAAGCTCTTTACAGTAGTCTGAGAGACAAAAAACAGAGACAAAAAAGCCAAGGTGATTACCTTGGCTTTTGCATTTTATACCGTCGAGTCAACGTTATGCGCGCTGCTTTTCTTTCATCGCGTAGTTAACGCCGCTAAGTGACAAATCTGATTTTGCTTTACAGATACAAGGTAATATTTCATCACTTTGTGTGTAAGCCATCGCAAAACCAACATACTCCACTTCACCAGACTCCAATTTGCAGCGACAGGCGCCGCAGTGCCCATCACGGCAGTTGTATTCTGGTAATAGGCCAGCTTGCTCCATTGTTTCCAAAATCGTATTGGAAGGGTTGGATTCAATGCTGATCAGTTTGTTGATTTTGAGTGTTGCCATTACAGCTCGAATCCTTCGAAGTCATCTGCGCGAACTTCATTGTCAATTTGACCCACAAGGTAAGAAGAGATTTCTGCTTCTTGAGGCGCAACTTGAACGTTATCTGAAGACAACCAAGCGTTAATCCATGGAATTGGGTTGGTTGTTGCTTCTGGATACGCTGCTGGTAGACCTACCGCTTGCATACGAATATTTGTGATGTATTCAACGTATTGGCTTAGGATGTCTTTGTTTAGACCGATCATAGAGCCATCTTTGAATAGATACTCTGCCCACTCTTTTTCTTGCTCAGCTGCTTCTTTGAATAGGTCAAAACAGTCCTGTTTTGCCTCTTCTGCGATTTGCATGAAAGTGAAGTCATCTTGACCGTTACGTAGCAGGTTGATCATGTGCTGCGTGCCGTTTAAGTGAAGTGCTTCGTCACGAGCGATCAGCTTGATGATTTTCGCGTTACCTTCCATTAGTTCGCGTTCTGCGAAAGCGAAAGAACATGCGAAACTTACGTAAAAACGAATAGCTTCTAATGCGTTAACAGACATCAGACAGATGTACAGCTTCTTCTTAAGATCGTACAGACTAACCTTAACCGTTTCACCGTTAAGGACATGCTCACCTTCACCGTAGCGATGGTAATCATTCGTCGCTTGAATCAAATCGTCGTAGTAGTGCGCGATGTCTTTTGCACGCTTCAGAATGTGCTCGTTCTCAACGATATCATCAAACACCACCGCAGGGTCGTTCACGATGTTACGAATAATGTGTGTGTAAGAACGAGAGTGAATCGTTTCAGAGAAAGACCAAGTCTCAATCCAAGTCTCTAGTTCTGGCAGAGACACAAGCGGCAGCAGTGCTACGTTAGGGCTGCGGCCTTGGATAGAGTCAAGAAGCGTTTGGTACTTCAAGTTAGAGATGAAGATGTGCTTCTCGTGATCTGGCAGTTTGTTGTAATCGATACGGTCGCTAGATACGTCTACTTCTTCTGGACGCCAGAAGAAAGAAAGTTGTTTCTCGATAAGTTTTTCGAAAATCTCAAACTTTTGTTGGTCGTAACGTGCAACGTTTACTGATTGACCTAGGAACATTGGTTCCTTCAATTGGTCATTCTTTTTTTGGTTAAAAGTACTGTAAGCCATAATGCCTCAATTCCTTTTAAACCTCCCCGTAAGGGGGAGGTTATCGATAGTCTGTCTTTACGGGTTCGCTAGGTACGGGAAGATTAAATCTTACAACCGCCGCCAGCACAATCGTCATCTTGTGGTTGAACAGCGTCTTTCTGTTCATCTTTCGCGCCATCACGAGTGTTGTGGTAGTAAAGCGTTTTCACACCAAACTTATACGCTGTTAGCAGGTCTTGAAGTAGTTTCTTCATTGGAACCTTGCCAGTCTCGTAACGTGACGGGTCGTAGTTAGTATTAGCAGAGATAGCTTGGTCAACAAACTTCTGCATAATACCCACAAGGTGCAGATAACCGTCGTTCGAACCGATATTCCAAAGCAGTTCATAGCTGTCTTTAAGTTCTGTGAACTCTGGTACAACTTGCTTCAGGATTCCGTCTTTCGAAGCTTTTACTGAAACGTAACCACGTGGTGGCTCAATACCGTTAGTTGCGTTTGAAATCTGAGAAGAAGTCTCAGAAGGCATTAGCGCAGTCAGTGTTGAGTTACGTAGGCCGTGCTCCATAATTTCTTTACGTAGGCTGTCCCAGTCGTAGTGCAGCGCTTCGTCACAAATTAGGTCGATATCTTTCTTATACGTGTCAATCGGCAGTAAGCCTTTCGCGTAGTTCGTCTCGTCGAATGAAGGACACTTACCTTGTTCTTTCGCCAGTGCTACAGATGCTTTCAATAGGTAGTACTGCATTGCTTCGAACGTACGGTGAGTTAGGCCGTTCGCGCTACCGTCAGAGTATTTCACGCCATTCTTCGCTAAGTAGTAAGCAAAGTTAATCACACCAACACCTAGCGTACGACGGTTCATAGTCGATTTGTATGCCGCTGGTAGAGGGTAATCTTGGTAATCAAGCAGTGCATCTAACGCACGAACAACAAGATCGGATAGCTCTTCGAAATCATCTAGAGACTTGATAGCACCTAAGTTGAATGCAGAAAGCGTACACAGTGCGATCTCGCCTGAGTCATCTTCAACGTTAGTTAATGGTTTCGTTGGTAGTGCGATTTCTAAACATAGGTTCGACTGACGAACTGGAGCAACTTCAGAATCAAATGGGCTGTGAGTATTACAGTGGTCCACGTTCTGGATGTAGATACGACCCGTTGATGCACGCTCTTGCATTAGCAGAGTGAACATTTCAATCGCTTTAACCGTTTCTTTCTTGATTGAAGGATCGTTCTCGTACTTCACGTATAGACGCTCAAACTCTTCTTGGTTTTCGAAGAATGCGTCGTACAGACCAGGTACATCAGATGGTGAGAATAGCGTAATATTGCCGCCTTCAACTAAACGTTGGTACATCAGTTTGTTTAACTGAACACCGTAGTCCATGTGACGAACACGGTTTTCTTCAACACCACGGTTGTTCTTAAGTACCATGAGTGAGCGTGCTTCACCGTGCCACATTGGGTAGAACACAGTAGCTGCGCCACCACGTACACCACCTTGTGAACAACATTTTACTGCTGTTTGGAAGTACTTGTAGAACGGAATACAACCAGTGTGGAATGCTTCACCACCGCGAATCTCTGAGCCTAATGCACGGATACGACCTGCGTTGATACCAATACCAGCGCGCTGAGATACGTAACGAACAATTGAGCTTGCTGTTGCGTTAATAGAATCAAGACTGTCGCCACACTCGATCAGAACACATGAGCTGAACTGGCGAGTAGGGGTACGCACGCCAGACATAATTGGCGTAGGTAGAGAAATCTTAAATGTCGATGTCGCATCGTAGAAACGTTTGATGTAATCAAGACGTGTCGCTTTTGGATATTTCGCAAATAAGCACGCTGCTACAAGGATGTATAAGAACTGAGCACTTTCGTAAATTTGGCCCGTAACACGGTTCTGTACGAAGTACTTACCCTCTAGCTGCTTAACTGCCGCGTATGAGAAGTTTAGGTCGCGTTTATGGTCGAGGTACGCATCAAGTTCGTCGAGTTCTGCTTTTGTGTAGTCTTCTAGAATATGTTGATCGTACTTACCCATATCGACGAGGCGAGACACGTGATCATAAAGCGTTGGTGGCTCGTATTGGCCATACGCTTTTTTACGCAGATGGAATACCGCTAGGCGAGCAGCTAGGTATTGGTAATCCGGAGTCTCTTCAGAGATCAGGTCTGCCGCAGACTTGATGATTGTCTCGTGAATATCTGTCGTTGTGATGCCGTCGTAAAACTGGATGTGAGCGCGAAGTTCTACTTGAGAAACCGAAACATTATCTAGACCTTCTGCAGCCCAAGTGATAACGCGGTGGATTTTATCCAGATCGATACTTTCTTTACGGCCATCACGCTTGGTGACGGTAAGTTGTTGGTTCATTCTGCTTTATTTCCCTAAGAAAACTGATAAAAGCCGTATTTTTGTTTGTTTATGTGCAATATGAGTAAAGCTTGCGGCGGCTTTGTGATCAAAGTCTATCTATATATTGTCGCTTAAACACAACATATAGGGGTTCATTTGTTTGCGGGTTACAAGATAGTGCTATTACACTGATTTATCAAGGTACAGATCGGGGATGACTTGTGGATAACTGACAAAATGAAAAAAATCAGTAAGTGAACACTAACCGATGAGAAAAGGGCAGACTTGAATGGTTAAAAGTACGGTTTCGAGATCGGTTTAGAAATAACCGCATGCAAAAATATTTTCCTTGATCTTTGGCCGTTTTTATCTACGAAAAATGGCTTGGTCAAAATGGAATCTAGAGCACGAATTTTAGCCATAAAAAGACAAAAAAAGCGGCAACTTTGTGCTACCGCTTCCGATTCATTTTCTTTAAAAAATGTCAATCACAAAACACATTTTTTAACGCAACAGCGTTCAGTATTTTTTAGTATGAACGATGTAGTTTACATCTACATTACGACCGAGTTTGTAGCTGTCATTTAGAGGGTTGTAATGAAGCCCAGTAATGCCCATTTCCGTCAGGTCAGTTTGGTCTATCATCTTCATCATTTCGGCTGGCTTGATAAACTTATCGTGCTCATGAGTGCCTTCAGGAACAATCTTAAGAAGCTTCTCAGCACCGACAATAGCAAATAAGTACGACTTAATGTTTCGGTTCAAAGTTGAGAAAAACACGTGACCACCGGGTTTGACTAGCGCAGCACAAGAGCGGATAACGGAGAGAGGATCTGGAACGTGTTCAAGCATCTCCATACAAGTCACGACATCGTAAGTTCCTGCGTTTTCTATAGCGTGGTCTTCTATTGTGCTCTGAATGTAGGTCAGTTGAGTACCTGTTTCTAATGCATGTAGTCGCGCGACTTCTAATGGTTCTTTACCCATATCAAGTCCAGTCACAATAGCGCCTTCTTTTGCCATGCTTTCAGCAAGAATGCCACCACCACAGCCGACATCAAGTGCGCGCTTGCCAAACAAGCCATTTGCTTTTTCAAGTACATAGTTCAAACGAAGTGGGTTAATTTGATGAAGTGGCTTAAACTCGCCTTCTAAATCCCACCATCGAGAAGCCATGTCCTCGAATTTCTTAATTTCACTTGGGTCGACGTTTTGTGCTTTAGTCATAATTGGTTTTATTGCATTCAATCTGAGTCCTTTAGAGGGCGCCAGTATACTCCAACGTTTTATACCCAAACAACCTCGATGTGCTTAGTTAAGGGACAATGACAGAGTTCACTGGCGCGGCAATAGCGACAGGTTCCTGTATTTTTGAAAGCGCTCGCTATTGTTTTTGGTTCATCCTTGAACTGGTGCCAGTGACAATAACTCTAAAACCTGCATTTTCGCGTTGTGTAGTTAAAGGAATTTACCTCGCTTTTCCGCGTAAAGAGTCCTATTTTGCTCAATGTTGACCGAAATATAACCACTAATCAGAAAGATATGGGATTAGTGTGCAAATTCTCGACATTTGATTCATAACCAAGCTCACAACCTGATAAAAGGAGAGGGAAAGTGATGCCGAAGTGATGAATTGTGTGTTATATTTTTGCACCTTACACGTATCGTAATTACGATCAGATAATAGAGGGATAATGGCTCTATGAGCGATTTAGCTAAAGAGATCACGCCCGTAAACATTGAAGATGAGCTTAGAGGTTCATACCTAGACTATGCGATGTCAGTCATCGTGGGTCGTGCTCTTCCAGATGTGCGTGATGGCCTAAAACCAGTACACCGCCGCGTTTTATTCGCGATGAACGTACTAGGCAACGATTGGAACAAACCATATAAAAAATCAGCCCGTGTTGTCGGCGACGTAATCGGTAAATATCACCCACACGGTGATAGTGCTGTGTACGACACAATCGTACGTATGGCTCAGCCGTTCTCGCTTCGTTACATGCTGGTCGATGGTCAAGGTAACTTTGGCTCGATCGATGGCGACTCTGCTGCGGCAATGCGTTACACCGAAGTTCGAATGGCAAAAATTGCCCATGAACTATTGGCTGACCTAGACAAAGAAACCGTAGACTACGTACCAAACTACGACGGTACTGAGCAGATCCCAGCGGTTCTTCCAACTAAAATTCCAAACCTATTGGTTAACGGTGCTTCTGGTATCGCAGTAGGTATGGCAACCAACATCCCGCCTCATAACCTTGGCGAAGTGATTGATGGCTGTCTTGCATACATCAATAATGAAGAAATCACTATTGATGAACTAATGGATTACATTCCTGGTCCTGATTTCCCAACGGCGGCGCTTATCAGCGGTCGTAAAGGCATTGTAGACGCGTACAAAACAGGTCGTGGCAAAATCTACATGCGTTCGAAAGCGGACATCGAAGTGGAGAAGAATGGTAAAGAGACCATTATCGTCACTGAAATTCCTTACCAGGTGAACAAAGCTCGCTTGATCGAAAAGATCGCTGAGCTAGTTAAAGATAAGAAAGTAGAAGGTATCAGTGCACTGCGCGACGAGTCAGATAAAGACGGTATGCGCATTGTTATTGAGTGTAAGCGCGATGCTGTGGGCGAAGTAGTTCTAAACAATCTTTACGCTCAGACTCAGCTGCAAACCACTTTCGGTATCAATATGGTGGCTCTAAACAATGGCCAGCCACAGCTATTCAACCTAAAAGATATGTTGAAGTGCTTCGTTGATCACCGTCGTGAAGTTGTGACACGTCGTACTATCTTCGAACTGCGTAAAGCTCGTGAACGTGCTCATATCCTTGAAGGTTTAGCTCTAGCGCTTGCTAACATTGATGAAATCATTGAGCTTATCCGTAAGGCACCTACACCGGCTGAAGCAAAAGCGGGTCTTATCGCTCGTGGTTGGGATTTAGGCAACGTTTCAGCAATGCTAGAGCGTGCTGGTACAGATGCTGCGCGCCCTGAATGGCTAGAGCCTGAATACGGTATTCGTGATGGTCAGTACTTCCTGACTGAGCAACAAGCACAAGCTATCCTAGATCTACGTTTACATAAACTAACAGGTCTAGAACACGAGAAGATTCTTGGCGAATACAAAACACTTCTAGAAGAAATCGCTGAACTCATGCATATCCTTGCGAGCACTGAGCGTTTGATGGAAGTGATCCGTGAAGAACTTGAAGCGGTTCGTGACGGCTTTGGTGACGCTCGTCGTACAGAAATCACAGCTGCGAGCCATGATATTGACATGGAAGAGCTGATCGCACGTGAAGACGTTGTGGTTACTCTATCTCACGGTGGTTACGTTAAGTACCAAGTACTGAGCGACTACGAGTCACAGCGCCGTGGTGGTAAAGGTAAGAGTGCGACTAAGATGAAAGATGAAGACCATATCGAGCGTCTTCTAGTGGCGAATACCCACGATAACATCTTGTGTTTCTCTACTCGTGGTAAAACATACCGCCTGAAAGTTTACCAATTGCCTCTAGCGAGCCGTACTGCGCGTGGTAAGCCAATCGTAAACATCCTTCCACTCGAAGAAGGTGAGCGCATTACCGCGATTCTACGTGTTGATGAATTCTCTGAAGACAAATTCATCTTCATGGCAACAGGTGACGGTACGGTTAAGAAAACGCCGTTGAACCAGTTTGCAAACGTACGTTCAAACGGCCTAATCGCTGTGAACCTACGTGAAGACGATTCGTTAATCGGTGTAGATATCACTAACGGCGAAAACGAAATCATGCTGTTCTCTAAAGCGGGTAAAGTGGTTCGCTTTAAAGAAGCAGAAGAAATTCCAGTACTTGATGAAAATGGTAAACCAGTTCTTGATGAGAATGGTCAGCCAGAGATCAAGTTTAAAGGTGTTCGTCCTATGGGTCGTACCGCCTCTGGTGTTCGTGGTATGAAACTGGCTGAAAATGACCAAGTTGTATCACTTATTGTTCCTTCGCACGAAGGCGACATCCTAACGGTTACAGAAAACGGTTATGGTAAACGTACAGCACTTAGCGAGTACCCGACAAAAGGTCGTGGCACTCAAGGTGTAGTTTCTATCAAAGTTTCTGAGCGAAATGGCCCGGTAGTTGGTGCTATCCAGGTTGTTGAAGGTGATGAAATGATGATGATCACCGACGCTGGCACGTTAGTACGTACTCGTGTGGGTGAAGTTAGCCAGGTTGGTCGTAACACACAAGGTGTAACGCTTATCCGTACTGCGGAAGATGAATCAGTTGTTGGTTTGCAACGTATTGAAGAAGTTGATGATGAAGAGCTACCTGCTGATGAAGATGCAGAAGCGTTAGAGTCAACAGACGAAAATACGCAGCAAGACGCTTCAGAAGCTCCAGCTGCTGATGATGCAGAGGAAGGTAACGAAGAGTAATCTTACATCGTTATCCTGATATGAAAAGCCGAGCCTTAGTTGCTCGGCTTTTTTGTATCTGTATCAACGCATTTAAAGTAAGAAATGCGTACACTGACGTTATCTTTGTTTACAGGACGTGTTATGTCTGTTTGGTTTTTCGCTGCCATCACTCTGATGGGGCTGTTTATCGTACTCTTATCACTGAGTGCATCAAAAGTTAAACCTGCTCAATGGTTTGGCTTTTGCCTGTTAGTACTTGTCGTGACGAGTGCCAGTTTCTTATTGCTGCATCAAACTCCGCCTAAACCAATACAAGCGGAAATGTCACGAATGATGACTGCTCGTGACATCATGAAAGAGATTCAAGACCAGTTGCGTGAAGACCCGAACAACGCTGAATTGTGGTTCCAACTCGGGCAGGGCTACCTGCTAGAGGGGGAATTTGATGGCGCGCTGATTTGTTTTGATTACGCGATCCAACTGACTGAGCCAGTCAGTGCCACGCAACTTGCCGCAAAAGCGACGACCTTGTACTACATTCACCAGCAATCAATGACGCAAGAAGTTAGCTTGCTTTTGGAGCAAGCTTTGCAGGTAGAGCCGCACAATGAAGCCGCTTTGTCTTTGATCGCAAATGATCATTTTCTGTCATTCCGATTTCAGGAAGCGATTGATGCCTGGGTACTATTATTAGATTCTGATGATCCAAATTTAGATAGGGTGCAAATCATTAACTCTATTAACAAAGCAAAAGAGCTGTTGTAAGCGTACAATTTAACAAGCAATAGAGGGAAAGGTGGGCAACGAATGAAAAATAAAGCACTAAGCATATTGGTTTTGCTGTGCGGCTCTGTACTGGCGGGTTGTAGCTCTTCCGATCATTCTGGCTCTTCCTCTACGGTTTATTATTCATCGGGTTACTACGACCCGTGGTGGTACGATCATGACGACTACTGGATTTATTACTATCCGGGCTGTTGCGATAACGACGATGAATACAAAGAGAAACTGGAAGAGTGGTGGAATGGTTTAGATGAAGACCAACAGCAATCCATCAAAGACAAAGTCGAAGATTGGAAAGACGACGATATGTCCGCCAATATCGATAACATGAAACGCCAGCTTGATGATCATTGGCAATCATTGCCTGACGAGCAAAAGCAAGAGATTCGAACCCAATGGGAGAATCGTCCGGAGCATATTGAACCAGCGACTTTACAAGGCAAGGCGGTGAAAGAAAAGGTTCAACAAAGAAAAGCATTACCGGAAACGAAGATCCAGCGTCCAGTTGCTCGTCCAAATGTGCAGATACCTAAAGCACGTCCAAATATTCAACCTAGACCTAGGCTTCCTCGTCGCTAGTACATTCGATTTTTGTCTCTCGATAGAATCAGGATGAAGAGATAAAGATAATAAAGAAAGAAAAGGGGCGTTCAGTACGCCCCTTGTTGTATCTATAAGTTAACCGTTGCCAGTTAGACTAATACGTGGCTTCGCGTTCAGCTGCTGCTTTATCCCACTCTGGCGCTACTGTTTCTAGGAAGTGTTTCTTGTCTGCGTTCATCTTATCCATATCCATGCCCAGTGCTTGTTGTGCTTTCGCTTTGGTCGAGATATCTGGAATTTGAACAGGGTCAGTAATGCCTTTGGTTGCCAGTAAACGAACCAATTTGGTACGGGCGTCAGCAGCGCGGTCAACTGCAGTACCTAGTACTTCAAGTGCTACCTCAGGAGCATGCATGTGAACACCGTGAGAAGCAATCGCGTAGTCCCAACGCCATTGTGCATGGCGAATATCTTGTAGGATAGGTTCCATCTCTGCTTCTGTTGCACCTGCTTTCCACGCTGCGCCTGCTTCAAAGTGTGCCGCTACGATTTGCTTCTCGGCGGTTAGCTTCATGTTCAGTACTTGCGCTTTGCGAGTCGAGACGATGCCTTGTAGCTGCTCTTTAGTTTGGGTATGGCATTGCGCACAGGTGTCTTCAAAACGATCAAATGGGTTACCCACTTTGTGGTCTGTGTACACCGTACCGTCTTCTTTGGTCACTTTAGGCATGTGGCAGTCCACACACACCACTTTGTTTTTACCATGAATACCCGCTCTCCAAGTTTCGAAACCTGGATGTTGCGCTTTTAGCATCGGCGCTTTAGATACGGCATGCGTCCAATCTTTGAAATTCAACGCGTCGTAGTATTTCTCCATGTCATTAACGGTGGTGCCCATATCCCATGGGAATTTAACCGCTTTAGTTGGGCCGGTGAAGTAGTATTCAACGTGACATTGAGCGCAGACCGATGCTTGCTTATCTAGGCGAGACTGTTCATCAAAGTTTTTACCAATAGTATCAAAAGCACGCTCGACGTATGGGCGAGTCAGTGCTAGCGCAGGTTCGCCTTTCTTGAAGGCTTCAGAGCCTGTGTTGTGGCAATCGGAACAACCGATAGGGTTGACGATTTCTGAGCCTAAGCGTGCCCATTTACCTTCGAAATAACCGTCTTCACCACGTTCATCAATCACGCGAGCAACGTCTGGGCTTTTACAGCTCCAACAGGCCATTGGCATAGGCCCGGACTTCTCGTCGGTTGGTGCGCCGGTACGTAAGGTTTGACGAACATCATCAAGTGCGTAAAAGTGACCGCGCGCTTTGTTGTAGTCTTTTGCGAAGCCGTAGCCAGCCCATAAGATCACCATGTTTGGGTCTTCACTTAGAGCATCTTCAATGTGCTCACTTTCGGATGTTGCTTTCCAAGAGTGGTATTGGTCGGGATGGTTCTGTTCAAAGGCGTCATTTCGAGGATCGATGAGGCCTTTTTCTTCTGCCGCCAACGGAGCGCCGACCAAAAATAATTGGCTGGCGAATAAGGTCGCAACCGCGATAGGTGCGCTCATCCAGTGTTTTATGCTCACGGTGTTATCTCCATATTCGTTTTTATTAGCAGCGTTGTGAGAAGCTATTCCAAATAAGAACTGGAGATCTACGATTAATAATATTGCTTAATTGGATAGATGAAATAGTGAGTGAATCTTGTCTTGTTTTAGATCAATTTACACCAGTGATCTCAGTCATGTTTGAATTTATATACCTCTAAAGTGGTAGTTGTTAAGTCATTGTTCTGCAATGCTTTGGGGTTTTAACCTTTTTAAAAATAGGGTGACTTAGTTCGCTTTTTGAGCAGGTGTTTCTACCCCTTATGAATAATAGAGGTATTATAAATATAGGTTTAGCGTTGTGGCTTTCCGAAATAAGAATTGATGTCATTTGAAGATCTAAAAAATATCTTCAGAGGAAATTAATTGTCGCTCAAATAAATAATTGAGAATAGTTATCAATTATTATCGAGCTAAGGAAAGAACAATATGGGCAATATAAAATTGACCATAGAGACAATGCTGAAACTTCTCTTCGTCTTTGCCATCTATGGTTTCTCCATCGCCGCCCATGCGACTTCTTCAGAGCCGATTGAAGGTGCTCAAGCTGAGCGTCATCAAGTCGAGTTGATCCGTGACCGTGACTACAAGTGTCTGCAATGTCATAAGGATGCAAAAGAGACTCTGAACCTTTCGCATGACCCGCAAGCTCTACTCAGCCAAGGGAAGCAACTTAATTGCACCAATTGCCATAGCAACATTGGTCCCGACCATCGTGAGGGCGCGCCTGATGTGATTAAGTTTTCTGCCGCGCAATCGAAAGAGGTACACGACAAAGTGTTCCTTGATCCAAGCATGATTCTTAAAGCCAACAGCCAATGTGTGGATTGCCACGCACCGACACAGCTGAGAGAAAGCCACTGGACGCACGATGTGCACGCCAAAAACCTCACTTGTTCAAATTGCCACGATGTACACGCAGCGAAAACCAAAGCGTTGTCGTACGACAGAAAACAACTGATCAAGCAGTGTGTGGATTGTCACTCTGAATTTGCCGTCGAACCTGAACTTGCCAAAGAAGAGGAGAGATAGCATGAAATGTTCGAGAAGAAACTTTTTAGCCGGCAGCGGCGCGTTGATTTTAACTACAGGCGTTGCAGGCACTTCCGTTGTTAGCTCCTCTCTCTATGCCAGCAACCGTGAACAAGCGAAACGCATGGGTATGGTTCATGATGAAAATGCCTGTATTGGCTGTACCGCTTGTACCGATGCTTGTCGCGAAGTAAATAAAGTCCCTGAAGGCGTAACGCGACTTAAAATTCATCGCAGTGAACCGATTGGCGAATTTCCAGATGTGGAATACCAGTTTACTCGCGAATCCTGTCAGCACTGTGATAACCCACCATGTGTGTACGTTTGTCCAACAGGCGCTGCATACAAAGATGAAGCGACCGGCATCGTGGATGTGCACAAAGAGAAATGTGTCGGATGTGGTTATTGCCTTGCCGCTTGCCCTTACCAAGTGCGCTTCTTTAATCCAGTCGATCACTCTGCGGATAAATGTAGCTTCTGCCGTGATACCAACCTAGCGCAAGGTAAGCAGCCAGCTTGCGTGGAATCTTGCCCAACAAAAGCACTCATCTTTGGTGATTTGAATGACCCAACTAGCGAGGTGAGCAAAGCTATCGAAAGCCATGTTGTCTATCGCGATAAATCGCATTTAGGTACGCAACCTAAACTGTACAAAATTCCGCATAGCAAAGGGGAGGTGTCATCATGAACGGCTTCGAAAGTGCATTCCACTTTGACTCGTTAGTCTGGGATTGGATCATCGCGATTTACTTATTCCTTGCTGGGATGTCAGCAGGTGCGGTGATGATTTCTATCTATTTAAAACGCAAAGTGATTGAAGGTGATCCCGCAAACAACGGCATCATGAAAGCGATGGCTTGGCTCGCACCATTTGGCATCATTGCTGGGTTGGTAATTTTGATTTTCCATTTAACCAAGCCTTTAGAGTTTTGGAAGATCATGATCTACTACAACCCAACGTCGGTAATGTCGATGGGCGTGATCTTGTTCCAAGTTTACATGCTAGTGCTGTTTGTTTGGATCGGCGTTATCTTCCGCCATCAAATCATCAGCTTCTGTGAAGGGAAGTTACCAAGCAAACTGTTGGATTTTGCTGACGGCATTTTAATTAAGGCGGGGAAAGCCAACAACGCCATTGAATTGTTCTTGGGCTTCTTAGCTATCGTGCTTGCGGCATACACCGGCTTTCTATTGTCTGCGTTGAAGACTTACCCGATGCTAAACAATCCAGTACTGCCAATCTTGTTCTTGTTCTCTAGTTTGTCCTCGGGTGCAGCAGCATGCTTGATGTTCGGTATCTTGGTGTTTAAAGAGTCGACCAGCAGCCCAAGTGTGTCTTGGGTACACGGATTTGAACGCCCAGTAGTATTGTTTGAGCTGTTTGTCTTAGTGACCTTCTTTACTGGATTGATCTTCAGCGGTGGTCAGAACGAAGTCGCGGCTTGGAATGCAATTTCGAGTGGGTTCTGGGCTCAATGGTTCTGGGTTGGAGTAGTGTTCATCGGCATGATTACGCCTTTGACTCTCAATTGGTTAACGCCTTCAGAAGTGCGCCACAAAGGCAGTTACGTTTTTGTGGTCACGACGTTGAGCTTGGTTGGCGTACTTATGCTGCGTACTTTCATTCTCTATGCCGGTCAAATGACCATAGTGTAAGGGGGAAAAATGGAGGCTGAGCTAGGGTTCTTCTTACTGATATTGGTGGCTGTAACATCGACTTGTGCATCGCTTCTGCATTGGCTACGTCGTGCTATGGGTAAGAAGGCGACATTGCCGCATCAAGTCGCTATGTCCCACATCATTAGCTTAGCTTCCATCATTTGTTTAGCACTTCTGATCGTCTGCTTCGTGCAAGACAACTTCGCGTTGGAATATGTTGTTACGCATTCCAACAGTCAACTTCCCGTGGCGTTCAAAATTGCTGCCGCTTGGGGTGGGCACCAAGGCTCCATGTTGTTTTGGGTCGTCACCCTGAGTTTATGGGCGTCGTTTATTGCATTTAAGTCACCGCTCAATGCCCAATATACTTGTGACTGTTTAGGAATCATGAACGTTCTGATTGGGACGTTTGCATGGTTCACGTTAATGACCTCTAACCCGTTCGAGTATGCCCAAGTATTGGCGTCGGAAGGGCGAGATCTAAACCCTATGCTGCAAGATGTTGGGCTTATCATTCATCCACCATTGCTTTATCTCGGTTATGTCGGTTACGCAGCAATATTAGCTTTTGCATTAGCGGCGCTATTGGGTAAACAACCGATGAGCGATTGGTATGTGGTCGCTCGAAGCGCAGCGTTTTTTGCATGGGGAACGCTCACGTTGGGTATCTTGGTGGGATCATGGTGGGCGTACAATGAACTAGGGTGGGGCGGCTGGTGGTTTTGGGACCCTGTGGAGAACGCTTCTCTACTCCCTTGGCTTACTGGTACTGCTTTGTTGCACAGCGGTGTTGTCGCAACACGTAACAGAGGCGCAATTTGGAGCTCCTATGCACTGGCGTTTGCTACGTTCAGCCTAAGCATTTTAGGGACATTCGTGGTGCGCTCTGGCGTGCTGACTTCAGTGCACGCTTTTGCGGTGGACCCAACTAAAGGTTTGGTGCTGATTGGTGTATTGAGCTTGCTTGTCATTATCACTTTTGGCGTACTGATTTTGCGAGGAGAGCAACTCCCTCGTTTCAAACTTCAATCTCTAGCGAGCCGAGCTTACACTGCTTATATCGCCAAAGGGCTGCTGGTTATTGCGACTGCCATCGTTTTTCTTGGCACTTTTTATCCGATGGTTTATCAACTGCTCGGTTTAGGGAACATTTCGGTTGGCGCACCTTACTTTAATAGTCTGACCTTTCCATTAAGCATACTGGCTCTGATTGCCTTAGCATTCATGCCAGTGCTGAAATGGACAAAAGGCGCAGTGCCGAGTGGAAGCACTGATATCGCGATCAGTATTGCGTTATCTCTTGTCTCTGGGATCGGGTTTATCTTCTTAGTGCACGCACTGCATTTCGAAGTATTGCTAACCATAACGTTGGCTACTTGGGTGATTGCGGCGCATCTCGTTATGCTGTTTCGTTGTTCCAATAAGCGCAAACTCATGCCAATCGTGATGGCACATATCGGTTTTGCGCTGGCGGTGAGTGGAGCTGTATTCAACAGTCACTACTCATATGAACACAATTTACGTGTCGAACCCGGCAGTTCTCAACAAAGGGCGGGGATCACTATCGATTATCATGGTATCGAATGGCTGGTGGGGCCAAACTACACCGCGGAACAAGGACAGATCACCTTGCACTTGGAAGATGGCCGCATGCTCAATTTCAACCCGCAAAAGCGTCATTACCCTGTGCGAGTGATGAATATGACCGAGCCTGCGATTCGTTCACTATGGCATGGCGATTATTACGTGACATTGGGTGACAAAGTCGATACTCATGCTTATGCGATTAAAGTTCAGTACCGCGCAGGTATTTGGTGGATATGGTCTGGCGGGCTACTAGCTGTGTTTGGTGCGCTATTAACCGGCCTAAAGAAAAGGAGAGAGGCTATCAATGCGATCGAGAAATACGCTTAAACTCGCAGGTCTGTTTGTGGCTGTTGCCGTGTTTGCTGTAGTAACTGCGGTGGCTTTGTCTGAGCGACCACATGTTGAATTGTCCCCACAACGAAATTTAGAGACACCTAATTTTCGCTCTACTTCTCTGATCTCTGATGACATGGTTTCTGAGCAGTTGTTCAAAAGCGACGGATATAAATTATTGAATGTTTGGGCATCTTGGTGCGGAGTATGCAAACGAGAGCATGAAGAATTATTGCAGTTAGCAGAACTCGGTGTGCCTATTATTGGGCTGAATTATAGAGATCAAAAACAAGCCGCTCGTGAATATTTGAGCTCTAAACGAAATCCATATATTGAAGTAATTGGTGACCCTAATGGAAAGCTCGCTGTGGAGCTAGGTGTTATCGGAACGCCGGAAACTTACTTGATTGATCCAAATGGTCGTATATTGATCAAATATCGTGGAGAGCTAACGGCAGATAAATGGAACGATATATTTTCAGGATACTTGAATGTTTCGATTTAATAATCTTCTCCTCACTTTAATCCTATTTATACTATTTTCTCCTTTCACGAGAAGTGCGGATATAGAACAGAATGTTGATCTGTTTGAATTTCATTCTGTTGAACTGCAACAGCGTGCAACCTCGTTAGCCAAGACATTGCGCTGCCCGCAGTGTCAAAACCAAAACCTTGTCAAGTCTAATGCACAAGCGGCTAAAGACCTGAGGTTGAAAGTGTATACGATGGCCAATGAAGGCAGCTCAGATCAAGAAATAAAGGACTATCTAGTTGCTCGTTATGGGAATATTGTTCTGTATCAACCACCATTAAATTATTCCACGGCGCTGTTGTGGATCTTTCCTGTGCTATTTTTGATCTTTTTTGTCTTATATTCGATCCGAATGGTGAAGCGTAATTAATGTGACCGTTATTCCACTATTAAAAATAAATTGTGCACTTAACAAGCAGAATGTTATCATTTTTCCGAATTTATGAAGTTTCCAGTATAAAGAAAATAAAAATTTTGAGCTGGATAAGTAATAAAAGAACGAATAGGTGCACGCAGTGGATTCAGTTATATTACAACTTAAAAAAGACTTCTATTCGCAGATTCGTGCATTGCAATCACCGAACCTGCCTCAAGTTACTTCAACGCTCGCCGTGTTGACCGACGAGGAAATCCAAGAACTCGAAGCAGTTTGGATTGAACTCGCCGTTTGGAAGCGCAGTCAGACCCATTAAAAGATAGACCAAACGACCTTCTTGAAACCCCAGACAAAATTTGTCTGGGGTTTTTTATTGTAGTTTTTTTAAATTGTTATAATATAACAATTGTTCAGTTGGAGAGTGTTTCTCTTTTGCTGTCTTGAGTGGATAACTGCCCTCAATTGTGATCTCTATATTGCAAAATGCGGTATCAGTCCCCATAGTTGAAGAGCAACGAGTAAATCCCATGAATGCAATAACGAAAACGCATCAAGCGCATCAAGCAATAAATCGAGTGAGTATAGATATGGCGGAAGTACGTGCCAGAGTAGATTTTAAAGTCGGGGCAAAAAGTAACATTGATGCCGAAATTCTGTCTTTCCATGGTCTGAAGACAGACAAAGAGCATGTTGCTATTATCTTTAAACAAGCGGACCAAACTCAGGACATGCCTTTAGTTCGTATGCACTCTGAGTGTTTGACAGGCGATGTGTTCCACTCTTCACGCTGTGACTGTGGTGAGCAACTAGAAGAGACGATCAATCGCATGGGCGAGTCCGGTGGTATCATCTTGTATCTCCGTCAGGAAGGTCGTGGTATTGGCTTGTACAATAAGATCGATGCATACCGCTTACAAAGCCAGGGCATGAACACGTACGAAGCTAACAACCATTTGGGCTTTGATGATGACCTGCGTGATTTCACGGAAGCAGCACAAATGCTAGAAGCTTTAGGCGTGAATAAGATCCGCCTCGTGACGAACAACCCTAAGAAAATTCGTGAGTTATCTGAGTACGGAATTGAAATTGGCGAGGTTGTCAATACCTCTGCACATATCAAAGATGGCAACGAAAATTATCTGAAGGCAAAAGTCTCTCACGGAAAACATGACCTAAAGGTTTAATCCTAAAGATAAAACTGACAATAAAGTCTGTGAAAAACCTCATTTTTATGAGGTTTTTTTGTATCTGGAGTTGCAAATAAATTGTAAATTTGTATTATCTCGAGACTAAAGTGCAAATAAGAATAATTAGCACTACCAATACGATAATTGAAAAGCTCAACAAGGATGCTTCAGATGAATGCAAAAAAAGTTTTAGTCCAATCTATTGCTGCATCACTCCTCATTGCCAGTGGTTCTACCGTTGCTGCCACAGTAACTAAACAACAAGTAGTCGAACATTACGCGGACGTTGCCCATGCTGTATTTGCTGATTCAGTAACAACAGCGAAAGCGCTTGATGTGAAAATCGACGAATTTCTACAATCACCATCAGCGAAAAAGCTTGAAGAAGTAAAACAAGCTTGGCTAGATTCTCGCGTGCCTTACCAACAGTCTGAAGTTTTCCGTTTTGGTAACGCGATTGTTGATGATTGGGAAGGTCAGCTGAACGCATGGCCACTTGATGAAGGTTTGATTGACTACGTAGCGGCTGATTACCAATACGAATTGGGTAACGAGGGCGCTGCTGCCAACATCATCGCGAACACTAGCCTACAGATCGGTGCTTCTAAACTGGACGTTTCAAAAATCACTCCAGAATTGCTAGCGGATCTAAACGAAGTAGGCGGTTCTGAGGCAAACGTTGCATCAGGTTACCACGCGATTGAATTCTTGCTTTGGGGTCAAGACCTAAACGGCACTAACGCGGGTGCAGGTCAACGTGCTTACACTGATTTCGTTGTCGGTTCTGAGTGTACGAATGGTCATTGTGATCGTCGTGGTGAGTACCTAAAAGCGGCCGCTGATCTACTGGTTCAAGACCTTGAGTGGATGGAAAAGCAGTGGTCCGCAGAAGTGAAAGGCAACTACCGTGAAGAGCTACTAAATGAATCTGCTGAGAATGGTCTACGTAAGATGCTATTCGGCATGGGTTCTCTTTCTCTAGGTGAGCTAGCGGGTGAGCGCATGAAGGTGGCACTAGAGGCAAACTCGACTGAAGACGAACACGATTGTTTCTCAGACAACACGCACAACTCTCACTACTACAATGAGCAAGGCATCTACAACGTTTACACAGGTACATACAAAGGTGTAAACGGCAAAGAGCTATCTGGTCCAAGTATTGCTGATCTTGTTGCTCAAAAAGATAAGAAAGCCGCGACCGACATTAAAAAGCAGTTTGATACAACACGTAGCCAAGTTGGTGAGCTAGTGACTTCTGCAGAGAAGAACAACCAGCACTTTGACCAACTTATTGCAGCGGGTAACGCACAAGGCAACGCGCTAGTAAACGACACCATCATGTCGTTGGTAGCACAAACCGGTGCGATTGAGCGCGCGGCAAGCATTGTCGGCATCGACAGCCTAAGCCCTGATACTGCTGACCACGAGTTTTAATAAGAAAACCATAATAAATAAGGGCTCTTTGTGAGCCCTTTTGACGTTTGAGCTCGTTGTTATCACCCTTGTTGTCTATGTAGAGCAATGATATGAAGCCATACCTAATTTCTGCGCTAGCCGCGATCCTTTCTTCTTCTGCCATGGCTTATGATGTTAAGTCTGGTGGCAAAACCAGTGTTAAAAAAGACGGCGCGAATGCCTATTCTCTTCCTGCTGCTAACTTGCCAATGAGCAAACGCCTCGATTTTAGCGTTGGTAACAGCTTTTTCCGCAACCCTTGGGTACAAGCGCCAGCGTCAACAGACGCTCGTGATGGCTTAGGCCCGCTTTTTAACACCAATGGTTGTCAGAATTGTCACATCAAAGACGGTCGTGGTCATCCGCCAGAGAAAGATGATTTACATGCCGTGTCTATGTTAGTGCGCTTAAGCATTCCTGCGATGACGCCAGAACAAAAGAAAGCTTACATCAAAGATGGCGGCATACCTGAGCCGACTTATGGTGGCCAGCTTCAAGATTTCGCCCTGCAAGATCAAACGCCAGAAGGCAAAATCGAAATCACTTACACCGATGTCCCAGTGAAATTTAAAGACGGTACGACGGTGACACTAAGAAAACCTCATTTGAACATTACCGAACTGGGTTACGGCGATATGCACCCAGATACCGAGTTCTCAGCACGCGTGGCACCGCCAATGATCGGCCTTGGTTTGTTAGAGAGTATTCCCGACGAAACGCTACTTGCTTGGGCTGATGAACAAGATGCCGACAAAGACGGTATCTCAGGCAAAGTAAATAAGGTGTGGGATATTGAGAAGGACGACTTCTCGATTGGTCGCTTTGGCTGGAAAGCAGGACAACCGACGCTAATGCAGCAAAATGCAGCAGCATTTAATGGTGATGTGGGTCTTACGAGCCATTTATTCCCAAATGAAAACTGTACCTCGAAACAAAGCATTTGTGACGACATGCCAAATGGCGGCAAACCTGAAGTGAGTGAAAATATTCTCGACTTCGTAGAGTTTTACAGCCAACACTTAGCCGTACCTATTCGCCGTAACGTCAATGATCCTAACGTGAAACTTGGTCAGCAAATCTTTGCTGCGTCTGGCTGTGAAAGCTGCCACAAGACCAGTGTTAAAACGGCGAAACGACCAGAGTTACCAGCGCTTTCTGAGCAGCTTATCCACCCATACACCGACATGCTTTTGCATGACATGGGTAAAGGCTTAGCCGATAACCGTCCGGAATACTTAGCAAACGGCCGTGAATGGCGAACGGCACCGCTATGGGGCATTGGTTATACCGAAGAAGTAAACGGACACACTTACTTTCTACATGATGGCCGCGCTCGTAACCTGATGGAAGCGGTGTTGTGGCACGGCGGCGAAGCTGAAACGGCGAAACAAAATGTTTTAGCTCTGAACAAAAAAGAACGTGATGCTCTCATTGCGTTTCTGAACTCTCTATAAGGACCTAACCATGAAAAAGACACTGTTAGTGAGTGCGATTGCCGCAACGTTAAGTTTGGTTGGTTGCCAATCGACCATCGGTTCGAGCTCTGCCAAGCCTGAGAGTACAAGTCATATTTCTCAAAGCGTGTACGAGGTCGAGTTTCAATCAGCTCAGACGTTTTTAGCGCAAACCACAGAACTTGAACAACGCTTCGCAGATTACTGCGCATCAGAGTCGAAAGATGATGCACAAGTAAAACAGCAATGGCATCAAACTATGCTTGCGTGGATGGCATTACAAGGTCAAGAACGTGGCCCTGCTACGGCGCTGGAGCAAAGCTGGAATGTTCAGTTTTGGCCAGATAAAAAGAACACTACTGGTCGTAAAATGTCTGTATTGACGAAATCTGACCAAGCTTGGAGTGCAGAAGATATTTCCACCCAAAGTGTCACCGTGCAAGGTTTAGGGGCTCTGGAATGGCTGCTTTACGATAAAGCGTCGACCTTATCTAGCAACAGCAATACCTGTGCGACAGGCATTTCGATTGCAGAAAACCTCGATAACAAAGCGCAGATCATCGCGGATTCTTGGGCAGAAAACCCTTGGAAATCGCTAGAGATGACGGAATGGGAGTCTGAGTACATTTCACTGCTCTCTAATCAGCTTGAATACAGCATGAAGAAGTTGAGTCGACCGCTAGCGAAGATTGGCAAGCCTCGCCCGTATTTCTCAGAATCGTGGCGTTCAGAGACCTCGCTTTCAAACTTAAAAGCCAACCTTCAAGGGATGGAAGCGTTGTACTTTGCTAACGGGAATGGTCTAGATGCGCTACTAAGAGAGCAAGGCCATGAAGATCTCGCAGACCGTGTTGTTCATCAGTTTGAAATGGCGTTAGAAACTTGGCCAGAAGATAAGAGCTTGTTTGCTGCACTACAAACAAAAGAAGGCTATCGCATGGTGCTCGCTCAGTACAATAAGCTAGAGCAATTGAAGTACCTGATTCACGAAGAAGTGGCGATCGAGCTTGGCGTGGTTATAGGATTTAATGCAACCGATGGTGACTGATCAAACCCGCCGAAACTTACTGAAAGCCGCTCTATTCGGGGCGGCTACACCTATGATGCCATTTGGTTGTGCTTCAACAAGCTCACGTGAGCCTGCGTTGATCGGCTGCTCTATCATTGGCCGAGATAAATATGCAGCGGTGGTAGCGGATGAGCATGGTATGCCGCTATCTTCATTGCCGATTCCTGAGCGTGGTCACGGTGTAGCAACCAACCAACAAGGCCACGCCGTAGTTTTTGGTCGTCGACCAGGTACTTTCTTCATGGTATTTGATTATCGCTCAGGGCAGATGATCAAACTGCAACTAGCAAAGCCAAATCGCCATTTCTATGGGCATGGCGTTTACTCCCATGACGGCACATTGCTATTTGCCACAGAAGGGGAGAGGGGGACAAGTCGCGGGATCATTGGTGTTTATGATGTGCAGAAGCAATATCAAAAAATCGATGAGTTAACAGGTTTTGGCCTTGGCCCGCATGAAGTGATCATGATGCCTGATGGCGCATTATCGATTGGCGTCGGTGGCGTACACACCAACGGCCGTGAACCTCTCAATCTTGATAGCATGAGACCGAGTCTGAGTTACCTTTCACAGGAAGGGGAGCTATTGGATCAAGTGTCTTTACCGGATCATAAGTTGAGTATTCGCCATTTAGCTCATGATGGTGCGGAAACCGTGCTTTGTGGTCAGCAATATCGTGGTGAGCCGGACGAGTATCCAGCCTTGATCGCCATGCACACGCGTGGTGGTGAAATGCAAGATCTTCAAGCTGAGCCTGAAGAGTGGGCGCGTTTCAATCACTACGTTGCGAGTATTGCAGCAACCGATGAATGGATCTTAGCCACTTCCCCTCCGGGCAGTTGTTATGGTATATGGTCTAAATCTACGGGCAAATTGGTAGAGCTAAGTGCGTTGCCAGACGCCTCTGGTGTTGTGGTCTATGGCGATGAGTTCCGAGTCAGCTCTGGGGCGGGAAAAGTGGTAGAGCAAAGGCCAGAGGAGTCAAAAAGTACCTTCGCAAGCGGAGTGCAATGGGACAACCATTGGTCGAGAATTATCTAGAAAGATCATTGAGTAATTACTTATAGAGAGTTTTGTTGTCGTTTTCGGCATCAGATTCTTAATTTTAAACCTGCAAGCTGTGAGATATTTGCCATACTTTTTATTATGGCAAGTAGCGCAAGGATCATTTCAGTGTTTGCTAGGGTTTTAATCATGACGGCACTTCTGGTGCCGTTTTGCAGCTTTTCCACCGTCGTTTCTCTCGAAGCTTCAGCGCAAGTCGAGCAAGAGGGAGCGGTACAAAAGCTGTCTGTAGAAAAAATGATCCATTATCCAGAGGTGATTGATCAACTGTATCAAAGCACCAATTACCGTTTGAACTGGGAAAATGAAAGTGATATTGAGCAGTTTCTTTTTCAAGTAAACCTGGTTGCACTTGCGGATGTCACCGATGAATTCGAAAATCAACTTCACCGGATAAACCAAGTAAGGTGGCAGGGAGATAATCTCGACTTCGATTTAGTGATGACAGATTCACTCTTGATGTACCTTAGTTATCTTGAGCAACTCCCCGAAGAAGGGATTAATTGGCTATTTACAGACAAAGCCCATGTTACGTTACCCGCTCCTAGCATCGATACTTTATCGGTTCTGAGTAATGAGATTACGGTTGGCAAACTTGGTCAGTTTTTGGCAAGTCTCCGGTCTCCATTACAAACAGATGATGCTTTCTACTCCGCCTATTCTTCGCTATCGGAACATTCTCAGTACCAATATCCTGCCTATCAACAAACTGGGCTAGCACGTGTTGGCGATATATTAGAAAACAGACCCCTATTGATTGAGCGAATGGAGATCGTAGGCGTAGATGTTTCTTACTTGGATTTAGTCACTGAAGAATATGACGAACAATTAGAGCTTGCGATAAAAGAGTTCCAGCGTATTCATGGTTTGAAAGAAGATGGCGTTATCGGCCCGAATACCATTCGATGGATCAACTTTTCTCCTCAAGAGCGATTGCATCTGTTGGCGTTGAATTCTGAGCGTTCAAGAATTTGGTCGAAAGAAAGGGATAATGTTGTCTTTGTTAACGTGCCTGGATACGAAGTCACGTATTGGCATGACGGTCAACCCTTGTTTGAGTCTAAAGTTGTGGTAGGGAGAGCATCAAGAAAAACACCCATCATGTCGGTGGCATTGGATTCAGTTATTCTCAACCCAACTTGGAACGTGCCTTGGACTATCATGGTTAAAGACATTATTCCTAAAGTAAAACGTAATCCGATGTATTTGATTAACCATAACATTCAAATCATTCGGTCTTGGACTTCGAACGAAATTATTGACCCTACAACCATCAATTGGGCAACGGTGAATCCGAGAACATTTCCTTATCGTATGCGACAGGCGTCGGGCTTACAAAATGCACTGGGATTGTACAAGTTCAATATGCCTAACCCACAAGCTATTTATTTGCATGACACGCCAAGTAAGAACTTGTTTGAACAGGACAGACGCGCATTCAGCTCAGGATGTGTTCGTGTAGAACATGCAGACCAGTTAGCAGAACTTCTGTTCAAAACTCAGGGGCTGGAAGAACGTTTAGCGAAAAAGCGAGAAAGTTCTCGTCGGTCTAACACGTCAGTTCCTTTGGGAGAGCGCATTCAAGTACACATCATTTATCAAACAGCATGGTTGGAAGAGGGAACGCTTTACTACCGTGATGATATCTATAAGTACGATCACCGCAGTTGAAATCTTTAAGGAAAATTTACAAAACGAAGAATTCTCTTTTCGTTCAATAATTAATCAATAATTACTGCATCTGAAAATCAAGATGGAGCATTTTATGCATTTGACGTGACAAATGTGTTTGGTTAATGTCCACGACTTGTCTAGTTGTTGAGCACTGTATTTTGAAATGGTAAGTCGTAACTTTTCCCGCCGAGATTTCCTTAAAATGACCGCTGGTGGTGTGGTGTTGGCGTCTGCCCTGCCATCATTTTCTTGGGCTTCACTCCCTGACGAGCCACGTGCGCTGGCGATGAACAACCTTAATACTGGAGAGATCCTCGAAACATGCTATTTCGATGGAAAACGATACATTAATGATGAACTGCAAAGGCTGAATGAGTTTTGTCGAGACCATCGACGAAATGAGGTTCATCCCATGGATAGACGCTTGTTCGATCAAATAAGTCAAATTCAAAAGTTAATTGGTACAGAAGCAGAGGTGATCGTCATTTCAGGTTACCGTTCTCCTGCCACTAACGCCTCGCTGCGCAACGGGTCTTCTCGTGTAGCGAAAAAGAGCATGCACATGGAAGGAAAGGCCATTGATTTCCGTTTAGACGGCGTGAAGCTTTCAACGGTTCGTGATGCTGCATTAAGCCTAAAAGCCGGTGGCGTGGGTTATTATCCAGGCAGTAACTTTGTTCATATCGATACGGGTGCTGTTCGTTCCTGGTAGTGCCAGTTGAGACAAGGTTTCTAGTCTCAGAACGTCGTCGATTACCCACAGTTCAAAGCTTGAAGTCGCTAGGCCTTAGTGTCATAGTTGCGGCAGTTTTCACGCAAATTTATTCGGTATAGGTTATCTATGGCTCTGAAATACCAAGTTGTTCCAGTAACATCTTTCTCTCAAAACTGTTCTATTGTCTGGTGTGACGAAACCATGAAAGGCATTGTGGTTGACCCAGGCGGCGATGAAAAGCAGCTCGCTATGCTTATCAAAGAGCTGGGTGTTGACGTGGTAAAACTAGTGCTAACACACGGTCACTTGGACCACGTAGGTGGCACGGAACCGCTGTCTGCACTGCTTGGCGGTACAGAGATTGTTGGTCCTCACAAGGCAGATAACTTCTGGTTGCAAGGTTTGGAAGGTCAGAGCCAAATGTTTGGTTTCCCGCTGACAGAAGCGTTTGAACCGCACCAATGGCTAAATGAGGGTGACACTGTCACTTTGGGTAATCAAGTGCTGAACGTATTCCACACACCTGGTCATACACCTGGTCACGTTGTGCTTTACAGTGAAGAAGCGCGTTTAGCGTTTGTGGGTGACGTTTTGTTTAACGGTAGCATTGGTCGAACTGACTTCCCACAAGGTGATTTCAATACGTTGATTAGCTCTATCAAAGAGAAATTGTGGCCTTTAGGCAATGATGTCACGTTTGTCCCTGGTCACGGCCCTCAATCGACTTTCGGTCACGAGCGTAAAACTAACCCGTTCGTTGCTGACGAGATGCCGCTTTACTAAAAGTGCGTGTACTAAGCATTATTCTGGCTCGGCGGCAGCTAAGTATCGCCGAGTCAGTCCCACAAAATCCTCAGCCTCACGATCTAGATCACTTGCTGATATAAATAGATCGTAGCCGTAGAAACCTCTCTGATACTTCATCCGGTTGGCGAGCATCGCTAACAAACCTTTGTACTCAATCCCATCTCTGTTTATATACGGTTTAGGGTCAAGCACCATATCCTCAAACTTATCTTCACACTGATTTTGTTTCGCGCCTAAGTAAAGCAGTGCTCGCTGGCTGAGGAGAATTTCTGTCGCTATACGAGGGCAGATTGAATTTAAGTAGGGTGAGTAGTGTTTTAGACGAATACCGATCCAAGGTAGCGGTTGGTGCCACCCTTCCTGTTGGTAGCTACAAATACCGATTGACTCAATATTTCGCCATCGGACGACCCAACCTCCTTTAAAAAGGTGTTGCTGAAAGTGAGAAGCTGTCAGCGTAAAAGTGACTTGGCTTTTCTTAATCATCAAGATGGCGAAACCAACGATTGCAGACATCAAAATGACCGACAACATGGCTTGCTTCCATCCCGGAGAAATGGCAACCAAAAACAAAGTGATGAGTGCAACGAGCAACAAAAGTATTCTGTTGATAGGGGAGTCGGGTTTGAAATGTGAATTTGTTAGGTGCAGCGTTTCCATGCTTATAACCTCATCGAATACTTGTCCAAAAATAAGTGGGTAGCCTTATGTGCATTGATTTGCATTTAAAATAAAACAAACCTCTGTTTTTATACCCAGTATTCAATAAATCCGTTCATAAAATATCTGATTAAATAGTAGACGTTCTATGCTTTGAGCGCATTTTTCATCGCGTTTCGCCGCTAAAACCTACAAATTGCTTGTGAATTTTGGTATAAAACGCGCTTCAAATTTTCATCCCTGCTGAGATGCAGTGAACTGGAGAAATATTCAATGAGACTTGCTCATAAGCGTAAAGTGCAGATGAAACTGCAAAAACGCATTAAAGCGACAGTAGCAAACTTAGCTGCAGCACCTAAAGCAGTGAAGCCTGTTGCGGAAAAAGCAGTAGCACCTTCTGTTGCTGAAAAAGCTGTTGCGGAGAAAGTAGTAGCTGATAAAAAAGTAGCTGCAGTGAAAACAGTTGATGTTGCCCTTACTCCTAAGCAACAACAAGTATTAGACATCGTTATGGCGAATGCTGAAGGTATTAACCCTAAAGGCATCGGTCTAGCTGCAGGTCAAGAAGATACTAAAGCGGCATCATGGGCTACTGGCGCACTAAAGAAGCTTCTTGAAGAAAACCTAGTTCAAAAAGAGCAGTTAGCAGGTAACAAAGTTATCTACAAAGCAGTTTAATTACCGCTACCGTTCTGGATTGAATACCTCGGCCGATGCCGAGGTATTTTTTTATCTTGGTATTGGAAATAATGCATTAAGTACTGACTTTAACACTACCAATAAGTGGTTTGTCACATTTTCTTAAATACTATGTAAATTTTTTGGCAGAAAAATACGTACGTATTGTCTTTTATTTTTATTCATAGATAAAAATATAATTTATTGATTTTGCTATTAACAGTCTTTTGTCATGACGGTTGTCCTACGTACTTGTACGTAATACCTTAGGCTAATGCCTTATTGATGAA
Organism: Vibrio sp. 2130-1; assembly: GCF_033339515.1. Lineage (NCBI taxonomy): Bacteria > Pseudomonadati > Pseudomonadota > Gammaproteobacteria > Vibrionales > Vibrionaceae > Vibrio > Vibrio sp. 2130-1. The sequence goes on from NZ_JAWOUT010000001.1 coordinate 398,964, forward strand.
TTACTCGCTTCCGTGTTCATGCCCATTTCGCATTAGACAACATTGTTACATCTTTTATACCGAATACAGCCAATCCTAATGAAATGGATGACAACAATAACCTTGGTGATAAAGGACGTGAACGATGAGTCTAATCCAAAAATCTTTAAAACGAGTGCTCAAAACAACCGCTGTCGCTGCCGCGATGGCACTCGCAGCGACTTCTGTAAACGCTGCTGAAAAAGTCTATCGTTTAAAGCTTGCTGAAACTTGGGGGCCTAATTTCCCAATTTTTGGTGATACCACAAAAAACATGGCCAAAATGGCGGAAGAGATGTCCAACGGACGTTTGCAAATCCGCATTGATTCCGCAAACAAGCATAAAGCGCCTTTTGGGGTGTTTGATATGGTTAAGTCGGGTCAGTATGACATGGGGCACTCAGCGTCTTATTACTGGAAGGGTAAGGTTCCAAACACACTTTACTTCACTTCTATGCCCTTCGGTATGTTGCCAACTGAGCAGTATGCATGGTTTTACTACGGCGGTGGTATGGAGCTGATGGAAAAAGTGTACTCTCCACATAACTTGATGTCTTTCCCTGGCGGTAATACCGATACTCAGATGGGCGGGTGGTTCCAAAAAGAGATCAAGTCCGTCGAGGACTTACAGGGTTTGAAAATGCGTATCCCAGGGTTTGCTGGTGAGATTTTGGCCGAGTTAGGTGCCAAGCCAACGAATATCGCCCCTGGTGAGCTATATACTTCTCTAGAGCGTCGCACAATTGATGCCTTGGAATGGGTTGGTCCATCGCTGGATCTACGTATGGGCTTCCACAAAATCGCGCCTTACTACTACACAGGTTGGCATGAACCAGCGACTGAGCTTCAGTTCCTCGTTAACAAGCGTACCTGGAACCGTCTACCTGATGATCTAAAAGCGATTTTGCAAGTAGCCATGAAAACGGCCGCTTACGATATGTACACGCAATCGAAACACGAAAGCGGCAAAAACTGGGCATCTATTAAGTCTGAATACCCAAATGTTGAAGTAAAAGATTTCCCACCTGAAGTAGTAGCTGCGTTGCGAGAAGCAAACGATCGTTTGTTGAAAGAACATGCAGAAAAAGATGCTTTGGCGAAAGAGATTCAAGAGTCGCAAGCGAACTATATGAATCAAGTTCGACCATGGTCAGATATTTCGCACCGAGCGTACTTAAACAGTCAAGCTCAACAATAACGTTATGAAGCAGGCGATGCCGAGAGGTTTAGCCTGCTATCGAAGCCCAAGAAAACTTCATAATGAATGCTCCGCACCATAGCGGAGCGCATCTAAACGTTCCACGGAGTTCGGAATGAGAAGTCTTATTTATATTGAGCGATTATTTAACCGCTTTAGCGATTTTCTCGGATGGTTATCCAGCATCCTGTTTATTTTGTTGTTAGCAAACGTTGTGTACGACGTTGTCATGCGTTACGTGTTTAATGATGTGTCTATCGCATTCCAAGAAATGGAATGGCATCTATTCTCTGCCGTGTTCTTGCTTGGTGTGCCTTACGCAATTAAGTCCGGTGGGCATGTTCGCGTCGACATTTTTTATGAACGCTTATCTTACAAAGCACAATCCATCATCGACATCATAGGCACACTATTTTTCTTATTCCCTTTTTGCCTACTGGTGGCTTGGTTTGGTGTTGATTTCGCTAAGGAAAGTTACGCGTTAGGCGAGACGTCTGGTGACCCAGGTGGCTTACCATATCGTTGGATTATCAAAGCGATGATTCCGCTGTCATTTTTCTTTATGGCGGTGAGTGGTATTGGATTGTTACTTCATTCAATCAACAAAATTGTCAACCCTCATCTCATCTATGCCGGTAATAACGGTAAGTCGTAAAAGGAAGTCATTATGATCGGTATAGTGATGTTTTTTGTTGCGCTCTTTGCGCTTCTATTGGGATTTCCCGTTGCCTTTACTTTTGGTGGTATCGCGCTGATTTTTGGTGTTTGGGCTGAAGGCATCGAGATGTTTGCTTTTATGCCATATCGAATTCAGTCCATTATGGAAAATACGGTGCTAATGGCCGTACCGCTGTTCGTTTTTATGGGGCTAGTGCTACAGAAAACGAAGCTTGCTGAACAGCTACTAGAATCAATGGGGCGTTTGTTCGGTGGCGTTCGCGGTGGTATCGCTATTTCTACCGTGTTAGTTGGCGCATTGCTTGCAGCTTCAACGGGTGTGGTAGGCGCATCAGTTGTTGCGATGGGCTTAATATCTCTTCCTGTGATGCTCAAGTACAATTACGACAAAGGTTTAGCGTGTGGGACTATTTGTGCGTCTGGCACGTTGGGCCAAATTATCCCACCTTCTATAGTGTTGATCTTGTTGGGTGATGTACTTGGCGTACCGGTAGGGGACCTATTTCAAGCTGCGATCTGGCCCGGTATTACACTTGTTGGCGCCTATGTGATCTATATTCTCATCTACGCGAAGTTGAACCCTCAAGCCGCACAGGCGATAGAGCGCGATGAGTCGATCAGTCGTAAACAAGAAGTGCTCACCGCACTGAAAGCTGTATTGCCACCTTTAGCATTGATCATCGTGGTATTGGGCTCCATCTTTGCAGGGATTGCAACACCAACAGAGTCAGCGGCACTGGGCGGTGCAGGTGCGATAATTTTATCACTATTGTATAAACAGTTTAGTTGGTCGATGATTTATGATGCATCAAAAGAGACAGTTAAAGTAACCGCAATGGTCTTTGCGATCTTACTTGGTGCGACCGCCTTTTCAATGGCATTTACCTACACTGGTGGTGATTATTTAGTTGAAGAGTGGATGTTAGAACTGCCGGGTGAAAAGTGGGGATTCCTTATTATTACCATGGTGGTGATTCTGATTTTAGGTTTCTTTATCGACTTCGTTGAAATCTGTTTTATCATCGTGCCAATTATTGCGCCAGTCGCTGAATTGATGGGCATTAATATGACGTGGTTTGCGATTCTTATTGCGATGAACTTACAGACGTCGTTCCTCACACCGCCATTTGGCTTTAGTTTGTTCTATCTAAAAGGTGTCGCTCCAGCAGGGGTTACTACGCGAGATATCTACAAAGGTGTGATGCCATTCATCGCGATTCAGATTGTTGTGTTGGCGTCTTTGCTGTTTTTCCCAGGTTTTTACGGTATGAGTTAATCACTCGATAATAAAGAGATTTTGTGAACTGAGAGTTTTTACCTTTTGAGACAAGTTGTTAAGCTGTTAATTATGTCTATGCAGACACAATCGATTCGTTTGTACTGCTAAGATAGTAAGCTGTAAAGGCAGCGTTTCATGGAGGGAAGGGATGCCTCTCAAAGCAAAGTTAATTCTGCTGACACTGATACCCGTGGTATTGGTGTCAGCGAGTATCAGCTGGATCTCTATCTATCAAACCAAGACCCTTGGCAAAAGGGAGGTGGAGATCTTTCATCAAAACCTGATCCAATCAAAAGAAGCGGCGCTGAAAGACACGGTCGACGTCGCTTTTGACTCCATTTCTTACATCTACAACGATCCGACTTTAGAAGAGAGTGTTGCCAAAACGCGTGTGAAAGCGATTTTAAATCGTTTGAGTTATGGGTCGGACGGCTATTTTTTTGCTTATGATAAATATGGTACCAACCTTGTACACCCAGTTCTTCCGGAGCTTGTCGGGGAAAACTTACTCTATCTTGAAGACGAAAATGGCGATCGCTTAATCGAAGCTTTATTGTATCAAGCGCAATCAGGTGGTGGATTTCATCAGTACCTGTGGCAAAAGCCATCTACAGGTGAAGTTGTCCCTAAGCTTAGTTACGCTGCATGGCTCGATAAGTGGGAATGGATGATAGGGACTGGGCTGTATATTGAGGATGTCAGCCGAGAAGTCGCCAATATGCGCGCGGCAGTGAACAAAAATATCGAAACGACATTTTTCTCAGTCGTCGTGATCTTAGCGGTGACCGTTGCTGTAATCATTGTTCTCACTTTGGCGATCAATCTGCACGAGCATCGCCTCGCTGATAAGAACCTGAAAGAATTGGCACATAAAACCGTGATGTTCCAAGAAGATGAGAAAAAGCATTTAGCGCGAGAACTGCACGATGGAATCAATCAGTTGTTAGTCTCCAGTAAATGTCATTTAGACTTAATGAGTCATAGACTTGAAGACGAAAAACTCAAATCCCACTTAGATAAATCACAACGATCGCTCGTCACCGCGATAAATGAGGTGCGGCATATTTCTCATCAGCTCCGTCCAAGCGCCCTCGATGATATCGGTTTAGAAGCAGCACTGACGACCTTGCTACAGGATTTTCATTCCCATTCTGGGATTGATATCGAGAGCAATTTCGATACTCAGCAGCACAAACTGACTTCGGAAGTCGCAACGACACTATATCGCGTCGCTCAGGAGTCTTTGAATAACATTGAAAAACATGCGCGAGCGAAAAAAGTAACGGTTACTTTGCAAAAAATGGGCAATATGCTGCAATTACTCATACGTGACGATGGGGTTGGATTTGTGGTTAACCATGCAGTGCACCAACAAGGGATTGGGTTAAGGAACATGCAAGAGCGTGTAGAGTTCATCGGTGGTGAATTTGAGCTAATGAGTGAGCTTGGCTTGGGAACAGAGATTACTGTGCTGCTTAATTTGGATGAAATAGTTTATGGATAAACCGATTAGTGTAGTGATTGTCGATGATCATCAAGTAGTATTGGATGGCTTCATGGCTCGTTTGGAGTTAGAGCCTGACATCGAAGTGGTGGGTACAGCAAGTAATGGCTTGGAAGCGATAGAGGTCGCAAAGCACTTGCAACCGGACGTCATATTGATGGATATCAGCATGCCAATAATGAACGGTATTGAAGCGACAGGTGTAATTAAAGAAGCGCGTCCAGAGAGCAAAATACTTATGTTGACCATGCACGATAATCGCGAGTACATCATGAAGGTCATGCAAGCTGGTGCCGTAGGATATATGCTCAAGGAAATCTCGGCCGAGAAAATGGTGCAAGCAATAAAAACGGTTAACCAAGGCTCGACGTATTTCTGTGAATCCGTCACACAAACACTCTTTACCCAAGAAGTGGTGCCTGCCACGCAAAAAACGAATCCTCTCAGCCGCAGGGAAGAAGCGGTACTTAAATTAGTTGCTCAAGGAAACAGCAGCAAGAAAATCGCCACTTTACTCAATATTAGTTATCGAACGGTAGAGACGCATCGCCATAACATTAAGCACAAGTTGGACTTACATTCGACGGCAGAGTTAGCAAAATATGCGTTTGAAACTGGGTTGACTGAGTAGGAGAGTAGTGCCCGCAAAAAGCGAGCACGTGGGAGCGAAACTAATCGGCTTTGGTAATGCTACCAAGCTCTAGCATTGGAGCAACATCGATGTCCTCTGCATTCATCATCGTCGAGATGCGTTGAACGGAAGATAGTAGAAGGGATTGCTCCCATTCTTCCAATTTTTGGAATCGATTAATGAAGTGCTCTTGCAGCGGCGTTGGTGCTTGTTTTAAGGCTTCTTGGCCCTTGCTCGTAAGTACAGCATGCACTTTACGCTTGTCTTGAACACTGCGCTGACGCTCAACAAACTGGCCTCGTTCTAGTCTATCTAGAATGGTCGTTGCGGTCGCTTGGCTCATGTTAGTGTGGCTAGACAACTGTTTAATCGTCACGTTATCTAAGTCATTGATAGCGCGCATCAAAATCAACTGTGGAGCAGTCAATCCAGACTCTTTGCTCAGCTTTTTAGAATGTAAATCAATAGCGCGGATGATCTGACGAATCGAGACCAATACTTCTTCGTACTTTTCCAATTTATTCATCCAGTCTGTAGGGAACATTTATCGAGGCGACACTAACTTAAATGCGCCCTTATTTAAAGGGGGGAAATCAAAAATTACCTCTACAATTTTACGCCGTGTCCTCAATACCATTTTGTCGCGCCTTTTCGACAAAATAAGAAGAGCTAAAATTATTATAGCAATAAATGTTTGTGGTCTAACTATTGTAGTAGTGATTTGTTCTATCAGAGGCCGTAACCACACAGTGAAAAGTAAGTTATTGGATTTTTTAATAGCAAAAAGATAGACAAAAACGTGTCAAATGATAGGATCTTGCGCCTTCACGGAATGCAAAACGTATCGTGTTCGAAAGATTTTTTTGTTTGGTACGTAAAAACACTACAAAAATAGAGAGGAACGATGACAAAGGGTATAGATAAGTACAGTATCGATAGTACCGACTATACGGTAGGTCAGGACAACGTTCAAAAATGGGGTTTTGATGTTCATAACCCAGTTTTTGGTATTAGTGCAGGTTTAATTGCGCTGTTTCTTGTCGCTGCATTAGTTCTAGATGCACATACCGCAAAGACGGCACTTGATGGGCTGAAGTGGAAAATTATTGGTTCATTCGATTGGTTGTTCATTATTGCAGGTAACATTTTCGTTATTTTCTGTTTGGCGCTTATCGTCTCACCAATGGGTAAGATCCGACTAGGTGGTAAAGACGCTGTTGCCGATTACTCGTTTATGTCATGGCTTGCAATGCTATTTGCAGCTGGTATGGGTATCGGTTTAATGTTCTGGAGTGTTGCAGAACCTGTCGCTTACTTCACCGGTTGGTATGAAACGCCACTTGGTGTTGAGGCAAATACACCAGAAGCCGCGAGATTGGCACTGGGTGCAACGATGTTCCACTGGGGCCTTCACCCATGGGCAATTTACGGTGTTGTAGCACTTTCTTTAGCATTCTTTGCCTACAACAAAGGTTTACCGCTATCTATGCGTTCGATCTTCTACCCACTTCTGGGTGATCGTGCATGGGGTTGGGCTGGCCACATTGTGGACATTCTGGCTGTGCTTGCGACTTTATTTGGTCTTGCTACATCCCTAGGTCTAGGTGCGCAGCAAGCAGCAAGTGGTATTCATCACGTATTTGGTGTTGAGCCAGGCCTTGGCCTACAAATCGTCGTCATTACCGTGGTGACTTTACTTGCTGTTGTTTCAGTGGTACGTGGTATTGATGGTGGCGTTAAAGTCATTAGTAACATCAACATGGTTGTGGCGTTCTTGCTACTGATTCTTGTTGGTCTTATCGGTTGGGCGGCGAGTTTAGGCTCGATTCCAACCACACTTATGGCATACGTAGAGAATATTATTCCACTAAGTAACCCGTTTGGTCGTACAGATGAGGCATGGTTCCAAGGCTGGACAGTATTCTACTGGGCTTGGTGGATTTCATGGTCACCATTCGTAGGCATGTTCATCGCGCGTGTTTCTCGTGGTCGTACCGTTCGCGAGTTCATCACAGCAGTTCTACTGGTTCCAACGGCGGTTACCGTTGTTTGGATGTCTGTATTTGGTGGCCTGGCGATCGAGCAAGTTGTTGATAAAGTAGGTGAGCTGGGCACAAATGGCTTGACTGACGTATCACTTGCTATGTTCCAAATGTTTGATGTTCTTCCATTTGGTAGCATGCTTTCTATCATCGCTGTTGTGCTGGTACTTGTGTTCTTCATTACGTCTTCTGACTCTGGTTCACTTGTTATCGACAGCATCACAGCGGGCGGTAAAGTCGACGCTCCTGTACTTCAACGTGTTTTCTGGGCATTTATGGAAGGTGCAATTGCGGTTGCTCTACTGTGGATTGGTGGCTCCGAGGCGGTTCAAGCTCTTCAGGCAGGTGCCATTTCTACAGCACTGCCATTTACCTTCATTCTGCTTGCAATGTGTGTGAGCTTATTGATGGGTATGAGAACAGAGCGTCAGTAATTCGGCATTTTATAAAACCGCCTGACTAACAATTAATCAAAAGGCCAGCAATTTGCTGGCTTTTTTTGTGCGGTTTTTATGACGCTCGAGACAAAAAAATGACACATGAAAGTTCATATTTTACAAAGAGTTAATGTGCTATTTTGTTTTTTAAAAATTAGTGAATAGTCGTAAAAAAGTGTGTAATATTCATGCACCTTAACTGTTCTCCCAACTCAAAAAACTATAAATATGAAATTATCATTAAAACAAAAGCTTATAGGCGCAAGCCTTTCTGCTGTTGTTGTGATGGCAACAGCACTTACTTGGTTGTCGGCTGGTCAATTATTTGATCAGACTCGTTCAGGTGTCTATTCACGTGCGCAAAGTCTTAGTACTACTGCGTCAGAGGGAATTTCTGATTGGGTCAATATCCGTAAAGATATTGCCACTGCGTTCAACGACTACTCGACCGAGCAAGACGTTGTTCCTTTCCTACAACAAGCTCGCAAGGCTGGTGGCTTCGATGACATCTTCCTTGGTACACCAAACGGTGACATGTACCGCTCTCATCCGGAGCGTAACCGTGCTGATTATGACCCACGCACACGTCCTTGGTACAAGGATGCTGATGCAGCGGGTAAGCAAATCATCACAGCCGCATATCAAGACGCAATCACGAATGCACTACTTGTGACCATTGCTGAGCCAGTAATGAAAAATGGTCAGTTTGTTGGTGTTGTTGGTGCAGACGTACTGATCGATCAGCTTATCAGCGATGTGATTAACTTAGATGCAGGTGAAAACGCGCATGCGATGCTAATCGACATGAATGAAGGCACCTTTTTAGCGCATCCAGATAAAAGCTTGACGCTTAAGCCTATCACCAGTGTTCTAAAAGATTTTTCAGAAGAGGCAATTGAGCGCGCCGCCGATGAAGGTCGTATCGAAGATACGGTAATCAAAGGAAAAGAGAAGCTTTACTACTTCAATAAAGTTCCTGGTACGCATTGGATGTTTGCGATTGAAATGGATCGTGCAACAGAAGAAGCTGGTCATGCGGTATTGCTACGAGATCTATTGTTTACTGCTGTGGCGATCACGATTGTGGTTATTCTTGCAGTTTCTTGGCTAGTTGGTTTCTTGTTCCGTGACTTGAACCGCGTATCAAATGCACTGGAAGAAATTGCATCTGGCGAAGGTGACTTAACGCAACGCCTAGAACCACGCAGTGATGATGAAGTAGGTAAACTGGCGGAAAACTTCAACCGTTTTGTTGGCAACATGCACACAATGGTTACTAAGCTTAGCCACGTATCTTCTGCGCTTTCAGAGCAAGCACGCACGACAGCACAGCAAGCTGAGGAGCGTAGTCAGCGTATCTCTTACCAGCAAGATGAAATCAACATGGTGGCGACGGCTGTGAACGAAATGGCAGCAGCGACACAAGAAATTGCAGGTAATGCTGATAGCACGGCAAGTAATTCAGAAGAAGCGGTTCAAGCTTGTTCACATGGTTCTAGCCAAGTAACTCAAACGCAAGGCTCTATTCAGAACTTAGCGCAAGAAGTTCAAGTTGCTACTGATGTGATTCAAGAGCTAGAAGCACACGGAAATAGCATCAATACGATTCTCTCAACGATTCAAGGCATTGCAGAGCAAACGAACTTACTTGCACTGAACGCGGCGATCGAAGCGGCACGTGCAGGTGAGCAAGGCCGTGGTTTTGCTGTGGTTGCAGATGAAGTCCGCGTATTGAGCCAGCGTACTCATGCTTCAACGCAAGAGATTCAAGAAACTATCGAGATGCTACAAGGCACAACAGCCAAGGCGGTCGGTATTATGGGTGACAGTCGTCGTCTAGCTGATACCAGTGTTGATGATGCCAATGCGGCTGCAGCGAGCTTGACGCAAATCCACACTGCTGTTGAGCGTATCAGTGATATGGCAACGCAGATTGCTTCAGCAGCAGAAGAGCAAGCATCGGTAACCACTGAGATCACTCGTAATACTGAAGGTATTCGTGACGTGTCTAACGAGTTGTCAGTCGAAGCTCATCAAGCAGCAGAACAAGCTGCTCACCTGTCTGAGCTATCACACGAACTTGAACAAGAGATTCAACGCTTTAAGCTGTAATCTTGTCTCAACCTAAGTAAAAAGGAGCCATCTGGCTCCTTTTTTGATCGCTATTAAGCGTGAAGTATACTACAGCCAGAACTCACGGATGGGTTGCTCTTCACTGTAATGATGGGCGATTTGCGCTTGCAGTAGCTCTGCGGTAGCAATTGCATCGGTTAATGCATGGTGAGGCGTATAGTCTGGCAGCCCATAACGGCGTCGAGATTGCGCTAGCCTAACCGATTCTGGCTTTTTCCCTTTTAAACGCTCCCAGAGAGAGCCGGAACGTTTCTGTTGAATGGTTTCTTCAAGGTGCAGAGTATCTAAAACAGGAAACTCAATACCTTCCCCTAAACGGCTTTTGAGCGCTTTATCCAGAAACTCTCTCTCGATACGACGGTAATGAACAACAATGATTTTCCCGCTTAAGCATGGTAGCAGCTCGCTTAAGATATCGCCTAAGTCAGGTGCATCGATCAATTCGCTGTGAGTAATACCGTGTATAATGACTGAATCTTCATCGAGTGCACGCTGTGGACGTACCTTCCAATGACGCGAGTTACGTAGGAAAATTCGCTTCAGGTTAAACGGCACCAAACCAATAGTAATGATGTCATGTTTTTCAGGATTCAAACCCGTCGTTTCGAAATCTAACGCCACGAACTCCACCTCAGATAACGGTGTTTCTGGAGCAGGCGGCTTGTTGCTATAGAACGCAATTAAATTCTCATCCTTCGCCATCTCCAGCTTTTGTTCAAACTTCGTTGGCCACTGAATGGTTGGCTTCTGAAAGAGCTTTTTAATCATGCTAAACCTCACTTAAAGCTCTTGTTCGCTTGGTAGCGGAACTTAAGGAAATTTTGACCATTGCTTAGGATCTGGAATGCATCCTTTAGGTTGCGACGTTCAAACTCAGAGAGGTTTTCCGGTTCGATATTGTTATCAGGCTCAATGCCTAGTTCCACATCCGTCGCTTGGTGACGAATACGTACCATGGAAATAAATTCTAACGCGTCTTTTAAGTCTTGTGCTCGACCTTTTGGCAAAATGCCAGCATCAATAATGTCGTCAAGACGCTCAAACGAGTTCTGTGCACGTGAACCAACCGCCAGAGAGTGAACACGAATTAAGTCGACCAGAGGAGCAGTACCGCGACGTTTGAGGTTGATGGAGTTGTTGTGTCTGCCATCTTTTTCCATCACGAAGTCTTTAAAGAAGCCCAGAGGTGGTGTTCTGTTTAGTGCGTTACGAGCCAAACACGCTAAGAAGCGGTTGTTCTTTCGAGCGCGACGAACAATAAAGCTAGTTAACTGTTCTGCCCATTTTAAGCGGCCATAGACGCCATCCAAGTCGAAAAAGATGGAGGCGTTGAGTAGTGCTTTCGGGTTCGGGTTATCAATCCAGTCAGCAAAACACTCTTCCCACTCTGAACGAGTCATGCGCCATAGTGGGTTGGTTGCCATAATATCACCTGTGCAATATTTGTAGCCACAGGCATCTAACCCATCGCTGACGTATTTTGCTAGGGCTTCGAAGTATTTACCATGTTTCTCTTCTTGATAAGTCTCATCTAGAATGATGGCGTTATCTTGGTCAGTCACCAACAGTTGCTCATCTCGCCCCATTGAGCCAAGTGCAAGGAAACAATAAGGAATTGGCGGTGGACCAAGCTCTTCTTCTGCCATTTCTAGCAGACGCTGTTTGAAGCTTCGGCCAATGACCGACATCGCGCTACCCACCATGTGAGAGTTGGCATCTTCATTGACCAGACGCACGAAGCTGCTTTTCACTTCTTCGGCAACAACGGCTAAATCTTCGATAGTCTGTTGTTGGAAAATACTACTCACCAACAACAACGAATTCTGAGATTCATAACGAACAATGTCGGTTGTTTCGATAATACCGATTGGTAATTGGTTTTTTACCACTGGTAGGTGATGTACGTTGTAACGCAGCATCGTTAACATTGCTTCATAGATGTAAGCGTTGTGGTCAAGAGACATGACCTCCGTGGTCATCACACTGGACACATCGTCCTGTGGGGACAAACCTTCAGCTAACACACGGGTACACAAGTCACGGTCAGTAATGATACCAAGTACTGGGGACTGTGGATCGTCTTCGTCACGAACGAAATCTGGGTCGACGATAAGTAAAGCCGATACGTTGTCATTCGCCATTTGCTGCGCGGCTTGCTGGATTGTCTGACCACGATCAATCGTATGAGCATCGCCAGTCAGCAAGGTTTTCACTTTCGACGTCGTCAGGTCATTGGCGTCTTTGTTTTCTGAAATGGCTTGGCGTAAACGAGCGCTATTTTCAACTTCAACAAAATCCGCAAAGGAATCAAAGTTATCGTAAATTTCTTGGAAAATGTCACCAGGAATACAGTAGAGCAGGGTATCCTCAATGGCTTTTACCGGAAAGCGGACTTTGTTATTGGTGAGCATGCCCATCTGGCCAAATAGGTCACCTTCGTCAAGGCGATTATACAGCTCACCTTTGCGTCGATAAACTTCAACAACACCGCTTCGCACCACGTATAAATCTTGGATATAGTCTCCAAAATGGATGATGGGGGTATCTTCTCGGTAGTACGAGATTTCGACACTCTCTGTCACCTTGTTTAGTGTTTCTTCAGGGAGTTCATTGAACGGGGGATACTTGGCGAGAAAGTTGTAAATCTCGAGAAGTTCTGCATCCATCGAAGGCGCCTTTTAGTTCGCAAATAATAAAGTAATCTTAACTTAGTTTTAAAACAGAGTCTTATCTGAACCGCGATTTTCGTGCTCAGTCATAAGATTCTGACATATCGCACGATAAGGGAGCTTCATTTTTACTACTATATGGTCACCTCAATTGAAAAAGACGTCGTCGATATGTTTTCTTCGTGATGACTGATTAGATCTTTGGCTGTTTCAGATCGTTATCACGTCTTTAGATTAAGCTATTCTTCTTGAGCCAAGTAGCTCAGGCGATGGAATACAGTGTTTAGATAATTCTCATGAAAGGAAGTCGAATGGTGAGAAATTTATTGCTTGTTTCTTTAGCTGCTTTGCCGGCGATATCAAGCGCAGCGGTCATGGACCAAGCAGAAAAATTTGGGTACGAACACATTCATTTGGATGTTGGTGCCGGAACGACAAACGAAGAATGGTTAGATAACTCTAATGCGACCACAGTTGGACTCGGTGGTAACTATTTGTTTACTGAGAACTGGTTGTTTAATGTTGATTACTCAGCGCAGTTTTTCCATCCGGATGATTTTACTCTTCGCATTGACCGCCTTTTGTTTGGTGGTGGTTACCGTTATGGAGTTACAGAGCAATTCGATATCTACGGGCTATATGGAATAGGCGCAATCAAAGCGAAAGCGACGGACGACAAAACGGATAATACGTTGTCTTCCGATAGCGAATTGATTCAAGCTGTAACTGTTGGGGTGAATTACTTGCTCAGTGAAAAGCTTATTGCGACAGCTGAAGTGGAGTTGAACCGTAGTGATATCGTTGATGAGAACAATTTTAAGATCGGTTTTAACTACCAATGGCATAAAGTCATCGGCACTGGTCTTTTTTATCAGTTTAGAGATACTGATTACAGCGGTGAAAGCTCAGATTACGTCAATGAAGTAGGGCTGAGTTTGAAGTTTGTCTACTAGATCGGACGGGTTCGTTTTTGGCGTTAAGTTAAAACAAAAAAGGTCAGCTTATGCTGACCTTTCCTTTTAATAAAGTATGCGACAGTCGATTATAAAACCGCTGCAATGCCTTTACATAGAGGGCCCATATTTGACTTCGTCATACCAGCAACACTGATTCGGCCAGAACCGACAATGTAAATACCGAACTCTTCTTTAAGGCGGTTAACTTGCTCTTTAGAAAGACCAGAGAAAGAGAACATACCATTTTGACGTTCGATGAAACTAAAGTCTGCGTCCACACCCTCTGCTTTTAGTGTCGCTACAAACAGTTCACGCATTTCTTGAATACGGTCACGCATTTCTGCTACTTCAGCTTCCCATTCCGCACGCATTTCGGCGTTGCCAAGAATGTGAGTCACGACAGCGCTGCCGTGTGCAGGTGGGTTAGAGTAGATAGAGCGAATAATGGCTTTAACTTGAGAAAATGCGGTTGTTGCGACTTCTTCTGACTCAGCTACTAACGTGAAGGCACCTACGCGTTCATTGTATAGGCCAAAGTTTTTCGAGAAAGAGCTCGCGACTAGGATTTCTTTGTTGTATTTAGCAAAAGTACGAAGACCTGCAGCATCTTCTTCCACACCTTTAGCAAAGCCTTGGTAGGCGAAGTCGAACAGAGGAAGCAATTTCTTCTCTGCGATAAGTTTCGCCAATGTTTCCCACTCTTCAGCCGTAGGATCGATCCCTGTAGGGTTGTGACAGCAGCCGTGTAGAAGCACGATGTCGCCTTCAGATGCAGATTGCAGATCATTTAGCATCGCATCAAAGTCTTTGTCTTTTGTTTCAGCATTGTAGTAGCTGTATTGTGCCGTTTCGATACCAGCAGCAGTAAATACGCCGTTGTGGTTCGCCCATGTTGGGTTGCTGATCCAGATCTTTACATCGCCTAGTTGACGTTTAATGAACTCGCCGGCAACACGTAGTGCACCAGTACCACCCGGAGCTTGCGCTGTTTTAGCGCGTTTTTCGTTTACAATTTCTGCATCAGAGCCGAAAAGCAGTTTTTGCACTGCAATGCCGTACTCTGCAGTGCCTTCGATGGTTAGGTAAGATTTGGTTTTTTCAGTTTCAACAAGTGCTGCTTCAGCTTTCTTTACTGTCGCAAGAACGGGAGTTTCGCCTTGCTCGTTTTTGTAAATACCTACGCCAAGGTTAATTTTGTCTGCGCGAGCATCTTTTTTAAACTCTTCAGTAAGGCCAAGAATAGGGTCAGCCGGAGCGGCAACTACTTTTTCAAACATAATCTTCATCCATGTTAATCGAAGGGGTGTGCTAACATTTATACCTTTCAGCAATATTGGTTACAACCGTTACTGAAAAGAAAACCTAAAAAAGTTGCGATTTGAAACAGAATTCTAACATAACTAAAGTTTTTGCCATGAAAACGTTTGGTAGGCACAGAGTTTGAAGGGCATTTATGCCATGGTTGGAGAAGTTTTGCACACATCCCAATCGTTTCAATTCAGTGCTTTGCGTTAACGCGTTTATAATTGTCTAGTGAGGATTTGTTGAGACAAAAACGCCCCACCAAAGGTGGAGCGTTTACTGTTAGAAGTATGGATATCGGTTGGAGTTATTTCTTCAGATTGATTTCCGACTCAACCGCATTGGTTTCGATGTCAGGGTTAGAAGAAAGTTTTTCAGTCGCCCAGTCGTTCATATGCTTTAAGATCGCTTTTAATGCGTGCTTTTCGGTTGGTACTTCTGTCTTTTCAACTTCAAGTTTTTGCTTCGGATGCGTACCCGTCGCATCTTCTGCAACGTGTAACCAATCTGGATGCCAGTAATAAGGTTGGCCGGAAGGAGAGCTCCAAGAATGTACGCCGTTGGATTCACCTTTGTATTTAATATCTTCTTCGTTGTATTTCGCCATTATTGTTTTCTCTCATAATCCATGAGTTGAGGTGTGCATCACCATTACTATTTAAATGTAACAGATGTAATGAAAATTAATGTGATAACAATCGACTTATTTTGCCCTTTGAACGCGATAGAAGATGCGTACTTCTCATTCAGAAGAGTTTACTATTTGGCAGGTTTTAGCTTTATTTGTGTTTAAAGCATACGACGATGGATTCGCCTACCTAATGCTATTCTTGAACGGTGATAGAGCCTAAACTACTAGTCATTCAAGTGTTTGAGAATCGCCGCTTTTGCATGCTCTTCTGTAGCTGTTTCTCCATCAGGGACTTCAAGGTCAGCCTTTTTGTGCTCACCCAAAGCATCTTCAGCGATATGCAGCCAATCAGGATGCCAATAATAAGGGGTGGTACTGTCAGGATGGTCCCAACTATGTACACCTTTATGTTTTCCGCGATACGAGAGATCGTCCATTGTAAAAACTTTCATTGCTTCCTCCTGATTTAAAGACCGTAGTTCGAAGTGAGTTTAACGCACTCAGTCCAACGTAAAACCTTGGCTTTTAGGTATTGCAAAGATGTGAGGCAATATGTGTGTAACGGTCAAAGTATGGGATATAAACGCTCACTTCGTGGCTGAAATATCTATTATAAGCTTGATAAATTACGTTGCTAAATTGAATACTCCCATATCAGAATGCTGGCGCGAAGTATGCTATGGTGCGGCTGTAAGTGAAATGAGGGAAACATGAACCGATACCGTCAACTGGCTGAGCTGTTCAAAACGCAGATTCAGCAAAATACTTGGAGAGCAGGGGAAAAGCTGCCATCAGTGCGTGTAACAAGCCGAAACCATTCTGTCAGCGCAGGTACGGTATTACAAGCTTATCAGCTGCTCGAAGCACAAGGTTGGGTCGCAGCGAAACCTCAGTCTGGATACTTTGTGACTGCGGAGTTGGACCGCTTCGAACCGAGTTCTCCAGCCACTTCCGTTTATCGCTCCAGCATCAACGATGAACTTTACGACTACCTCAAAAATCAGGCCTCATCGAATGCGGTGAAGTTTGGCTCCGCGTTTCCAGACCCAGCATTGTTCCCATTAGAAGCGCTAAACCGCAACCTAGCCAGCTCAGGCAGGAAGATGGGGGCAGAGACGTTATTGGATAACTTGCCGCCGGGCTGTGAGTCTCTACGCCGTTTGATTGCTCAACGGTACATCCAACAAGGTATGGTGTTTACCCATGATGATATTGTCGTTACTTCTGGCGCATTAGAAGCGTTGAATTTAAGCCTTCAGGCCGTGACCCAGCCTGGAGATACTGTTGTAGTTGAATCACCGACGTTTTATGGCGCACTTCAAGCGATTGAACGTTTAGGTCTAAAGGCGATAGAAATAACGGTGGATCCGTTAACTGGACATTCAGTGGATCAAATTGAAGCGACTTTTGCCGACAATGATGTTCGCGCATGTTGGTTAATGACTAACTTTCACAATCCAACAGGAACCTTATTAAGTGACGGGCAGAAGCAACGTATCGTCGAACTGGCTGATAAATACGATGTGTACTTGATCGAAGATGATGTGTATTCAGAGCTTTATTTTTCTGAAAAAAAGCCAAGCTCACTTAAAGCTTTTGATACACAAGAGCGCGTGTTGCATTGTGGATCATTTTCAAAAAGCCTTTGCCCTGGCTATAGGCTGGGCTGGGTGGTAAACAAACGCTTCAATGAGCAACTTCAAAAGCTGCAACTTATCTCGACGTTGTCAGGCAGTGCACCAATCCAGCAGGGTATCGCGCATTACTTGCAAAACGATAGTTATGATAGCCATCTTAGAAAACTGCGAAAGAATCTTGAGCAGCGGCAATTGGCGTTTATTGAACTGGTTGATAAGTACTTTCCCCAATCGATTCGTTACACGCAACCGGAAGGCGGCTATTTTCTTTGGATAGAACTGCCGAAAACAAAGTGCGGAAAAGCGATTTATCAAAAGTTATTGGAAGCGAACATCACTGTAGCATTTGGTCAGTTGTTTTCTGTCGCTCCAAATTATGAGAACTACCTGAGGCTTAATACATCGTTACCTGTAAATGATGAATTAGGACAAGCCGTGAAGACGGTCGGAGAATTACTTCATTAGCCAACTGTTTACCTGTTTTTTGCTCAAACTGTATCAGTGGACGATACCGAAGCTGTGTTTCAATCATGGGCAGACAACCATTTAGGTTAGGAGCCGTAATGAAAAAGCAGTTGGTAAAGCATGAACTTAGGTTGATGGGTGTTGCTATTTTTAGCGCATTTTTGTTGGTGTTTGCACACTTGATATTGGCGAAATCTTTTTCTCATATGGTTTGGACGGAATACACTGCTGCCGTTATCCCATTTGTGATGTTTGGCTTGTGTGTGGTTGGAGTAAAATACGCAGCGCGAGCAGATGAGGATGACGACGAAAATAACAACTAGAGTGCATACATCGGTTGCTAGAAAATCATTCGTACAAAATAAAAGACCTCCACATGGGAGGTCTTTTTAATTCGATATCACTAAAAAGTGATTAGAAGTTCGCAGAGCGAGGAGTACGTGGGAATGGGATCACGTCACGAACGTTGCCCATACCAGTGACGTAAGATACTAGGCGCTCAAAGCCTAGACCGAAGCCTGCGTGTGGCACTGTACCGTATTTACGTAGGTCGCGGTACCAGCTCATATGTTCAGGATCGATACCCACTTCACGCATACGTGCATCTAGAATGTCTAGGCGCTCTTCACGCTGAGAACCACCGATGATTTCGCCGATGCCCGGTGCTAGAACGTCCATCGCTGCAACTGTTTTACCGTCATCGTTAGCACGCATGTAGAATGCTTTAATGTCTTTCGGGTAGTTCTTAACGATTACAGGTGCTTTGAAGTGTTCTTCAGCAAGGAAACGCTCGTGCTCAGAAGACATATCGATACCCCATTCAACTGGGAATTCGAACTCACGACCTGAATCAAGAAGGATCTGGATTGCGTCAGTGTAGTCAACTTGCGCGAAGTCAGAAGAAACGAACTGCTCTAGACGAGTGATTGCTTCTTTGTCGATGCGTTGAGCGAAGAACTCAAGGTCATCGCGACACTCTGCAAGCACTGCTTTAAACACGTACTTGAGCATGTCTTCAGCCAGTTTCGCTACATCATCCAGTTCTGCGAACGCAACTTCAGGCTCAACCATCCAGAATTCTGCTAGGTGGCGGCTTGTGTTTGAGTTTTCAGCACGGAAAGTAGGGCCGAAAGTGTAAACTTTGCTTAGCGCACAAGCGTAAGCTTCTGCGTTTAGCTGACCAGATACGGTTAGGAACGTCTCTTTACCGAAGAAGTCTTCGTTGTAGTCCACTTTACCAGCGTCAGTGCGAGGAAGGTTTTCCATGTCTAGCGTAGATACGCGGAACATTTCACCAGCGCCTTCAGCATCTGAAGCCGTGATCAACGGCGCAGATACCCAGAAGTAACCTTGCTCGTGGTAGAAGCGGTGGATTGCTTGAGATAGGCAGTTACGTACACGTGCTACTGCACCGATTACGTTTGTGCGCGGACGTAGGTGCGCAACTTCACGTAGGTACTCGATTGAGTGACGAGTTTTTGCCATTGGGTAAGTTTCAGCATCTTCAACCCAACCAACCACTTTAACGTCAGTGGCAGCAAGTTCGAAGTCTTGACCCTTTGCAGGAGATTCAACAATCTTACCAGTTACTTCAACAGAGCAGCCAGTCGTTAGCTTTAATACTTCGTCTTCGTAATTATTAAGATTATTTGGGACCACGGCCTGAATCGGGTCGAAACAAGAGCCGTCATATATGGCAAGGAAAGAGATTCCAGCTTTGGAATCACGACGTGAACGGATCCAGCCACGAACAGTCACTTCGCTGTCTACTGCTAGCTGACCTTTCAATACGTCTGATACAGGCGCGTAAGTCATGTTTTCAATATTCTCCATTGAGGTAAAAATTCAACTCAACGCTTACTTAAAGTACTTGTCTAATAACATTTTTGTTCAAAAAACAAGCTAAGCGCTGAGTTGGGTAGCATTTTACAGATTCAACGAGACATATTACCTGTCAATTCGCTCGCATCAACCTTTATATTCGTTTTGATGGGGAGAATCTCTCTATTTATTCACTCTTTTGTGCTCTGAAAGTGTGAATTGGTTTAGTAATTGCTCTAAACGTTCGGATAGATGCTCTAAATCAACACTAATATCACGCGTGTGCGATGCTGATTGCGATGTGTCGTTAGCATGCAGTGTGATCACATCTATTTTAGATTGAATATGCTGACTTACATCAGATGTGGTTTGCGTCTGGTTTTGGATATCTTCTGCATGTCTGAGCACTTGGCGCATTTCGTCAACAACGTTATGCATTGTGGCTGATAGTGCCTCGACATCGACAGAGCGTTGATGAGCAAACTGGCAGACGGTATCAACAGAAGTTAATGACTCTTCACTTCCTTGCTGGAATTGAGAAATGATATGTTCAATATTACCAGTGGCTTCAGCCGTCCTAGAAGCCAGGTTACGCACTTCTTCCGCGACGACCGCAAAACCGCGCCCTTGCTCTCCGGCTCGGGCGGCTTCAATAGCAGCATTCAACGCGAGCAGATTGGTTTGTTCTGCAATACCCTTAATAACCACAAGAATGGACGACACTTCTTCGGTTCTTTGATTTAGAGAGCTGATTTTTTCCCGTACAGTATCAATGTTACTTACTAGTTGTTTGATGTCTTCACTGACGTTGTGTGCTTGACTTGCACTATGAGTGGCGACATCAACGGTGTGATTGACCAAAACAGTAGCGTTGTTAGTCGAGTCCTCAACCGCAGTTTGTTGCTGCAACATATCGGTGATATTACTTTGTACTTCGTTGGTCTCTAGCTGTTGGTTATTGGCCGCTTTATCTGTGGACTGCGCGACAGCAGTTAGTTTACTCGCGGAGTCGGCAAGTGAGTGAGAGGTGTCTTGCACACGTTCTAAGCTTTCGGAGACCGTATCCATGAATGAATTGATTGCAGTAGAAAGTTGGCCCACTTCATCCTGTTGGTGATGCATAAGTCGTTGAGATAGATCTTTGCTATGGCTCACATTCGACATGAATTTCGACGTTCTTTGAATTGGTCGTACAATGATTTTCTGAATCAAACTCATCGTTATGATGAAGCCCACAAATGCGATTACGGCCATTATTCCCATCGCAAACATTGCCTGTTTACTGATCATTGAATTGACATGATTCATGTTGTATTCCAAGCGAATCGCGCCCAACACTTCTCCTGCTGGTGCAACGTGGCAAGAAACGCAGTTGGTGCCACGGTAATTTTCGCTCGATTTCATTGGTAGTGCGACTACTAACCCTTTGCCCCAATCGGCTGAGATTGGTTCAATCACCAGTTCACCATTCAACGCTCGTTGATCAATATCATCGACAGGCTGCTGGTTTTGTTGCCCAGGTCCGTAAAGTTTGGTCACAGTATCAGCTCGCAACACGCGAACTGCTTCAATGCCTTCTTGGGCCAGGGCTTTTTGACGTAAGGTTTCTTTTTGCGACATGGTGCCCGTAAGCATCATCATATTTAGGCTATCGAAATAATTACTAGCCTTATCATGGAGTTGTTCACTAAGAACATCATTGATTAAGGTTTTTTGTTGATGGTATTGGTAAGCCGTAGAGGCAGCTAGAACGCAGCTGAAGACAGCAATTAACGCCAGTAAGAGCTTAAAAGTGATAGTTGAGCGCATAAATTTATAAGTGTAATTGGAACGAACTGCACAATATTAATGTGCACAAATGCGCACTGCGAACAACGAAATGAATGATTGTGACCCCACACATGTTGGGGATATGTAATTGTGATGTGAGTGCTGTGTAATCAAATGTTTGGCGCGTGACAGAAATACGGCGCTTTGGTGTGAGTGATAGCAAAGAGGCCGGGAACCAGCGGAAGTTTTTGCTACGCTTGTATGGGGTAACGCTTGTCTCTTGGCAGCGAATTCCTTAGTATTGCCTGTCTTTTTAAAGCCTGAGAATCAAGATGAAAACAGAATTATACAAAGGGAATATGTTTTAGTTTCATCGGCTTTCTAATAGCTTCCAAAATCTACATCGTTTATCATGTAAGGCCAATAAATACGGGGCTTGCGAGCTTCATGGTGTTTCCTCGTGTGACATGGGAAAAATGTCTGAAGAAACGTAATGTGTGTATATATTGTGTATATGACAGGGTAGACTATGACCATCACCGAACGGGCTTTAAAGTCCAAAAATAACTTTCCAACAGACAAACCACACCAAGATTTAGCCGACGGCGGCGGCCTACTTGCGCGCTTCTATAAGAGCGGAAAAATTAGCTTTTGCTATCGCTTCCGCTGGCAGGGGAAACAAGCAATCTTAACAATCGGCACTTATCCTCAAGTTTCTTTAAAAGAGGCTAGGGATATTCACCGAGAAGCTAAAAAGATGCTTGAGCAAGGTTTAGATCCGCGAAACAACAAAGCCAAAAAGAAAATCTCAACCGTTCAAGAGTGTATTGAGTTTTGGATTAATGAAGAATTGATCCCAAGACGCAAATATCCAAAGCTAATTATCAACGCGCTATATACACACATAATTCGCAAGATTGGCTCTAATGAATGGGAGCAGATGAAAACCGTTGATTGGATCAACGTGATTAAGACTATTGAAGGTAAAACTGTTCCAGTTCGCTTGCTGACAGAATTAAAGCAGTGTGCCAAATACCTAATGGCTGTAGACATTATTGAAGAGAACAAACTGATCAATATTCAAAGCCGTTTTGTTGGCGCACCGTCGAAGCCAAGGGATAGGGTTTTATCATTCAAAGAACTCAAGCAGATTTACGACTATTGCCGTTCTGGTGAATATCCTCTTGAGTTTGCGGCAGCTTGTTTGATTCTCATGTTTACCGGAGCGCGTAGCGGAGAACTGAGAACGGCCAAGAAAGTTAACATCGACCTGAAAGGTAGAACTTGGAAAGTGCCACCAGAAAACAGCAAGAACGGACGTTTAATTGTTCGTCCAATTCCAGATTTCTTGTTTGGTTACTTTGAGTTTTTATACAACCTTCATCCAAGCTCTGAGAACTTGATAATCTCGAACAGGGGTAGGGAGTTAGGAGTGCAAGGCTTTCAAAGTCGTTTTAGACCGCTGCAAGCGGCATTAGCGTTGCCAAGCTGGTCGCCACACGTATTTAGACACACGCTAGCAACTCACTTCGGAGATTTGAAAATTGAGCCTTATATCGCTGAAAAGATGTTAGGCCATGAAATGGCTGGTGAAATGAAAACCTACAATAAAGGTCAGTATTTGAGTCAGCAACTAGACGCCATGAAAATTTATCATGACGCCGTTATTGGCTACAAAGAAAGTCATTAAACCGCTTCAAATGCGCCAAGAAGCAACGTCTTGGCGCTTAACTGGCTATGTCTACGTACTCTAAACCAAAGATACTGTTGTCAGAAATCTTAGCTTTTCTAATTTTTACTAAGGGTTCATGGTCTTTACGCTTTTCGTTCATATTTTTCACTAAATTAACGATTAAGTTCATCTTTGATTCTGGGAATTTGCAACCTAACGTTATGCTTATAATCTGTGCATTTATTTTGTTTCGATCTATGAATGGTCTTTCATAGTTTTCGTAATAAACTTTTTCTTTTTCGTAAGATAGTAACCTTACTTCTTCCTCGTAAGACCATTCATTGTTTTTTGTTAATAGGAACTGATTGAAAATATATTTGTTTTTTTCTTTGTTTCTTTTGCTTGAGTCAGTATATTTCACGGAATCGATACCAATCCCTCTAGGTAGCTCTCCTCCAAACTGATATTCTACCATTATTCCTGAATGGTTCTGTGTATAGTGAGACCACATTAACATTGAATTCTTATTTTTAGAGAATGAACAAATTTTGTAATTTGAGTCTATTAAATCCTTGTCTCCAATTCCATCTATTTCTGGCATTTCAATTGGGTCATTTAACTTAGATTTACAAGGTAGATAAAAGTAACCATTTATTAATGAATCTAAAGTGTTAAGGTTAAATGGATAATATTTATACAATGTATTTCTATGCCTTGGAGTCTTCCATTCCAGTGTCTCTACCAAAGATATGTTGAATTTATCTCTTAATTCAATATGTCTTTCGGATGAAATTTTAGTTCCTGATAATTTTAAGCATGCCAAGTAATCACCCAATATAATGTGATTAAGTTCTTTATGCTTTTCCATTTCCTGAACTGCGAGCTTGTATTGGTTACATGCATCTTCATACATTTTTTTTCGCTCAAAGCAAACGCCAAGAATATATAGAGTTGTCCGATTGGGTGGATTGTCAATATGATAACTATTTACCTTTTCTATCACAGAGTCATAATCTTCATTACGAATTTCTAGATTGCATAGCTCAATAAACTTATCATATAAAATTTCTTCTGACTCATTAGTTAAAATAGAATTTAACTTATTTTCAAAAAATAACTTATCCCATTTTGCAGCTAGTTTATGTAAATTATTATATAGCTCATCATATAAGTGATGGTTTAATAAATTAGAATCATCCAGCATTTTTTCTGCTTTTCTATATGTTGATATTACATATATTGGATATTCTATGTATTCTTTATTTTCTAATGATTTTTCTAAGCTTTTTATATTTATTAATAGTTCTAATGCTGCGTGTAGTGCCTTTTCTTCATGGTCTCTATGATCTTGGTATTTTAAAATATGATTATAAACATTATCATCTATATTAATGTCTAGCATTAGCAATGAATACAAATAATGTAATTTGGGTTTTATATCAAAAGAGAACAAAGAGTCATTGTCATCATTTTTATTGTAATGAGCGATTACATCTGAGTATGCTTTTGCTTTAAATGCCTTATCTATAAGTACTTGCTTAGTAGGGTTTTCCTTTCCTTTTTTTGATTCTTTTATATACTCTTGGTAAATCCTTTTATGATCATCACCAAGAATTTTATCTATTTGAAAGATATAAACCTTAGACAATGCTGTATCTATATCGATCCATCCAGATTTTAAATATAAGGATATAGTATTTGCATGTACTTTATCCTGTGATTTTATTATCTCCACTCCTTTTTCAAACTCTTCTAAGTAGTAATGAGCCAAAATCAACTTATCGATAACATTCTCTTCTAGCTTGATACCTAAGTTATCTATCAAATTAACTATGAATTCCCAATCTTTACGAGAGTAATTAATATGTTCAAAATATGAAAAATAATTATCATTTAGTTTGTTTTCTATGTTCTTTAGATTATAGCTTTTATGGTCAATTTTCAATGATTCTAGAAATGCATTGACATCTCTATTTTTAGAGTAAAGTCCCCACCAAGCTTTCTCATTATCTTTATCTAAATTTATAGAATGTCTAAAAAATGAAGATGCGATATGCTCTTCTCCAAAATGACTAAATATTTTTGCAGCGGTACGGCCAAGGTATTCAAATGCATTAGATTCACTTTTAAAGGTTGAAATTATTTCGTCTAGTGCTTCGCTAGTATCTTCTAGTTTAGATTCTAAAAGGAAGTAGCGATATCCAAGATGGTATTCATTGTCATAAACCAAGCTTGGGTCTTCTAAAAATGCAAGCTCCGCATGATTTTTTTGTCTTATACAATTTATAATCTCTTTATCGTCCATGACGTCATACCCTAGTAATTCAACCAAAACAGTTTGCAACATAGGGTATGGGAAGGGCGGATAATAATCAATTATATGCTTGATTTTATGGTTATATATTAAGCCCAAGGCAGCATTTGGGTTTGAATGCTGCCTATCAGTCAATATCCTACAAAAAGTCGTAACCCTGATCACTTTCCCATTTGAGCACATCTTCAGTTTTCCAAATGAGTCTTGGTGAAGATATAACAGGTTCAGGGAAGCCTTTTGTTTTACGCCAGTTGTATAAGCCGCGCTTTGTGAAGTTTTCACCATCTCGCATTGCAAAAGGGCGATATCTAACAAGCAATTGTTCAATACTAATTAGTTTTTCTTCCACTTTTCTAATTCCTCATATTGAAGCTGAATTTCCGCTAAGTATGGTTTTCTGAATCCAACCTCATCTAAAATTAAACTTGGTGCCGATTGGTTGCCGAATACATCCCAACCATTTCTTGGTTCGCCTCGATGGAAAAGCTCAAGCTTTCTAGCGAACCGTCCTGCGATTTTTTCTACTTTGTCGCGGCCTTCTTGTGGCTTGGCACTATGTTCGCCAACGGGTGCCGTAAAGAACGAGCGAACGGAGCGACTTGCTGGTTTTGGTTTACCTTTAACCGCGATTAGTGCCGATTCTGTTCCAGCTCTTGTGTGGTAACCAAGACCAAAGAAAGGTAAGCCGTTAACAGTCTCTTTTCCCCAAACCAATCCATTGATGTTTTTAACGGTAAATCCCCACGCTTCAGCAAGCTCACACGCCTCTTTAGGCATGGCGTTCACGTACCACATGATCAAATAACAGTTATCAGATGCCAGTTCACCAACTGGCATTTTCTTTAAGTCGTCTATCGTCATTGTTGGATACTTTTGTGAAGCGCCGCTTTTCATTGAACCGCCAGTTCTTTTTGAGCTGAATTGCCAAGGCGGATCGGCATAAATCACATCGTATTTCACTTGCGACGAACCTCGTTTACTTGTTCTTTCGTCCAGTTCTCGCGTTCCCAAGGTTGAACGATCTTTTCGTCAATTGCTGATCGGATTTTTGACGCACTTGCTTCGCTAATGCCCTTAACTGATTTTGCTAGTTGTTCATCGGTTGGGTGCATTACGCTGTAAACAGAGAAATAATTTGCATCGTTCAGAAGCTTTAATTCTCGTTCGGTGATTACACCGTCGTAAACAGATTCAAGTGTTACTTCTTTAAAGTGCTCCACACGCGCAATTAGATGCTGGTGGCTAACTTCAGCAGCGTTTGTGTAAATTTCTTGAAGGTCTGTATATAGCTCTGTAGGAATACGGCCTTCAAACTCGTGAACTGTTGGGATTAATGGGATAAGCCAGTCAGAAACACTTACCACACAACAAACAGCCCAATTTGAACGCAATTCAATATGGAAGTTTAAGTCACGAATTACGCTTAGATTTTTAACCAATGGCTTGAACGCAAGAGGGTAGCCATAACGGTAGATAAATAGCTCTAAACCGTCTTTGCCAACGTATGGCTTTTCTACGTCACCATCAATGAAATGCAATCGAGCTTTGTACTCTTCGCATAGGTGCGTTGCTTCTAATGCCGCTTCGCTTAGTTGAGTAACTTCTTTTTTCAAGCGAATATTTTCTTTGCGGTAGTCGCTTGATTCTTTCTTTAAACGGTTGATTGTGTTTAAGCGCTCGTCAGCAGTTGCGCGTGATTTAGCTAGGCGTTGCTTTAAAGCGTCTGGATTCATTTCACGGTAACGCTTAACTTCTTCTCTTAGTGCAGGAAGATCAGCCGTTCTTGCTTTTAGTAAGTTAAATTCGCTGCGTAGTTTGTTGAGCTTGTCTAGGTGGTCTAGTTCAATTGCTTCGTTCTCTTTGGTCAGCTCAATAACTTTCAGTTCAAGCGTGTCGCGTTCAGACTCAGCCTTTTCAATTCGATCAATTAGTTCGTTGTACTGATCGGTTTCGTAGTTTAGAGATTCAGAAACTAATTGTGCTTGGGTTTCAACAAGAGAAAGGACGTTACCAAGTTGGTTTTGAACCATGTTTAGAAGGTGATTAACAGCAACGTCTACAGGTTGGGTTTGGTTGGTCATTGGTCTACCTTGTGAATACAACTTATCTGATTTGGTTCCCTCGTGAGTGAGGGAACCATTACTCATTAGTAAGTACCGATGTAAGTCGGCATTGCTACCGATTGGTTTGCGAACTCTTCTTTAACGACTTCAAGGAACTTCTCAGCCATTTTCTCTTGAATCTCTTCCATGCGTTTAATGCGTAGGGTTAAAAGCTCATTTCGAATTATTGATAGGCGCAACTCAAAGCGGAAATCACCTAAACCAGAGTATGGTTCGCAAGTGAATACAAATGCCGCAGGTAGCACAAGATCTTCACGAGTTTTAGTCGCAATACGTTCGTATTCGCTTTGTGATTGAGAGAAATCACTAACTTGTCGGTTTGAGCCGCGAGTGTGTTCAAAATCAAGTTCACGAACAGCCGCAATCGCTTTGAACATTTCAATTTGTTCGCCGTTTGAGTCAAACGCAGAAATGTAGTCTTTCCAATCTTCCAAGAACTCAGCCATATCGCGTTGTTCCATGCGTTCGCCGTCGATGTTTAGCAGCGCTTTAAATGGTGCAGTGCGTTTTAGTGATACTGAAGCCTTGTGAAGTTGATGACCAGCTTTGTCGTTAGTACCAACGTCAAAGATTGTTTTAGCTTTCATTGAATCAGCATCAATAAAAGTCTTTGAGCCTTCTAGCTGGTGGTCTTTTGCATACTTCGCAAACTCAGTGATCGAGATTGTGTTAAACTCGCCACGCAAGTTATTGCGGTGTTCTTGGTACTGTTCCAAATCTTTTAGGGAACAGTTGTCAGGCACTAGAATCAGTTGGGAAAGCGTATTTTTAGCTTCAATAGCTTTAATAAACTCAGGAACGCTACCCTTATTTACAAGTTCTTGAATTGATTCTTTAGTAAATGACATTCTTCTTTACTCCTTAGTATTTACCAACGCTTAGTTTGCTAATGCCAGCCGGAATTTCTAGCTGGTTGTGGACGCCAACGGCTGGGCGGTCATAACTCAACTTGCCACCGAAGCCAGCAAACGCCACGGTTTCATATTTGAAGTCTTCGACTTTCGAGCCGTAATTTACTTTCGGTTCTTTAACCGTGATCGCTGTGGTTACATTCATAATCGACGGGTCGGTTTTAGATGCTGGTGAAAGTTTTAGCTTTAAGATGATCTCGCCAGCTTTACCGGAGTTAGATACGGCTAGCGCCACGTTGGATGTGGCTAAACCAAGAACGTTGGCAATCGAGCCAGCCTCTACACGCTCGATAAACTCAGGGAAGTTAGTCACACGTTCCATTTGAGGGTCTTTTTTGGCAGTTCCTTCGCCAGTCATTTTTGCTTCGTCAATAGTCATGTTTACTCACTTATCTTTTGTGATACTATGACGGCGTTGCAGCGGTTTGGTCGCCGCTTCAACACGGTCATACCATTAAATGGTCTGGTCATACCTTGTGAATAAAGCCGCTCAGAAATGGGCGGTTTTATTTTTGTCTGTTTGTTTCCGAACGATGCAAAGATTAACTTAACGATGAAAATATTGGAAGTGATCGAAAACGGTAAAAAATGAAATTATTGTTTTCGCTTTTGATTGATTTGGGATTTTAGACAAAAAAAACCCTCGCATAGCGAGGGAAATCCTTTTAAAAGCTGATTGTGAGTGATATCTATCACCAAAAATTAGAATATCGCATACGCAGCGAAAGTGCCAATTAATTTCTGACCAGTGATTTCTACAAGACGCAATTCAAGAGGTAACTCTTCATTCATGGATTTCAAAAACTGCCTACCGTGTGCGGATTGGTATTCCATGATCTCCACGTTGTTACCAGTGTTTGCTACAACCAATTGACCAGACACAGGTGATTTATCAATGTCAAAGTACAAGTAACCACCAGCAGGATAGTTTTTGATTTGGTCATTCACCTTTACAACGAATTGACTCTTTGAGTTTCCACTAGGGCAAGGGAATCGTTGAGTGCGCTCTGAAACGCCCGTTTTTAAAAACTCATCTGGGTCAACGTCAACGAACGAGTTTAATGATACTAGGGGAGCACCTAGTTCAATGCGAGAAAGCTCTTTGTATTCATCAGCCGTTGGCGAACCTTCACCAGTAGCTAACCACTCAAGACGGCAATCGAGGGCATCTGCTAGCCTGATAGCCGAATCAAGCATGATACTTTTTTCTGGATTCAATTTGATGTTGGTTAACACCGCTCGACTTACACCAGATCTCTTTGCCAAGTCGATGCTTTTGGTTATGTTTAAATCCCGTTTCCTCTGCTCAATGTTCCGAGCAAGCACAGACATAGACATAATGCCCCCTGTTTGATGTTTAAATATTACGCTTGTATATGTATGTGAAATTCACACACCAAGTATAAACCAATTCTTTTTTTTGGTCGATTATTGGTCGAAAATTTTTTATTTGACAACTTTGTTGTTTACGATCAATGATTGCATTCATCGAATGTTGACGACACTCAACAGTAGATAACCTAAAAGTGTGTTTTGGTGAGCGTGGGAGCTATTTCCTATCAGCCACCCACTTGTGGCGCTAATAGCTCAGTGTCGCCACGCTCAACCAAAGCACATTGAGAGGTAACCATGAACATTCCTGAAAATCGCTTTTTCGTTCTAAACAACATGGCTGTCGTTCCAACGATGATTTTTAAGCGTGGTTTGACGCTTGAAGAGTTAGGAGCTTACTGCGTTTTGAGCGCGACAAGTTTCAACTGGTGGAAAGATGTCGATGAACTCAGCAACGCATTGGGAGTGCCAGTCGAGAAACTTGAATCACTCAGACAAGCGTTAGTTGAAAAGTGTGGTTTGACTGAACCTAAAGACGAATACAACGAAGAAGAACAGGCTGAACGCGCAAGTTCTATCTACAAAGACATTCGAACAAATAGTGAATTTTAAGTAAAAAAAACCGCCGTGTGAGGCGGCGGTCTTTAAGTTTGCACCAAATGTTAGTGCTGTGACGAGGTAATTATATGGCACAACCAAATAAGAACGCAACGATCAAGCGTAAACGTGCAAGTCGCAACTTCACCATGATTTGCAACGAGGTTTATGCAGACCATTGTTTGAGTTTTCAAGCGATGGGATTGCTTAGTTACTTGTTGTCAAAACCTGATGATTGGGAAGTTAAAGTGTCCCACTTAGAGAAAGTAACCACCGGAACCATGAAGAAAACGGGGCGTGATGGTGTTTACGTAATACTAAAAGAGCTTATTGAGCGTGGCTTTTGCCTTCGCCACAAAGAGGCTGACGGTTCAACTTGGTATGAAGTGAGTGACTATCCAAAAAGCCTAATCCGTGAAAGCCGTATTACGGAAAAGCCAGATCCGGCTAATACGACACTACTAAATACTGATCTTAAACTAAATACTGATCTAAATACTTCGTCCGAATCTGACGATTCAGACCAATTGCTTTCTGATGCGTTTGCAATTTTCTGGACTGCCGGAATGAGAAAGGTTGGGAAGATTCAAGCATTCAATGAGTTTAAGCGAGCTATCAAGCGCCTAAAGGCCGAGCCTTACGAGTTTGCACGAATGCTCGCTGAAGACGTAAAGCGACGCAATGCAGCGCAGCAACAAGGTTTTGATCGCTTACATCCAGAACGTTACATCAAGTACGAACGCTGGACAGATGAATTGCTTAACGACACGAATCTAAGAGGTATCGACAATGGACAGAAATTTGAAATCAATGGAATCGGTTATGGCGAGAATGCCGATCAGTCAATCTTCCCTGAATGGTTGCGGATTTACCCAAACCAATCGCCAGCAATCAAATTTGCACGAGTACAACAACAGCGCCAATGGATTGAATCCCAAGCTAACAGCCCTATGGGACACGCTAACGGAAATGTACGGCAAGACATGGGTAACGATGAATGGCGCAGTGATTACTACGGCATGGGGAAACTTCCTTTCGACCCTGAATGATTTGCAACTTAACCGGATACTAGCGATCTGCTTTGACCGACTATCCAACGGCAACCGCTTCCCTCCATCGCTTGGTGAGTTGATGACTCAGATTAACCAGCGAACCGAAGCGGAATACCGCGAAGCCTATGACCGATTTTTGAATCGTGCGCCAATGGGGAGAGCCGAGAAATGGGTAGCACAAAATTGTGATTGGGATTTGAAACGAGCTAGAGCTGGTGGAGAGTTAGAACTTTTCATCAAGTATCTACGGGATGCAGACGCTAAAGAACGAGCTGGCCGCTTGAGACTTGCAGAGGATGAGCTAAAAGCGCTACCAGTACACAGTCGAGTTTCGGTAAGTGACAAGGTTCGAGAAGAGTATCGACGTTCAGGAGAACGACACGAGTTTTCTGATCGAATTGACCAATTAAGGGCCCTGAAACGATGAACGATATCAAGCAGCAAATGAAGATTTTGATCGCCAAAATGCACGAGTACGGCTTTGAAGAAATCGCAATCAACAACGATGTGCCAGCAATGGATCAGGAGTTTGCTAAAGCGCTAGTGAATTACCTAGAAGCCACCAGCAACGCATTCTTGAGCGTATCTCGCCTTCACAAGCTAGCGAAGCAAAGAGACTTCAAAGTATTGAGTGAGAACTTAGAACAGGACTTAAAAACACTAGCTGGCATGGCTAGCATGATCGGCAATACGTGTAACTCATACGGGCGAATGGAAATTGAAGCGTTTGATGTTGCTTTAGAGGCTCTTCACCGCGCAAAAGAAGAATCTAAATTTTCGGCCTGTTAAATTTACAAACGTAAATTTAGATCATATATTTGTTTTCGAAACAAAACGCAAGGTAACAATCAATGACCAAATTACCAGACCAAAAAGCTTGCCAAGTATTGTTAACAATGGGGCGCAGACGCCAAGTTGAACAAGCCATTTCAGAGCTAAATGAATTGGCCGTTGCCCTGTACCACCACTTTCGACAAGGCAAAGGCTCGATCACTGAAGTGATGGAAGAAATTGCTGACGTTGAAATCATGCTAGCGCAGATCTACCAGCTCGTAGACAAAGACCAGCTAGAAGCAATCCGACATAAGAAAATCGAAAAGCTTGATTTTTATCTATGGCGGGTAGGAGAGATCCCACGCGAGATTTCGGAGCTGCAACATCAAATCACTAAAGAATCCAGTACCGAAGAAATTGAGCGTATTGAGCTAAAAATCAACGCCCTTAGACGCGAAATGGAGAGCATTAAGGGATGAAGATTTATATCGCTGGTGGCGTTACCGATGTGCCTGATAGCGAAGCGCAATTTAAACGCGCAGCCCTAAAGATTCAGTGCATCGGTCACGTTCCCGTTCACACACTGATGTTGCCAGAAGGATTAAGCGAACAAGGGTACATGGATATAGCAATGGCAATGATTCGTGAAGTTGACGCGATTTATTGCTTGCCGAACTGGAAAACTAGCGTTGGCGCATTCGCTGAAGTTGCTTACGCAAAGAAGCTTCACTTGCCAGTGTTCCACAACATTCAACAAATCAAGCATCGTTTTCGTTTCTAGGTGAGTTATGCGTTTTAGTGAAACCGTTCTAGTAGCGATACACGGCGCACTAGCGATCTACATGCTGGCTAAGTTCGGCATCGAATTTACGGTGATGATTTACTTTCTAGCTGGCGTAATCGTTGCGAGATTGAAATCACTCAAATTGGTGAGGTAGGCATGAAATTACGAGACTTGCCTTATCAGTACGATTTCAAGCTTAACGGGAAGAGATATAGCCAATTCATTAGACCTAAAAAGCCAGTAGATCCGAATGATTTCAAAGTCGTGTGTTATGAGCCGCCGCAAGGCGACTCTATTGATATTCATTGCATGACTGAAGTTAAGCCAATAGTGCGTGTTCGTGTGTAAGCAGGGTATGACCAAAAGAACCATGTTTTAAGGAATTACGTTGATGAACATAACCAAATTCAACAAACCTATTTTTGGGGATCTGACCGTCATCATTGATATGGATAACGATCCTTGGTTTATCGGGAACGAGGTCGGCGCAATGCTTGGCCTTGTGAACGCTCGTGATGCGGTTAATCGGTATGTTTCAGAACAAGATAAGAAGCCGCTAAAGCAATTAATGGCCGAATTTCCAACGTCGAGCTGCTCGACGTTAGAGTTAAATCAACGGCTTACGGTAATAAACGAGGCTGGTATGTATGACTTGATTCTTTCCAGCCAAGCGCCAAAGGGTAAGCCGTTTCAGCGTTGGATCACTCACGAAGTGTTACCAAACATTCGAAAGCATGGCTCCTATTCATTGGCCGAACAGCCGCGAACAAGCGCGGAATGGTTACTTGAGCAAGCAAAGGCTCTAGTTGAACAGGAGAAGCAGACCAAACAGGCCATTGAAACGGCCAACGACGCTCATCGACGAATTGACGAGTTAGAGCGCAATTTTATTCCGGCTGGATATGCAATTGTTTCCGGTTTGGGTATTCACTACGGGCTATCCAATCAAAAGGCTAAAGAGCTAGTGGAAGCTTATGACGTTCCAACTAGACCAATCACAGTGAATAGTGGGACGTTCCCCGTTCTCACTAAGATGGTGCTCATTGAGGACTTTAAAGCCGCGCTCAAGAAAGAAATTCAACTTATCTCACTATCAGATACCGGATTATGGTTTGCTGGTGGACAGTTAGGGCGATTTGCGGCCAAAGGGCGAGTGTTAGAACTATTCAAAAAATACCAAGAGACATTAGCAGTTATTTAGGGGAACGCATTAGATGAGTAATCCGAACCAAGTATTAACCTACTACCTGATCACTTATCACTACTACAAAAAAGGCGTGTTTGCGCAAGCTGGCTATCAGCAAGTTGCTTTGAGCCAGAGAATGAAGCCTTACTCAACTAAGAAAATAATGGCCGCTATAGCCGATCACTTAGGAGTTGACGCAGATACGTTACTGCCTATCAACATTCAGGAGCTTGGTTCCTATCCAAGAGCCATGATTGAAGATCTAAAAGAACAAGCCGAGGCGTTAACAGTGACGCTTTAGAGTATCGCTTTTGAGTTAGAGCGTTGCATTCAGTGAATGCAGCGCTTTTTTTGTGCCTAGAAAACAGGAGAAGAGCAATGAAAGGTCGCAAACCGACAAAGGCAGAACAGATCTATGGACAGGCCGTGATTCAACGTTGTGGTTGTATAGCTTGCGATAAGCTTGGTCACCCGAATGATTGGCCTGAACCGTTGGAATACGTTGAGTTTCATCATTCGAGTGAGAAAGGTGCGGTTAAGCCACTAGCTCACTTTTTTGGTTATGGCCTTTGTCCCGTTCACCATCGAGGCGCAACTGGCGGCAACCCAATACCAGAAGGCGAACCAGTACGACACGATCCGCTAGGTAGTCGCAAGCAATTATTCTTCAACAAGGTTGGTACAGATTTAGAGCTGGTGGAATATGCGTGGTCTAAATTGCCACTAGAAGCGCTCGATCAGATTGGAGAGCTTACCGGAATATGGAGCTTTGAAGAGTTGGTGCGAGAGGACGCGAAGCAACGCAACATTTTTGAAAACATAAATTCCAATATTTAGGTTTGTTTGCATAATCATCGAACGGATACAATTATTTTTGTTCAATGAATGTTGCAAGGTATGACTGACATGACCAAAAACAAAATTTCACCGAGAGATGAAATCGCGGCAATAGGATTTAACGCAGCTATTCGTCTCCTTTCTATCCATAGACATTGCTCAGAGCGAGATGCAGTTGAGTACCTAGCGTTCGAGCTAGGCCGAGCAATTCCACAGATTGAGCATTACCGAGTAGTAGGGCTAAGTATCCACTTAGTTCCTAAAGTCATCGAGATAATGCGACAAAACAAAATCCCATTTGGCCGCCACCAGCTAGCGCCAACAAAAGAAATTATTGCTATGGCACAATGGCGCAACACAAAGTGACGCAAGGTATTACCAGACAAAACACAGGGGAAAATAGGCTTGATTGTTGTTTTGTTTGGATTCGTGATCTTCTCTGTTGGTCACGCTCTTTTTATGATTTCGGTGTTGTCGTTCTATGATTCTATGAATCGAAAGTTAACAAGTAAGACATCGACCATAATTTTTTTGATTGGAACGCTGCTTATGACGAGCGGCTTTCTTCTAAGCCCTTTGTGGCTAATTCAACAAATAGGTATGAACAAATGACCGACCAAAAAGTGCTAAACAGCAAAACACGACCAGAACTAATGAACTTTCTTGAAGAGTTTGTGCAAAGGGACGGTTTTAAAATCGCCTTAACCATTAATCCAGAGATTCAGGATGATGAAAGAGTAGGTCTAGGCATTAAACACGAACAGTTTCCTACGGTTAACAATAATCTCGCTGATCACATCGGTTGTGCTTTGAACGAGGTGATCAAAGAGCTTATGCCTCAACTTCTTCCAAAGGTAACAGCTATTGCTCTTGCAAAGATGGCAGGTGTGGATTTGAGCAGCGTGAAACTTACAGAGTGCGATTGTGAAGATTGCCAATGCAAGGATTCTGAACACCACAATGAAAGCGACGAATCAAAAGACGACGGAGCAGAAAAGATCCGAACTACTTCAAGCTCGTCAAATCGTATTCACTGATGCGAAACGCTTAAACCTTGATGAGTTTATGATCCGGCTAGCCAAGCTAGTCGGTTCGTACAAGTCTGTCACTATCTACGAGAACAACGAGGAAATATCCAGCTATGACACGCGAGATTGTACTGTCAACGCAAGAACAGCTACTAGCAGAGGGGATTCTTTCGAAATCAAGATCACTACTTAAACAGATGGAAGCCAACACGCTGCAACCTGTTAGCGTTAGTGAGCTTTGTTCCTTAGCAGCGGCTAAAGCCTTGGCTCTTCTACATGACCATGAGGATGTATCGAACATCGTTATGGAAAACATTTCTTTTGGTATCGCTAACTCGAATTATTACTTACTCCGAACCAAGCAACAAGAAAGCCAAATCAAAGAACTACAAGAAGAAGTGGCCCGACTCAGTAAGTTGCTTGAAGAGTACGGCCAGATAACTGTTATCGACGCAGTTACACCGGAAGAGGTCGAACTAGGCGAAGTTAGTAAGCAAGACAGCTAAGGAGAAAGTAGTGAATACCATTGACGCAGCGACCATTGTTTTTCAAGACGTACTTGGTTTTGATAATCCAGAATTTGCAAGCGCTTACGTCCAACTAGCCTACAGCGACCAAGCGGAGCTTGACGCCCTATGGTTTGACTTAAATTGCGACTCAATGAAAACCATTCTGGCGAACGTAATTGCAGAGCGCACCGGAACGTTGCCGACTCTAGTTAAAGCGGCCATTCAAACTAAGCCGCAGTTTTGCAATTACTCAGTGACGAATCACATTGCTTGGCAATCGCTTGTTAATCATGCCGTCAGTCAAAAAAACGCAGAAATTACGTGTTTTGAACTGGCTAAAATCATTCTGATGTATCCAGATTGCCCTAAGTTCTCGGAAGCTTGCGAATACGTTATGGAGCTTGGTTACGACGTTCCTAGTGATTTTCGTGCGGATTTCACGGTGTTCTTTAACGAGACTGTTTCGGAATATATCGAAGAAGAGGCAAAAACCGATGAGCGTGAGTGAGATTAAGCAATTAGAGCGCGATTTAGGTGCCGTGATCGGTTATTTGAGTGCGCCTAAGTTAAGCGCGGTTCAGTTAGTTATTCGCAAGGCAGAGGCAATCAAGCGCCTTACCCGAATGCTAGACGAAGCAAAGTTTCTAAAGCAGCAAACAAAGTGCATGGTATTGCACGAGTTATTTGCTGAATTTGAGGGGCGTTCGGCCAGCTCTTTAACGATAGAGAAGCTGGTGGACGTTATTAAAGAGTGTAATGAGCATCTAAAGACGGTTTGAGCCTATGGGATACGATCTAGCGGAGTATTTAAAGCAGTTTGGTTTAACAGTTGCCGACCTTGAGGACGAGTCGGGGCGAGGCCGTAATACGCTTTACACTTGGTACAAAAAAGATAAGCAGATTCTTATGTGCATCATTCGATCACGGCTTTCCAGCAAGCTGCAAGTCATTGCCAAAGATATCGAAAACAAACTTTCCATGTTGGAACGATAGTGATACCAGCGGCCGAGATTAAGTATAGAGTGAAAACCATGTCTATTTTCGTGTGAGCGAATGATAACGTGGGCATGTAAAGCGTACATACTGTATTTAGTGTGTACGCTATTTTATCCCTGAAGGTTCAAGGTGATGGCCTCACTGCGTGAAATCATCAATACTGAGCATCAAGTGAAGCGACTTTCGATGTGAAATTTAAATTGATGTTCCACCGCGGCCTTTCAATAATATCACGCCGTGTTAACGTTTGAGCAACGCGATACCGATGTTGCCGCAAACTACCTTAGTCACTAAATTCAACGCATAGTGAAAATGCAACGCGTGCCGAATAACTCTTAAACAGTTTGTTATAGTGCAAACTTATTTGCTAGGAAAAAACTCATCTATTAAAACTGTCCCACTATATCTAAATCTTTGCTCATCTAAATCTATACAGAAATCTCTAACGCAGTTATCACATACCATTTTGTAAAATATCTTTGATTGTCTATTCTTTTGATATGCGATTAAGTGTAATGGCTCTCCAAGATAGTATGTGTCATGCCAATCACATTCACATTTGGCATTATTGTTAAAACCAATATACTTATTGAAAGATTCAGGAAAGTACTGATTGAATAAGTTGGTATGTATTGGATCCGATAATAACTCTCGCTCAATATCCAGTGCTGAAAAAAAATGATAAGGCGCTCCATTTTTCTGGCTACATACCGCTTCCACACTATCTAATAAACCACTTGTGATTTCGTTCGAATAGACAAACATAAAGCCGTCGCAAGCGTGCTCGACTAATTTATTCGCATCAGCCTTATCATCATTTTGACCAATTCTATACTCATAATATTTGCAACTCACTAGCCATCTAAAGCCTCTGCGCGAAAATCTTGTTGGTTCAGATGCAACCAAATCCCTTTTTCGGTCAGGTCCAACAGCAGGAGGTCTATCAATGTTTAACCCTAAGTTTTCTAGAAAATGTTCAGAAAACTTCTCGAAACGAAAATCATTTCCTATTTCGGTAAAGTCGACAAACTTTGTTGGTGAACTTTTCATAACCTTCTCTTATTCTTAACTTTTAAATGCGCTATAACGTCCTGTTAAGGTGTGAGCAACGCATAGCGAAAATGCCACGCGTTGCGAATCACTCTTAAACAGTTTGTTATGATTCAAGCTCGATAAAATCGATGAACTTCTGACCCATTGAAGTACCTACAGAGTCTAAGCTTGCTTCATGAAACTGTTTAACCCGTACCATACCAAATCTATTTAAATCAGAGATAATCAAATCGATAATAGGATCATTTGAGCCAATATCTGTATAGGTTTTTTTCCACACATTACGCAAGTCTCCCCAATGAGTATAGCTATTAGGATTTGTATTCAATTTCTGAATGTAGTGCTCGGGGGTTGACAAGAAGTGTAGAATTCGAAAATGAAGTGGCGTCATTTCATCAATAAACCTAATGAACATTAACTTTAAGGTTTCATCTATATCTTCATTTAATACTGTATTTTTTACTGCATTATTTAACGCTTTGATTTTTTCTTCTTGGTGAGTTCTGACTGCGATATTTGAAGCTTGAAGATATGCAGATATAAACGCATCGTGTTCAGATAGCTTTTCTGGTGTCAGATTTTCAACTTTTTCACAAATCTCATCAACGGTATTCGCTAATAGGATCAACCAGTCTTCTTTACGTTTATCTATTGGCGCTGAAAAGACCGTTTCAAATAACGTAGCCAAAGCGCCGCCAGCTAAAGGGATAACACTCAGTGTAGCTTTTACTCCCGCATGCCCGTAGTCTTTCCATTCTTTATTTTTAGGTGATTTTTCCATATTTACTCCTGAATCATAACGCCAAATTAAGGTGTGAGCGGCACTTGGCTATACTTGAGCGAAGCGAAACTGCCAAGCGTTGCAAATTACTCTAAAGTGCTTTTTTATGCGGTTTTTACGACTTTGTGTGCATCTGGCCAACTTGAATTTGCAAGAATATACGCCCGAACTAATGCTCGATTATGAGATGTCATTGATGCCCAACTACGTTGCCAAACTTTGTAGGCGTGCCATGAGTACCCTACATAAAGTTCTTCTCGCATAGTATGCATTGATCGCAATACTGTTTCTAAGTAAATATCTCTCAAAGGCGTTGCACCGATATCCAGAATGCTGCCTAGATGTACTAGCCACTTAGCAAGTTGCTCGTATTGCTCCCATGCTCCTGATTCACCCGTCAGCTCTCTTTTTACCTTAATAACGTTAGCAAGCAGCGATATTACCTTTTCATTTACCAACGATAAGCCCGATGCATTTATAGAAGCAATTATCTCAAAGAATGAGTTTTCGATTCTAATATATTCTTTAGTAAAGGAGTGTCTACGAAACAGTACATTTTTTAAGTTATCAAGACTTGCTTCATGTTTACCTTTAACTTTTGGCAATTCATCATTTAGTCGTTCAAAAAATGTTTTAGTTTCCATGCTGTCTATAACACGAATACCGAAACAGTAGGAATAGTAATCTTTCAAGTACTGGGAAACTGGCGAGCGAGATACAAATATAACACTGGAGCCAATAGCGTGATCACTCGTGAATTTTTTATAGTCATTCATGATTGATTTTAAGTTCGTATCTCCTAGTGAGTAACCTAAAATAACAACTGTATTTTCATGAAGGACTGTACTCAACTTGCGTGAAAAGTAAGACTCTGCATGGAAAAACCTGAAGTAGTCTTCTGAGGTAATTACCATATCTTCAGGTGCATCTACGGAGCCGTGCACATGATAAACTTTCACTTTGGATTTCGATCTGGGAATAGGAAGGCCGGGTGCAAAAGATTGAACATCACCGCCACACAATGATTCAGCTAACTTGTCATAGTTAGTCGTTACTATACGAAATGACCGCTCAGTAAAAAACTCAATAATACTCTCGTTGCCATCAGCTGAAGGAGCTACTTTACTTATTAAAGCTGCCGTTTCTTTGTGTATGTCCTTACCCGCTTTCTGTAGTTCAATCGCAATAACTTGGGCTGTTTCTTCTAAACTTAAAGGCATTTCTTTTCCTTCAGGAAAGAGTGAAGCCTTTATTTCATCCTTAGTTGTAAGTAGCTCACACAAGCTTTCAAGTAACCCTTGCCAACTCGGTGCTCGATTTCCTGTAACTGCCTTGGAGAAACCTGTTCCTGTAAAAAAACACAATCGATCTGATTCTGCCGCATAGGCAATTTCATAAAAATAACTCACTATTACTACCTTTGTTATTATTTCTGCTCTGCTGCATAATGCCACATTAAGGGCTGAACAACGCTAACGCGGCACTCAATTATTGTGCACCGTAAACACTTAAGCCAATTCAAACAAAAACCGCCGAGCGTTGCGAATCTGTCTTAAGGCGTTTGTTAGCGATTTCTCAAATATTTCCAAAAAACCCGAAATGGTTTAAAAGACCAAGTATAGATTGAAGAGACAATTAGGGAGTATACTGGTACACCAATGAGCATATTAATGAAATAGCTGATAATGTACGCATACCAGTCTGATTCTCTCCACCAAAACTCTTGATTTTCTATGCTAATTGGCATCCAACCTTTGCCGATGCTGAGAACTAACGAAAAGTGAACTTCTCGCAATAAAACAAGAAATATCAGGAATGACATTACACACAATGCGAGCTTAAATGACTTTGCAAAAATAGACATCGAAGATTGCGATAAACTCTGCCCCGCTTCCTTTGTAAGACTCCAGCTAACGATTCCTGTAACACCAAATATCGTCATTAAGCCAGAGACTATTGATACTAAATTCGCAAACTGTTCCATCTATACTCCTATATCGCTAATGCTTTCTATACGGATTTTAGCCGTTTTACATACTCCTATCATGCAACCTTTCCAATTACAGTTCAATTGATAATCAATAGGTTAATGAGAGATGATGGATATTAAATTGCAAAATGACGGATAGTTTAAAAAGCTTACTTCGACGACCTTGGGTAGCTGTCGGTAAGGGAGACTTCATCCAAATGAAGTTAATTCGCTTCAGTGATAACCAACAATAGGGCATAAATGAGTTTGCAATGCCTATTGCAAAAGCTCCTTCAAGTAGCCGTTTTATGGTTAATAAGCATAAAGAGCACTTAATCGATCAATTTGAGTTGGGCGTAATCTAAATTTAGTTTAAATTTGGACCAATCTCGGTTTTGGTGTATAGTTAGTACCGCAAACAAATGAAATGACACTTATAGTCGTCTGTAATTGTTTATACCCACTTTATACCGAAGGAAAAAAAATGCGCACTGAGACGGTAAGCTACTTAAAGAAAAATGCAGCCGATCTCCCACTGGATGAAGCGATGACGATCACACAAAACGGTAAGCCGATTTATGTGGTGGAATCATACGAAGAACGACTAAAGCGCGATCAAGCAGTAGCCTTGATGAAGCTTGTTACTATCAGTAGCAAGGACGTAGCCCAAGGTCGCACAATGTCATCGAGTTCGTTTAAGGAGAGGTTGGCCGCCAAGAAATCATAAGGTGACCATAAGATGGCCAATGTTGTTTATACGGAAACGTTCGCTAACACAGCAGAAGAACGTATTGACTACTACTCACAATGGAATGATTCCACTAGCGTAGTAGAGAGAATTGAAAATTTGATTGAGACGTTCGAGCAGAACGTTGAGAGCAATCCGGCCATATATCCGGCTTGTTATGAGCTAACTCAGCTTGGGGTGTATCACTTTCGTCAGTTTAGTTTTGATGGGTTCAAACTTATCTATCAATACGACGATGCGACAGATACGGTTTACGCCATGGTTTTGATTAGTGATAAGCAAGATTTGCAGAAAACCCTAGTGGATTACTGCATCCGGTTCTTATAAAACTGATGATTAAAAGCCGCCTTTCGAGGCGGTTTTTTTATGCCTAAAGGTCGCAATAGCGGCCTTTTTTGATCATCCTCAAAAAATGTTTGTTTTCGTTCGTGTCTTTTTGTTTGCAAACGAAAATGACGGAGCTATATTTTACATGCAAACAAAATTGCACCTTTCGACACGAGGATGACCAAAATGACCAACTTAAAAGAAAAACAAATCAAACTGGCTACTGCTGCTATTGCTGATCTTAAAGAGCTGGTGGCGCAAACAGGCAATCTACTAATGAATCTTTCTAAATCTGGCGTTGAGGCAACTGCAAAGGCCGTTTGTAATTTCTACAACGAAGCGTCACCAATCCAACAAGATTGCTTAGACATTGCTTACTGCTGGTGTGGTTCTTGGTATTCAGAGAACGAAGCGCGTGAAGCATTGGAAGCCGTTAAGGGTAACGCAATCAAAGCCCTTGCTTGGAAGCAAAACCGCCTAGAAGTGTTTGAGTGTGAGCGTCCAGAATACCGCCAAGGCATTACTATCTATGAAGTGGTGCGCGTTTCTACTAAGCGAGGTGAACCGCTATCAACGCATACTAATTACTTCTCTAGCAAAGAAAGAGTGAAAGCATTCCTAAACAAGAAATACGACTTTTACGCGCCGGATATGGAAGAGAACAGCAAATTCAAATGTATCGAACGCTCAGACTACTCTTTGCAGTTCTACCAAGAAGATGAGGAATATCTGATTGAGTTCCACATGAACCATGTAGATGTAGAGTAATTATTTGTTCGGGAGGTTGTTAGCATGAACGCTGAAGCAATGACTCAAGAAATGTTCAATTGCATCTTAATAGCCGTGGAATACTTTGCCATTCTTTTTATGGGTGTATTCATCGCTCGTAAACGAGGTGCATTTAAAGGTAAAAATAATCCTCGAACATATATTTAAACTAAACAAGCCAGCTTTAATGCTGGCTTTTTTGTTATCATTCGTGTCATGAGGTTCACAGTTGAAAACGGATATGGCCGTTTATATCCCCGTCAGACACTTAGGAAAGGCTTTTATCGAAAGCCAAGCCAAAACACCGACCAAACAGCAAAGGGACATTAGCAAGGCTTACCAGAAGCTACATGCGCGTGTTCAGCGCAACCTTATCGGCTTGCCACCATATCAAACTGAAGTTCTATTTCATCCGACTCGCAAATGGCGAATGGATTACGCTTGGCCCGACTTAAAGATTGCCTTGGAGGTTCACGGCGGTACTCATTCAAATGGGCGTCACACTCGCGGTGTTGGCTTTGCAAACGACAGAGAGAAGATGAACGAAGCGCAGCTTTTAGGCTGGATTGTTATTGAGATTGCATCGGACAACTTAGGCCAGCTTAGAGGCTGGTTAGAACGCGCCTTTGATCATCGAACGAGAACAATGAACACTGAACAGTGATAATATATTGATGCAATTGAACACTCGGAGTTAGAGAAGTGGCGAGAATTAATTGGGAACGCATTAAAAAACAATACCTTAGCGAATACGAAGAAACTGGCGTTGACGTTAAGACGTTTTGTGTTCGCAATGGTTTAGTCTACTCCACAGCAAGAAAATACTTAAATAACAAACTGTTACAGAGAAAAGAGAACAAACCAAGCGAACAGAACGCGAACAACGAAGAAGTTCAGGGCGAAAAATTACAACCCAAAGGGATTACACCGCCCAAAACCAAAATCAAACGCAAGAAAACCGCGAATCAATCAAGTGCCAAAAATGGACACGGTGGCCGTCGAGCTGGCGCTGGCGCTCCAAAGGGAAATAGCAACGCTTTCGTGCATGGCTTGATGACTAAAGCATTTGGCAACCTAGTTAAATACTCTCATCAAGTCGATGACGAATTTAAGTTAGAAGTGCATAAGCTTGCCGCTCTTCAGGCGCTTGAGTGCTACACGCAATACAAAGATGAATTAGCTGACTTCCTCAAAGAGCTGGAAGAACGTGGCGATAAACCTACAGAACTAGAGCAGGAGTTTATTGACCGACTTGAGAAACGAATCGAGTCGAGTTTTGGCATGGTTTGCCACCACACCGGAAAGCTTGAGTATTTAGAGGGCCAAATGGCGAACCGTCAATTAACCAATCGAGCAATAAGCAAGGTTATCGCTCAAACCACACAAGTCGAAGTTGATACCAACCTTAAACGCAAAGGCATTGCGTTGGCCGAAGCGAATACTGACAAGGCTAAGGCTCAAGCTGCGCTTGCTCGTCATGATCTCGACCAGAAACAACGTGAAGGTCTAGGCGACGATGATGATCTAGGTATGTTGCTAGATGAAGTTCAAGATTTGGATGACGATGAAATCATTCAGCGCTTCAAAGATAAAGGTGGAGTGTTGAACGATGATGAATGATGGTATTCAGCCGTATAAGGATTCTATTAATGGCCGTGGCATAAACCTAGTTATGCCAGCGCTTACCGATCAGCAATTCAAAGCGCTTTCACGGCCAGAGAAGCGCCGTTACTTCAGGAACTATATGACCTGTAAGGAATGGCGCTTAAACAACCTTTACAAGATAGAGAATGATAAAGGTCGCGTTGTCACGTTTCGAATGCGTGACGCTCAGAGAGATCTCTTTGAAACAGCCCATACCTTTGAATTGATTCTTAAAGCGCGT
Source organism: Vibrio sp. 2130-1 (assembly GCF_033339515.1). NCBI lineage: Bacteria > Pseudomonadati > Pseudomonadota > Gammaproteobacteria > Vibrionales > Vibrionaceae > Vibrio > Vibrio sp. 2130-1. The sequence continues at coordinate 443,781 of NZ_JAWOUT010000001.1, forward strand.
CAGTTGGGCTTTAGTACCTTTATCGACTTGTACGCGCTGGACTCGTGTTTATTCAATAAGAACTATGCCGCAGGTATTATCGCGCAGGATTTGGAAAGTGCTGGCGCTATCTTCCAGACAAAGGTTGTCTTTCCATATAACAATTTGCCTAATTACTTGCGTTCTCGCATTCGTGTAGTTCAACGAGCTGGTGGCGCTAACGGTGGCCGACTCAGTTTTTCCAATGGTTCACGAATCCGTGTTGCAACGTCATTCCGTTCCGGTACGTTGCAGTTTCTACATATTTCAGAGTTGGGCCGTATTTGTGCAGGTTACCCACAAAAGGCCAAAGAGATCCAAACAGGTTCGATGCCTACTGTTCACGAAGGTTGCAAACTCTTTATTGAATCGACGGCAGAAGGCGCGGCAGGACTCTTTTTTGAGTTGTGTAAGAAAGCCGAGGAACGAGCACATAGCGGAGTGAAGTTGGGTGCTAAAGACTTTCACTTTAGATTCATTCCTTGGTTCACTCATCCTAGATATTACTCACCATTGCCATTAGGCGGATTGAAGCTATCCAAATACTTTATTGAATACTTTAAGTCGATTGAGCCATTCGTGATCCGTCACTTGGGTAGACCGTTATCGGATGAGCAAAAGCAGTGGTATGTCGAAACCTATAACCACTACGAAGAGTACACAAAACAAGAGTATCCAAGTACACCACAAGAGGCGTTCTTAACGTCAGGCCGTCGTGTATTTAGCGCTCCTTCCTGTATGGCTGCGGAGTCAGCTTGCTCCAAGCCGTTGCTTGTCTATGACGTTAATCCAGAGACAGGCGCAATGTTTGATGTTCGAGATAGCGTAAACCGTGAAGGTAAAAGCGAGAACATGCAGAACGGACTACAGGGCTATTTGCTTATTTGGGAATTGCCTGATCCAGAAAAGGATTACGCCCTTGGCGCTGACGTTGCGGAAGGTCTGGAACATGGGGACAGAGGTTCAATTGATGTGCTGGACGAAACTGGCAATCAAGTTGCTCATTGGTTTGGTCATATCGACACAGATCAGTTTGCAAAGATTATCGCAATCATTGGCAAGATGTACGCAGGTAAAAACGGTAGAGCGGCCTACGCTGCGCCAGAACGAAACAACCACGGCCACGCCGTTTTAAACGTTCTACGCGATATCTATCCAATATCCAGAATCTACCAAGAAGAACACCACGACAAGGAAGACGAGGACGAAGAAACAGGACGATTAGGCTGGCTTACCACTCGTAAATCCAAGCCGATAATTATTTCAAACTTAAATGAGCAATTGCGCAATAATACGTCGGGCATTCGATGGATCGGGACAGTTACAGAGCTGAATACCTACGTTTATGACTCCAAAGGAAGCATGAACGCAATTGAAGGCGCATTTGATGACCAAGTGATGAGCTATGCGATTGCGCTAGAAATGGTTGTTCGAATGCCTAGAACCATGACCAAGTTACAGCCACGCACCAAGCGATCAAGCGATTGGCGTACTAAGTGAGGGGAGAATTTATGGCTTGGAATGAAGACCATGCGGAGCATGACGGCAAGGGCTTTAACCTTGCTCAATTACGCCGATTAGTCTCAAACGTGGAAGCACAACCAAACTGGCGCGACCCAGCGCAAAAGTGTTGTGATTACTACGACGGCAACCAACTAGCGCCGGAAGTAAAACAAGTCTACGAAGAACGTGGACAACCGATCATTATCAATAACCTAATAGCGCCAGCTATTGACGCCGTTTTAGGTATGGAAGCAAGAACACGAACTGATCTTGTACTTACAGCCGATGACGATGACGGCGAAGAGCTACGCGATGCACTTCAGGAGAAGTTTAAAGATGCGTGGCGACTTGCACGAGCTGATCGCGCTAATGCCGACGCTTACGCTTCACAAATTAAAGCTGGTATTGGTTGGGTAGAAGTTACCAGAAATGACGATCCTTTCTATGGTGGTGGCTACAACATCAAGCCAGTTCGCCGTCAGGAAATGTGGTGGGACTGGAACGCTCAAGAGGCCGACTTGTCTGATGCTCGATGGTTGCTGCGTAAACGTTGGGTAGACGTTGACGAGGCTATTGCTCATTTCCCTGAACACGCCGAAATCATTCGCCAAGCAATGAATAATTGGGAAGACTTTGCAAACCTTGAAAGCTACGAAGAGCAAGACCAAGATTTGCTTGCTGCTTACCATGAATTTGAGAGTTGGGATCGAAATACGTCTGAATGGTTAGATCAGGCGCGTGGCCGTATCTGCTTACAGGTTATCTACTACCGTACATTTAGACGCGGTTATGTCATCGACCTAAAGAATGGCCGAACAGTTGAATACAATCCAAATAATATCGCTCAAGCCGTTGGCGTAAAAATGGGTACATTTAAACCACGAATTGCTACATGGTCAGCAGTACGCGAAGCGTGGTTTGTTGGTATTCATAGAATCATTGATCGTAAATCAGTTGCACCGAGCGGATACTTTCCAATTGTTCCGTTCTTCGGTTATCGAATGGATAAATCCGGCCAACCTTATGGTGTTGTAAGCCGAATGATTAGTGCTCAAGATGAGATCAACTATCGTCGTATGAAGCTTACATGGCTGTTACAAGCTAAACGTGTCATTGCAGACCAAGACGCAACCAATATGAGCCGCGAAGACTTGCTCGAAGAGGTCGAACGCGCAGATGGTTACATTGAGTTAAACCCTGATCGCAAGAACAAGAAATCAATCAGTGAAGCTATCCAGATTCAGCAAGATTTCAATATTGCGAGTCAGCAGTTTACTGTTATGCAGGACTCAATGAAGCAAATCCAAGACGTTGCTGGTATCTACAATGCAATGTTGGGCCAAGACTCTTCAGCCACCAGCGGAGTGGCTATTAACTCTCTAGTGGAACAAGGCGCGACTACGCTAGCAGAGATCAATGACAACTATCACTATTCGAGAACACGAGTTGCTGATCTGTTAATGGCCTATCTAATCGAAGACCTAGCGAAGCAAAGCAATATCGCTGTAACTATCAACAAGCAAGACGCCCATAAGCGAAAAGTCATTCACCTAAACGTGACCAATGACGACGGCACAGTGACCAACGACGTTAAGCGTTGGAAAGGTCATATCGCTCAAGCTCCAATCCAGCAAACTGCCACATTCCGCGCTCAAATGGCTCAACAACTAACCGCGCTAGTTGCTCAGTTGCCACCACAAATTCAAATGGCAACGCTAGATATGGTTGTCGAGTTAATGGATGTACCTAACAAGCAAGAGATCCTGAACCGTATCAGACAAACTCTAAACATTCCAAAAGCGCCGGAAGATATGACGCCAGAAGAACAAGCAGCTATGCAGGAAGAACAACGCAAGCAGCAAGAAATGGCTGAAATTCAAATGCAGCAGCTACAAAACGAGGTTGCTTTAGGCGCGGCCAAGGTTGAAGAACTACAGGCCAAGATTGCCAAACTACAACGTGATGCAGAAAGCCAAGACGTTAAAGACAACAAGGTTGAGGCCGAAACTGCGAAAGTTTTACAGGAGGTCGCAGAAGTCAAAGCACAAGCAGATAGCACAGTTAATGCAATATTAGCGAACATCGACCAGCAATTACTAAACCTTCAAATCTAAATGTAAGAGGTAACTAGAAGTGTGGGAACAAGTTAAAAACATCGTGGGCGAATCCGCCCCTTTGGTTGGTTCATTACTTGGCGGTGCCACTGGTAAAACAATAGGTACTCTGATCGCTGGCGTTCTTGGTGTCAAAGATACACCGGACGCCGTTATCAAAGAGCTGATAGAAAACCCTGAAGCTCTAACAAAGATTATTGATTTTCAGAATCAACACGCAGTTAAGTTGCAAGAAATGGCGCTTAACCAGTTATCTATGCAGCTAACAGACACACAAGACGCGAGAGACGCACACGGCGATCACTGGATGCCTTCAGCGTTAACTCTGATCTTGTGTGTCATGGTGTCAGGTATGTTTTGCTCATTGTTTTGGTGGACGGTTCCAAAATCATACGAGCAACTAATTATCATGATCGCAGGTCAGGTAATGGGCGCGTTCTCAACGGCTATCGTGTTTTGGCTAGGCTCAACGATGATGCAGGGCTTAGGTCGAACAAAGCAACCAATGAAGTTTATGAAGTGGGGGAAGTAAGTAAATGAAATTACCAGCCGAGTTTAAGCCGAATACTGAAATTCAAGAAATGATGGAAGAGCTAGGTTGCACTGGCAAACGTGTAAAGCCTCAAGACATTGTTGATCGAATTGAAGAGATTGATTTTCAAACCGTCACGCTTGCAGGTAATAAATTCATGTATTGCGGCATCAAGATGAAAGGCGGCTTTGTTGTTGGTAAACCAGCAACTTGTATCGACCCTGAAAACTGGCGTGACCAGATTGGCCGACAAGTGAGTTTTAACAACACATTCGAAGAGATCTACAAGCTAGAAGCTTACAGAAAGATGAGCGCATAAGACGTAATTGTTTGGAGAGAAAAGCCATGTATGACAAACGACTAAGAAGCTATCGACCTAAATGGTTCAAGACTTGGGAACTTGTGAGCAAAGCTGCTTATCAGGCGCGTGGTGAAAAGGCCATGCTTGGTATGGATGCTCGATTGCTGATCACCATTGATGAGCTGCGAACGCTGCTTAGTGAAATCGATCCGAAGAAAGCGGCGCTTATCTGTAACAACTGGAAAGCTGGTGGATCTCGTGGTTACTCAGGTTTGCGACTTGCGAGTGACAAACATTTCACTCCATTCTCTGCGCATGGCAGAGGGCAAGCTATTGATTTAATTAGTAATCATTACACGGCTCAAGAGTTGCGTGATTTGATTATTAAACACAAAGACCGATTCCCTTATCTAACGAGAATGGAAGAAGGTGTGAGCTGGTTGCACTTGGATGTGTTCAACTTACCAGAAGATGCACCAGAGAATGCAATCCTGTTGTTTACTAAATCAGGTGAGACTCGCTATGCCTAGATAATCATCGAACGTTAATTTTTAGTTTGTATTCGTAAATTTGTGGTACATTTATCAGCAAATTGAGTGTGCGGCGAAAAACTAACGCAACACGAGAACATAAAAAAGCCAGTTAGCGCGATTGCGTTAGCTGGCTTTCTTGTTCGCAAGTGCGGCGATAAGCACAAACCAAACGTAAGCGCAGCGATAAGCGCACATGAGGGGATTATGACTATAGAACTTGACCAAGCACTATTAACTGGCAACGTCGAAGACATTGACGCACTGCTAGATGAAATTGACCTAGATGACGATTTGGGCGTTCTCAGCGGTGAAAATGACCAAGACAACCATTCGACTGATAACGAAATGGGCGTAGGCGAGGAAGATGAGGCACTACCAAGTGTTATTGACACTACTCAGCCAAAAGGTGACGCCAACCTAGATAAATCAGAACAGGGCCAAGAGCCTAAAACGAATGCGGCCAAAGATAGCATTGGGGTTCGAGAGATTGACGGCAAGCTCTACATTGAAGTTGATCCAGACAATGCAGCGGTAGCAAGTAAGGACGGTAAACATACGATTCCTTATGCAGTTCTAGAAAAGGCTCGCAATCAGGCGAGCGAAGCGTCAAGCCGTATGCAGGAGCTAGAGCAACAGTTAAGTGAAGCTACAACCGCCAAGGAAAAACTACAGCTATACACCAAGCAATTAGAAGAAGCTGGCATTACGCCTGAAAAGCTACCTGAAGAATTGCTGAACGATGAAAATGCACTCAATGCGCTGCGTGATGAGTTGCCAGAAACGGCAGCAAATTTACTAACGGCGCTAGTTAAGCGTTTTCAAAGTAAGGCAGCGACCACTCAACAAGAAGCCAATGACGGAGTTAACGAAGTTACTAACGCGCTAAACGCTGACGAACTAACAGAACTTCGCACTTGGGAATCGAGTGACCGTGACCGTTGGGATATGGCCCTAGTTATCGACAACAAGCTCAAGAATGATCCAGCGTTCCAAGCCATGCCACTAAAAGAACGCTTTGCAGAAGTGCAACGCCGAGTGAAGGCCGCTTTCGGTGATCCGGTTCAAGCGTCAATTGATGCTGAAAAGGCACAGAAACAAGCCGAGCAAGGCCAGCAGCAACCTCAACAAACGGCAGAAAAACAAACCGTTGTACCTAATTCACCGTCTAGTCTAGGTGGTTCTTCACTGGACACTACGGCGGCAGCTAATCAGGCATTGTTGAATCAAGACGCACTAGCGCTTGAGCAATCACTTGCCAATATGTCGCCAGAGAAGGTTGAAGAGTTCCTAGCTCAAGCGGTGATAGCTCTAGATTAGTCGAGGATTTCATAATGACTACTATCACTAAAGCTCAAGCTGCTAAAGCGTTTGGTGCCGCGCTGTTTACTCATACGCGCCGCCAAAACACTTTTGTAAACATGCTAACTGGTAAAGCTCCAAAGGCAGTGCCAGCAGACCGCAACCGAAACAAAACTCAAACTGAAGCTGGTGCGCCAGTTGTAATGATCACCGACCTTACAAAACAGGCTGGTGACACAGTTGAAATGGATTTGTTCCACAACTTGGGCGGTATGCCAACGATGGGCGATAAAAAAATCGAAGGTCGTGGCGAGTCTCTATCAAAAGTTGAGTTTGAATTAGTCATTAACCAAGGCCGTCATAACGTCGATTCAGGCGGTAAGATGGCTCAACAACGCACCAAGCAAAACCTACTTCAAGTAGCTCGTACAATGCTTGGTAACTACTTCAACGATCTACAAGATGAAATCGCAACGTATCACCTAGCTGGTGCGCGTGGTGACTTCATGCCTTCCGACATGATTGTTCCAACTGCGGATCATCCAATGTTTGGTGAAATCATGGTTAACCCTGTTACCGCTCCTACAGCGGATCGCCACTTCTTCGGTGGTGACGCAACAGGTATTGCAGATATCGTGGCAGCCGACACGCTAACCCTAGCGAAGATCGATGAAATTGCGCTTTACCTAGAAGAAATGGCACATCCAATCAAGCCTATCCGCTTCGAAGCAGATGAGCTTTACGGTGAATCGCCTTTCTACGTTCTATTTGTTACTCCGCGCCAATGGGCCGACCTATGGGCTGACGTTCAAGGTGCTGGCAAAGTGCAAGAGCTGATCGCGAATGCGGTTAACCGTTCGCAAGGCTTTAAGCATCCACTATTCCAAGGTGACCGCCTAATGTGGCGCAATATCTTGGTTCGTCAATATCGCAAACCAGTACGTTTCAATGCTGGCTCTAAAGTGAAAGTTGGCGCAGCAAGCGGCAACGGCACTGAAACTGAAGCTACAGCCGCTACCGTAATTGACCGCGCAATCCTACTTGGCGGCCAAGCGCTAGCAGTGGCTTACGGTAAATCTTCAAGCGGTGCTCAGTTCTCTATGCACACCGAGAAGGTTGACCATGGCAACGGTCGTGAAACGTCTATCGCTTGGATGAGCGGCGTTAAGAAAGTTCGCTTCCAAGAGAAGAATGGCCGAATCAATGACTACGGCGTAATGGTGCTAGATACAGCCGTTGGCGGTTTATCTAAGTAATAAGTGACTGGCTGGCTATCGAGCCAGCCTTTATTCATCGGAATCAAAGGAGAATTGCAATGGCAGTTAAAGTATCACCAGCCGTTAAGCAAAACGTCTATAACGGTACTCACGGTAACCTTTCAGTGATGTTTGCTGAAGTTCCGGCGGCAGAAATCAATGATTCAGTTATCGCGGCAAGCCTAGAGGCTGGCGTGAAGCTGGTGGAAGTGAAGATCCTTACCAACGGCGAAGCAGTAGCAAGCTTAACTGCTAAGGCTACTCTGAACGAAGCCTTGTTAGGTGATGGTATTCACGAGCCTCAAGTTGGCACCAAGTTAGAAGATGTGATCGGCACGGCTACGGCGGTTCCGGCTGGCGTATTGTCTTCGGATGCGACTGGTTACTTCCCGTCAGAAGATGTTGCTGAAAAAGATAAGTGTCTAGTTCTTACTTTCGCAGGTGCCAAAGTTCCAGCAGACAAGATCCGTCTAGCGATTTACACCACTTCAGTCGGCACTATCTAAGATAGTCCACTCTGTTGAAAAACAGGCCAGTCAGAAAATTGGCTGGCCTTTTTTATATGTTCCGTGGCAATGGCCGCAGCTCAACACATCGAATACACATAAGGGTATTGACTATGACAGCAGAAAAGAAAATTGTTTGGATCGGTGAAAAGCCAATTAAAAAAGTAAACACGCTTGGCCGTGACTACTACTTTAACCGTGGCGAACCAACCAGCGTACCGGAACAAGTGGCGCACCGATTACTGCAAATCAAATCTTGTTTTGCTACTCCTGAAAGTGCTCAGTCTCTAATCGAGAGCCTACAAGCTGAAGAGCAAAAGCGTCAGCAACTAGCGGAACGAGCGGCGCAACTAAAAGCTGAAGAAGAGAAAGCAAACACTTGGCTCGTTATGGTTGATGGTGAAGTCGTCAACATTTCCAAATACACCAAGGCGAAACTTGAAACCGTTATCCTAGCAGAAGAGCTTCCAATTGATCCGCTAGCGTTGGAAGTTCCAGAAGGCGAAACACATGCGTCAGCTCTACGCATGGCAGTGCGTGACAAGCTACACGCTAAACACGGTATTCCAGAGGCTTAATGATGAGCGCACTATCTGATTTATATCGGTTAGTGCGCCAGCGTTGCGCTGGCGTTGTCGATATCATGATGGATGACGCCTTGCGCGACTCTTACCGCGAGTTTTGCGAGAAATCAGAGTTCCTAAAAACAAAGGTCAAATTGACCGCCGTTGTGTCTGGTGTGCAAATTCCGGTTGCTGGCATTCCTACCGATTCAGCAATTCTAAAAATTGACAGCGTAGTGAGTAATTGCGGTTCTCCGCTTTACGTCAATGACGACTACGTTTTTGATCCTGTAACCAACGAGTTCACATTCACGAATCACTTTGATGTGGTGACCGTTACGGCGGTACTAAAACCAAAGCTAAATTTCGATGAGAACAACCTTAATTCATACCTAGTTGAAAATTACGGCGAAGCTCTAGCGGCTGGCGCTGCTTACCGCCTCCGACTACAGGTTGGTACAAATTGGTTTAACCCTGATCTCGCGTTGATGTACGAGCGTGAATTTATAGAGGGTTATCGCTGCGCTTACCGACTAAGCAAAGACAACTTCAATTCATTCAAAAACAAAGTGCGCAAGCACAATTTCTACTAGAGGTGTGTATGTCTGCTAATAACACTCCGGTCAAACACTTGATCGATGAGGCAGCTCGTCTCGTTGTCGATAAAAACATGATCCGTTGGGATAAAGCGTTTTGGGTTGATGCGTTCAACTCGGCAGTTCGAGCAATCCTAGCAATTCGATCTGATGCGCTAACGGCCAATGAGGACTTTGTTTGTGTTGAGGGTTCAACTCAGACAATTCCAGTAGGTGCTCGTTTTGTTGTTGATGTTCTGCGAAATAAAGGCGGCGCGGCCATTTCTGGCAATGTGGATTTGAAGATGCTTGATGATTATCGCCCTGAATGGCGTTCAGAGCCTCTTGCTAGCACGGCCAAAGCGTGGCTTTACGATGACCGAAATCCAACCACGTTCTATATGTATCCTCCGGTTGTTTCTGGAACAACCATTGAGTGCGTATTTGCAAAAGTGCCTACGCCAATAACTGAAAGCGATTACGACTCTGAAACCAAATGCGAGCTAAACCCGATGTACGACAACGCAATCATTGAGTGGCTTGTCTACCGCGCATTTAGTGAGGATGCGGAGTTTACCGCTAACGCCGCTCGTGCAACCACAGCATTAAACGCCTTTAGAACAATGCTAGGCGACAAGAGCCAAGCAGATAGCATCGTTCAACAAAAGAGCGCTGATATCAAAAACCAACCACGCTAATTAATTGGAGTAGAGCACAATGAGTAGTAGCTGGTATCGAAGAGGTACGGTAACTGTAACCGACGGCTCAAAAGAGGTTGTAGGCGTTGGTACGTTATGGGTTGATGCCGGAAATAAACCGCTAGCTGGCGATATCATGTTCATAGCTGGCAGTATTTATGAGGTCGAATCGATCACCGATAACGAACATTTGTCACTGTTCAGACCATTTACTGGCGTTCCACCAGCAAATGGTGAGTATGCGATCATTCGAAATACTTCAGTAACTATTGCAACTCGTGTGGCCGCAATGGTCGCGGCGGCTATCAACTCAAAACAAGTGTTGCTTGATGACCTTCGAGGTTATTACACATCAACGGCTGACAAGGTTCTTATTCACACTGATGACGGCTCAACTATTGAGGTTGTGCCACTTCAAACATTGGTGTCAGATATCACAAACCTGATCGCTCAGTCTGAAAGTATTAAAAACGATCTAGATAATACACAGGCGGCTCTAGACCTTGTTCGTCAATACTCTAATGCGGCTCAAGGTGTCGAAGTTGAACCAGGTAAGTATTCAGCGAAGAGCTATGCGGCTGATGCGGCGGACACGTTGGCTTTAGTGAACAAAGCAAAAAGCGATGTGGATTTAAAAGCCTCTCAAGTTCAGCAAACCAAAACTGATATTGAGCAGTTCGTAGGCACTTCGAAGGCGGACATTCAACAGTTTGTCACTACATCAAAAACTGAAATTGATGCCAAGGCTACTGCTATTAGTACGGCTATTGATACGCAAGCGACTACCGTTAAGGGCGAAATCACAACACTGGTTACGACAAGTAAGAGCCAGATTTCTGCGCAAGTAACTACTGGTAAGAGCGATATTGCCGAGCTTATTACTGGTGGAACGGACAGCATTTCTTCACTTTCTTCTACGAGTCAAAGTGAAATAACGGCGCTAGCTACCAAAAGCAAAAGTGACATTGCGGCTCTTGCTACTCAGAGCAAGAAAGATATTACGACTCTTACGACAACGAGTAAGGGTGAAATTTCAGATCTAGTGGCTGGTGGCACTAATAGCATTACGTCACTTACCGATACGAGCAAGGGTGCAATTAACACCTTAGTTAGTGCAAGCAAAACCGAAATCACGGATCTAGCTACCACAGAAAAAGCAGCCATTTCGCAGCAATCAACCGCAGCAATTAGTGAAATGACTTCACTAAAACAGAGCGCCGAACAAGCTGCATCAACGGCAACACAAAAGGCTACTCAAGCGGCTGCTTCAGCTACAAGCGCAGCACAAAGTAAAACCGATGCTCAAACCCTGAAAACGCAAACTGAAGCCTTAGCGAATGAAACAAAGCAAGTAGCAGAAGAGATTAAATCCGGTAGTTATGTTGGTTGGCAAATCTATTGCCAAAGCGAAGCAAACATGAAAGCTGCACGAATGTTAGCTAGTGAACAGTTTGCGGCTAGTGGGTTCGTTGATTTTGGTCGTCACTATAGTTCTGGCAACTATGTTCCTGTCAATGAGGGGCTTTGGTCGCAGTTAGACTCACCAAATAGCCTAAGAATAGGTAAGGTCACCAATGCTTCAGGAACGTCAAAAACTAACCATGCCGTTACGCATATCGCTGGCTTTATTTCGCAACTGATTAATATTAACGATGCATTTGAACCAAGGGCTTCGATTAAGTTCCCTGAAGCTCCGAACGGCGCAGTTGTTTATGACTCCACTGGTAACTGTCGTGGTTCTGGTAAAGTAAATCTAGATTTGTCTAAGGAAGTTGATCCTAAGTATGGGGATGTTGCTGCTAATAGTAATGAAGCAGTTGCTCGTGCATTTGAGGGAGATTGTAAAAATGGCGACTTTAGAAACGGTACATCTAATTGGGGTATTAGCGGTAGCAACGTAAACAACTCCCTTTCTCTTGGCAGTTCTGGTGGGTATGTCAACGGGCAACAAACGGGAGAATCAGCATACTTCGATAACTACACATCATTTGAGGCTGGCTCTACATACAGAATTAAAGGTGTAGTTAATGTTGAAAATATAGGTAGTGGTTGGCGGCTATATACTCGTGATCATGCAGGTGGCGGTATCGTATTTGAATCAACAACAGGCACTGGACTTCAAGCGTTTGAGGTTAACTTTACATTCAATAGCGCTTGGACGGGCGCAAAGCTTCAGTTGCACTACCAAGCACGAGCTTTGTTTAAGGGTACGTTTAAATACCTATCAGTTCAAAAGGTAACCGAAGAGGTAGTAACGGAGCGTGTTGATATGTTTGGTTTTGAGTTCTTCTTAGAGGAAGTCAGCAAGGCCAATCCATTTGTTTACCCTTATGGTTGTATTCAGTCGCTTGCTTCCACAATGGAAGGCATTGCTACTACAGGCTCTAATAGACCTGTAACTTATTATGCCGCTTTTGATGGTGATACAGGCTCAAAAGGTAAAGGCGTTGACTTTTGGGCTGCAACGGATGAGCAGAAGAGAGCTTTAGTTTCTAATCCTGAACACAACATTTATTTACTTGATGATGGACGACTTGTTCAATGGCGTGTGCGTCAGAGAACTATTGCAGGTGCAGGTAATGGGGATTGGGAAGGCTTTAGCCCTGTCGATGCAACACAACACTATTTACATTTCTACGGCGTGTTTAGTAACTGTTCGGTGGTTAATCCACAGGGCATTAAAGATGTACTCGGAGGTAATGGCACTTCATTTGGTAAACCTAATAATGTTCTTGGGTATGGCGTTTTTGATGGCAACGTTGAGCCTATTCGTCCAGATGAAAGTTTGGGCGCGTATAAAGTTCGTTTCTCTCATGCTTCAGATGGTTCTTACGCAGTAAACGGTGAGTGTTATTTCTATGTTTGCGGTGTAGTTCCTCGATTAAACAAAGGTGCTTATCATCCAAGCTTTAACCCATTAGGTACTAAGAGTTGGGTTCAATCTGGCAAAGGTTGGAATGCTCAGTGGTGGCAAATGACGGGAATTAGTTCTACTCGTCAGTGTTTTGATTACAAGACAGCATCAAGTGACCTAACTCAAGCTGGTGCTAACGAAGAGTTCTCAGGTTTTATTGGTTCTCGCGACGGTTCAAGTCGTCCCGATGGTCGTTTCTATGATGCTATCTACGCTTCTGGTTGGGGCGGTGTGATCGACTACCGATTTAGTGCTTGGGATATGGGGAGCAAAGATGAAGCGGCTAAGATTTTCCAAAAGCTAGAGAATGGTACTTATCGTGGCAAGGAGTTTGCTACTCGTTGTGATTTGTTCGTTCGAACAAGTACAGAGCCTTATTTTTATGGTGGTAAAACTGCTATATGGATTGAGGGAATTGATGACTTCATTGGTTCTCGGAATCCTAGAGATTTCAAGGTAAATGGTTACACAGTGGTAACCGCAGCCACAGATGGACACGGGCAGTATGTGTATTTCGATTCTAAGTACGGCGATATTTCATCTTATTGGAAGTCTGTCAGTAACAACTTAGTCGTCACTTCACCTACCAATATACCAGTGTCTGGCAATTTTAATATGATTGATGTGCTTGGTTCACCAGAGCGTATTTTGGCTAAAACTGATCTAGCAAATGGCTGGCTTGGTGGCTGGATTCCGGTTGTTCCAAACAATACATTGGTGGCAAATAAATTTCCGATGACTCACGTTGCGGTGGACAAGGATATGCGAATGTATTGGAGCGACGGTGACGCAGCTTGGCAAACCGGAACTTATACGTTCTCTTCATCATTAAATGCGCGTGATAACGGTTCTGTAATCCCATCAACTCGCGTTGCATTACATTCTTATACTGCTAGCGCAAAACTTACTAAATCAGCAAACATCAAGCCTATATTAAATGGCGCTAATGGCGTCGGTGATGTTTACGCAACGATGTTTAATGATCGTACTCGTGGTGGATTATTACGGGAAAGTTTTATAAACAAAGTTGTTAGTGGCTACTCGCAGAAGCATCCACACAGCCAAGTAGTGAAGCTGAACAAATGTACGTTGCTTGATGGATATTTTGCTAGTAACCCTGATTTCTCGCCAACGCATGAATGTATTGCACTAGGTGAACCAGCTTATGATGATTCAGCAATCAAAGTGTTGTGGAGTCAGAGTTCAAATAACCAACAGGCCAATTTAAATCTATCATTCAATGAGTTGATTTGGGTTGGTAGCTATTCGTCGTTGAACGTAACCAAAATTACGTCCACTAACACTGCGACTGATGGTGTTGCTGGTCAGTTTTATTTAACCGATCCAAGTATTACAAATGCTTTGGGTAATAAGTTGCTTCGCTGCGTTAAGTCTTTTACTGCGTCTTGGGGGGATGTGTGGTTAGAGAACGGAAAAGGCTTTGTGTATATCACTGCTCCAACGGGAGATCCTTTCTTGGTCGTATATGGTTCACAGTCGGACTTATGGGGTGATGATGGAAAACTGCGAATCGTAAGTGAGGTTGGGACATATAAGAATCTCAATGGTGATTTATGTCTATATGGTACGCATGAGCTGGCAATTCCATACGGCTACACAAAGAACAAAGCTCGTGCTGGTTCTCAAGTTAGTGGGGTGGATTTATGATCATTGATACCGACTACACAGCTCTAACCGATATTGATGAGAATATCCGGCATTATTATGCTGAAGATGTTCGAGAACGAGTGATTGGCTACGCAGAGGGGGAGGAAACTTCCCCTATAACTGAGCAATACACGGTTATCGTTCTTAATAAGCCTGAAGAAATTACTTATCAGGATGCAAACCAAAGACGCTGGGAGGGTAAGTCTTGGGAGCAACTTGTTAAGCCAGAGCTTGAGCGAGCAATTGCTTGGGAAGATTTTCAAGTAAACCACGATCAATATCTTCAATGGCTGGTGGATGTAGAGAACTTTGTTCCTGAAATCACTATTGGCGAAGATGGTGAAGAAGTTGCCACGTTGCCACCAGCGCGGCCAGTGATCGATATGCAAAATCGCCGCGCCGTTTATGAAGTGATTGAAGTGTCATACGACGCTAATTATTACACTCATAATGGTGAATACGATTATTTGGTCAATGATGAAGAGTTTACTGTTACCAAGACGCCAGTTGTCGAGAGAAAGCCTGACAATGTGATCGCGGAGTTTCATCGGAACAAGGCGCAAGCTTTGCGAGATGAAATAAAACTATCAAACATCTTTATTCATGGATATGAGTTCCAAGTTCGCCAAGTTGACCGGAACAACATGGATGAAACGCTATGGTATGCAGAGCGAAATAATCTTCTGGATAAAGAGACGGTCTGGATTGCAGCAAATAATGAACCTGTAAGACTGACGTACAATCAAATCCAACAAATTAAAGATGCTTATGCGATTCGATTGGAAAAGCTATTTAATCAATATGCCACTTGGACAGAAGGGGATATGCAAACTCCATTCGAATTTTTAGAAATCTAAAGTCATCGATTGGTGATTTTTGTTTTCAATCGAGAAAGTGTTTTTATTCCGAGTTATTATTGGTCAAGCATTGCAGTTTATGACGGGGTGCGAAAGTGCCCCGAATTGAAAGGGGCGAAAGATGTTAGAGAAGTTACTAAACAACAATCCACTAGGCGTTGTGATGTTGTGTGCTTCGATAGTTGGGACTGGCTATGTGATGAATTATCGCTTGAACAGTATCGAGACGACTCAACAAAACATTGGCACTGATGTAAAAGATATTCGCCAAGATATAAGCGCTCTACAGGCCGATGTTGCTGGCTTGAAAGCCGTTGCTGATTACAAAGAGAGAGCAGGTAAATAATGCCTAGAATTAACGTCGCTACTTTCTTTGGAGAACGGCCAAAACAGACGCCGAGACTCCTACCAAATGAATATGCTACAAAAGCGGTAGATTGTCAGTTTCCGGTTGGAAACCTTCAGCCTTACCTTGGCTTGAAGGACACCTCTGAAAGCTTAACGGAAAGCCATAGAACGGTTTATAAGTTTTTAGATTGGTGGTTCAAGTGGAAAACTGATGTTGATGTGGTTGTGTCGCCAATTGTTGGTGACCCTTGGAACCGTGTTTATTTTACAAGTGATACCGGAGTTCGTGTTACCAATAACCAGATATTTAATGGTGTTGGTGATCTTCCCGTTGACTCTTATCCATTAGGAGTGCCAGCGCCAGAGCATGGCGTGACAGCAAAAGTAAATGCTCCTGATCCTCTACCCGAAGAAGACGAGGCAACCGACGACGAAACTCGTTTTTATATCTACACTCTTGTTAGCGAACAAGAAGAGGAAGGGGCGCAATCTCCGATCAGCAATCAAGCTGAAATTAAGTTCCCTGAGAGTACGGTTACGCTGACATTTCAAAGTGAAGGTGTTTTATCCGGCAATATCACTAAACGTCGAATCTATAGAACGTCAACAGAGGGTGGTGTTTCTGACTTCTATCTGGTTGGGGAAATTCCGATTTCACAAAATACGTTTGTGGATGATAAGTCAGCCGATGATCTTGGGTTCCCGCTGGAAAGTGAAAAATACGAAATGCCTAACAAAAAGCTACGGTTTTTAACCCTAATGCCTAACGGAATTATGGCTGGTGGCTATGACCGAACTGTTTGTTTTAGTGAGCCGTATTTGCTTCACGCATGGCCTGTAGATTATCAGCTTACAACAGAGCACGAAATCGTAGCAATGGAATCAGTGAGCAATATGCTATTGGTTGGCACGAAAGGTTACCCTTGGGTGTTCCAAGGTATCACCAGTGATGCGATCAGTGGGCGAAAGCTTGAGTCTATGCAAGCGTGTGTTTCCAAGCGCTCTATGAGAAATATCGACAACCTAATTATCTATGCGTCTCCTCATGGCCTTTGTGCGTTCACTGGTCAAGACGTTGAGCTAATTACCAAAGATATTATTGACTCTAAGCAGTGGGAAGCATTGGAGCCAGAAACCATTGAAGCTTACTACTACGATGGAAAGTATTTGGCTTTTTACGGAAAGGCGCTTGATAAGTCGTTCATATTCGACCCTAAAACGGGTGGCATTACGTTCCATTCTCTAGGTTCAAACCTTGGATTTACTGACTTAGTGACAGGTACGCTTTATGTTCGAAGCGAAGATGGAACAAAATTGGCTGAATGGAACAAGGGCCAACCTAAAGCGTATGTTTGGCGTTCTAAAGAGTATTACGCCATGTATCCAACACTTAGTACGCTGTATATCCGAGCGGAAGATCCGGCATTGGTTGGAATGAAAATTATCGTTGATGGAGTCGTCATCAAAGATTACGAGATAGGTACGTTAACTAATCGACCTATACGCATTCCACCAGCAAGGGGCAACTCATGGCAATTTGAAGTTTATGGCACTGGAATATTAGAAGAGGTGATCATTGCTTCTAGTATGGCAGAGGTTTACGGGTAAATGGCAGTTCGTACATTACAAGGCGGCAAAAAGCTAAAGGGTAAATTCCAATCTATTCCCCACAAGAAAGGAAGTGACGCTGTAATGGATGCAGTTGCCGACAACTTGGAACAGTTGATCGGTATGCGTGGCGAGGGCGGCAAAAAAGCCGTCCTTTGGGAAGATATGAAAAAGCTCGGTTTTGCTGACTACAGAAACGGTAAATTACAGAGCACAATTAATATCCCAAGTTCGGACGGCGGTAGTGGTGATCCGATTGTTGGTGAGGAAGTTCAGACGCCAACTACACCACAAAACTTAGTGGTTAAATCTGGCTTTGGTATCGCACTGCTTTCGTGGGATACCGCGCCATATAAAGGCCATGCTTACACCGAAATTTATCAAGCAAGAGATAACGTATTTGCAAATGCTATTGTGGTGCAAACAACTCCGTCTAGCGTTGCGTCATTGCCGATTGAGCCTACGGGTGATTATTACTATTGGATCAAGTTCGTAAACCTAAAAGGCGAACGTTCAGCGATTAACTCAATTAATGGTACTCATGCAAAGAGCGTTGTTGACCCTCAATATTACCTTGACCTGATCATTAAGGAGATGGAAGAACATCCCGAACTAATTCCTTTACCGGAGGCATTAGAAGGCATTGATTTTTCATCCATTCCAGACGCAGAAACTATTGAGAATATCGACGTATTATTAGCGGAAGCAGCTATGCAAAACGCTGTAACCGTTGATAAGGAAAGCGCATTTCGCAGAGAAGAGAACCGGACATTAAGGGCCGAGATTGAAACCAACTACTACACAGCAGTTGAAACCGATAAGGCAATGGCGGTTTTAAGAGAGTCGGTTACTTCTCAGATCGAGGAAAACGAGACATCAATTCTTGCTCAGATCAAACGAGAGTACGCAACGAAGGTTGAAGTTGATAGCGCGTTATCGGCATTAAGAGAGTCTGTTAAGTCAGAAATTCAGTCTAATGGGGAGTCAATTCTTGCGCAGGTAGGCCAAGAGTTTGCGACTCAAGTTGAGCTTGATAAGGCTATATCTACAGCCAAGTTAGATCTCGAAACTCAGTTAGGCGATTCGATTTCAAGCATTGAGCAAAACTACGCGACGAACGCCAAGCTAACGTCAGCAATTTCTCAATTAAATACGTCGTTATCAGCGTCAATTGAAGGAGTTGAGAGCAATCTATCAACCAACTATAAAACGTGGGTTGATACTGAAAAGGCGATCAATATTGCAACCAATTCGTTGTCTTCAAAAATTGGAGAGGTTGAGAGTAACTTAGCCAACAACTATTACACTGAAGCGCAAACCGATCAGGCCATTGCTAAATCTGCTTTGACGCTGCAATCATCAATTGACGGTGTTAGCTCGAATCTATCCAAGAACTACTACACAAAGACGCAAACCAATCAGGCGATTAGTACCGAGATTGGAAAAGTTAATGCAACGGTTAACGGCGTTTCATCTTCAGTCACACAGATTAGTGAAGCATTGGCCGATCTTGATGATGGCTATTCTGCGTTGTGGGGCGTTAAAACAAGCATAGGTGGAATGACGGCTAGTGTTGCTCTTATAGCCAAGTCTTCCACTGATACGAGCACAGCAAACGCAGAATTTGTTGTTAAGAACGCAGGGTTTAAAGTCGCTTACGACAAGAATACTGGTGGTACAGGTAGCAACAGCATCGTTCCGGTTTTTGGCACTATCAAAAACCCAGCCTATCAGGATTGGGTTAACGGCGGTCAAGTTGGTACAGCTCCGCCAAAATATGTACTCGCAATCGACACTGCATCAATCAAGGTTGCAGACATTAGAGATCTGGTTGCTGGCGATGTAGTGGCAACAAGCGTGCAAGCAAATACAGTGATCGCAAACGTAACGTTACGAGCGTCAACGATTAATGACCCGAACAGCAAGTTCTATGTGAGCGCGGCTGGTGTGGCAAAAATGGTTGATGCTGATGTTTCGGGGAAAATTACCGCGACTTCTGGTGTGCTAAGGAACGTTACGATTACTGATTCTTGCGATATTCAAGGTCGTCTCAATGTTAATCAGATCGTTGGTGATGTAATAAAACCTTATCCGTACACGGTTATGAAGACAGAAAGTACTACAGGACTAATTCAGACGCTCTACTCAGTAAATATTCCAATGGCTACTTGGGATCGTGAGGTTGTTTGGGGGAGTGTGTATGTGACTACGTTCGGTGCATGGTTTGATTTTTTAATTAATGATGAGGTTGTTCATAGTCAAGATGTTGGTGGTATGAGCGCTCAAAACTCACCGATCTGGCGGCATAGTCTTCCGGCTGGTAAGGCTTATAAGGTTAGTTTGCGCGCAAGAAACCACGAAAACAATTCTTGGCATGTGTGGAACTCATCTGGATTAGTGCTCACCTACAAAGCTTAGGTTTAGTGCTTTTGGAATTGCGCCATTTTGTTAAGGTGCTCTAGATCGTTCAGGGGTAAAAAGTGCGGTTCGCTAAAGTTGATCACAACAATTATATCTACATGCTTGTGAGAAAGCTTGTTTACGTGGCTGGTCGTGATGATTTGCCGGATTTGCCGAAAGAGGTGATCAGTAAGTTGGATAGTGGTGATGCACACTTGTTTGTTGGTGAACGTTGTGGCGCAGTTTTGGAGGTGACGCACGAAGATAACGAGATAGTTATGTATGTGGTTTTTGGATGGTCTGATAACGGACATGGCATATCAGATTACATCAATGCGTACTATCAACTTGCTAAAGATGTGGGAGCAGAAAAGATTGTTTCATTGGCTCGAAGAGCAGGTGTGTACAGGCTTTGGCGCGCTCACGGATTTAAAAAAGTAGGGTACAATGAGCAAGGTTTAATCAGGTTTGAGAAAAGGCTGGTAAACAATGGGTAAAGGGCCAGAAAAAGCAAAACCAACTGCCGATCAGATTGCAGCAGCAGAGGTGGCGGCTAAAGAGTGGAATAGATATCAAGAGGTGTTTGTTCCAATTGAAAACGAATATATGCGTATCACCGAAAAAATGGGGGACGAGGCAAACTACGAGAAAATAGCAGGAGCGGCCAATACAACGTCGAATAGTGCAACGAGTTCGGCTGTCAATCAGACTCAAAAACAATTGTCGGCATCTGGCTTTAATCCAAGTTCAGGTAAGGCGTCTAGCGCTTCAAACGACATAATCTCAGGCTCCAATGCCAACGAGGTACAAACTACTGCGCAAGGCCAACACAACGTAACCGAGCGTTTTACTGGCAATCTTCAAAACGTAGTTGCAATGGGGCGAGGTCAGGCGACTCAAGCTACGGCAGGGCTTAACGATATTGCGGCGGCGTCAGCGCGCAAGGCCAACCAAGCTGCAATTGATGAAGCTAACGCCGTATCTATTCCGGCGGCGGTTGCTGGCGCTGGTGCCTCTTTACTTACTGGCACCGATACAGGCAAAGAGATGCTATCAAGCGCTGGACAGGGATTAAGTAATTACTTCAAACCAGATACTTACAAAAGTATGAAATCAGACGATGGCTTTGCGCCAATGGGCGGCGCTAGTTCATACGGTTTAAGTTAAACGTTAGGAGAAAATAATCATGCCTCAAGAGGGTGAATTAGGTTATTACAATCCAAATACTGGCCGTTCAGCCGCGCCAGCCACAACCTCTCCAACCGCCAGTGTTAAAAGCGATAATCTTTCAAACATGATGGTTAACGCTTATGGTAATCCTGAATACATATACGCGAATCTTACGAGAAAGCAGTACGAAGATTATCTAAAGCGCTTCCAACAATATGAGAATCAACTTATCGATCTTGCTATGACCGATAATTTGTTAAATAAGCAGTTAGATAGAAATAACGCAAATGCCACGAAGAACTTAGAACAAGCCAATATCAATGCTGCAAATGCAACTAGAAAGTATGGTTTAGGTGATCTTCGAACTGATCAGCAAAAACGAAACTTGGAAATGAATAACGCGCTTGCCCTAGCTTCAACTAATAACAACACTCGCCAAGCCATAAACGATTTACAAGTCGGATTGATGACGGGTGTTTCGTCAGGAAGCAGAAACTTAATTAACTCAGTTGGTGGAGTGTAGGGGGTTAATATGGGATACGGTCTAATTGATATTGGTCGAAACAACGCGAGAAGTTCGCTTGATACTTACAGAAATCTATCTAACCAAGAGCAACAGCGCAAACAAGTGAACGAGCAGCTTAAACAACAATACAAGCAAGGTATTGCGTCAGGTATCGGCACCGGTGCAACTCTAGGTGCAACAATTGGTAGTGTTGTGCCTGTAGTGGGTACTGTTGCTGGTGGTGCAATTGGTGCCGTTCTTGGTGGTCTAGCTGCGTCGTTTTTTTAGAGGTTTTTTTCATGGCAAACGTTATTGGTAGTTTTAATGAAGGCGTTCGAGTTGGTGCAGGATTAATTGACCTACACAACCGCCAGCAAGATCGTGAGTTGTGGAGACAAGAACACAACGAAGACCGAGAACGAAAGAAAATCTTGCAACAGCGAGAAGATATTCGTTGGCAGCAAGGGCTTGAAGATCGAGAACAACAAAAGTTACAGCGTAAAGATGATTTAGATTGGCAAGCCAAAAGCCGAAGACAACAAGAAAAGCAGTGGGCGAAAGCAGAGCTTACATTTAAGCAGCAACAGGAAGAATATAACCATAAGAAAACACTTATGGAACGCCAAGAAGGTTTTCAAACAATCTTCCTTCCAGCGATTGATAAGGCGATTGCCAGCGGCGATTTTTCCTTAATGGAGACGCCGGAGTTTGCAGATTATGTAGCTAAAAACCCTCAATTTGATGTGAACAACATTCTTGGTAGTGATGCTGGCAAGGCTTTAGGTGAGGCGGCGACTTTGTTCAACAAAATGGCACAAGGTGAAATGCCAGCAGAAAATGACCCAATGTTGATCAATGCAGTGGAAACATTAATGCCTGAAATCACCAAGGCAAAAGGTTTACCTACGATCTACACGGATAAGGATGGTAAGCAACATCAAATAGTTGAGAGAAAAGTTTCGGCAGTTCGAATCACTCAAGGCGGTGGGGCAGTTATTGAGCAAGATCTAACTCTTGATAATGGCAAAACTGTCACAGTTCCGGTTACTCAAAACCGAACAAGCAAACCAGATGACAATATCTTAGTTGTGCCATTGTCGGAGTTTAGTAACCGAATGAAAACCATGATTGATACTCGTCAGCATTTGAACCGTGAAGAGTTGAACAACTGGCGTCAACTTCAAACAGGTCGATCTCTGAACTTCGATGAAAATGGCAATGTTGTATATGGTGGTCGCTCAGGCCGTTCTAGTCGATCTGGCTCTAGTGGTTCATCTTCTTCAATGGCTCAATTGGCGAAGCAACAACTATCTGAACAAAACGGAATTAATAGTAAGTATGACGAACAGATTGTCAAACTTGACCGCAATATGTTCGATAAGGAACAAGATTATCAGGCTGAAATTGATCGCTTGAATCGAGAAAGGGAGAAGGCACTAGAGCGTCATACGATGATGTATTTGCCACTAACAGGTTATGATCCTCAATACTTAACCAAGGAACAAGCGCAAAGTATGGCAAGAAAACGAGCGCAAGCGTTTGTTGAGTCATATCCTGATTATGAGTTCCAAGCGGGCAGCAAAGCGCAACTTCAGTCTTATCTAATGGAAAACCCAGCCGCGACGCCTGATCAGGTAAATAAGGCTATTCAAGAGATGATTAAAAGTAAAGATATCATCAAGAAAAAGCCATCTAATGAAACGCTGATAAGCGAGTCTCAAGAGTTCACCAATGGCGAGAAGAAGGCCGCCGGACAGACAGAAGGTGAACCGTCAAATCAAGGCGAGTTAGAGGCTTTACGAGAGGAAATCCTAAACTCTGATGGAACTTATCAAGAAAAGCTTGCAGCAATTAAGGCAGCGAACTTGAGTCCTGAAGAGCAACAACAGGCAATGGATTGGCTTAACTATAGTGGCTTTTATAGCGCAGCCGATAAGCTAACAAGTAACGCCAGAGATAACTTAAAAACTCAGGCTCAACGAGTAGAAGAGCAGCGTAAAAATGCGCCACCAGCCGCACGCTACATGGCATTAGGTTTGGCTAATCGTTAATTCATCGAACGTAAACAAAAATCCCCAATCGGTGCGGTTGGGGTTATACTTCCCCTGTCTATTTCCTATGCAGAATAAGAGGGGATACCGATGGATTTCAGAGAGGCGATGCGTCTAGTTGAGGAAAGGGAACGCAATCAAAACACATCAACGTTTGGTGACGTTGTTGATATGGCTCAACAAGGCGCTTTGCAAACTTTGGCTGGTGCTGCGAATTTCGTTGGTGCAGAAAAGGCAGCAAGCTCATTAGAGAATTGGGCTAATGAGCAATACGAAACTTTATCGCCTGAAATGCGCGAAGCCATGGCGAAAGATATCATCAATGATGATATGAGCTTTGGCGAAGGTGCTAAAGATTGGCGTACATGGTTAGGCACAGCGTCTAATGTGCTTGGTGGCATGGCTGTAACCATGTTGCCAGCAGGTGCAGCAGGTAAAGCTGCGTCAATGGCTGGTCGAAGCGCTGCGGTGTCCCAAGGTGCCAACGTTGGTACTAACGCACTTCTAAACTTGGCGGCTGGTAACGGTGGTCAAGCCTTAAATGTTCAACGAGAAATAGAGAACATTCCTTATCACGAATTAATGGATTCTCCACAGTTCAAGCGTTATGTGGCCGAAGAAGCGGATAAGAATATCTCTGATGAAGAGGCGCTAAACAACGCTCGTACTCGATTGGCCCAAGAGGTTGGAGATTCGATTAAAACCGACCTTACTCTAGGCATGGTCAACCTGATCGGTGAAACGGTAGGTGATCAGGCAATGGTTAAACTGCTAAAAGGTAGTTTAGGCAAAACAATCAAAGGTGCTATTGGTAAAGGTGTACTTGCTGAAGGTGGCACTGAGGCCGTACAAGGTGGCGTTGAACAATACCGCTCTAACGTTCATACCAACGAAAAGATGGACGTTGAAGGCGACAACTCCGAAGGCGTTGGCGCGGCTGCGCTTGAGTCTGGTTTAGTCGGTGGTTTGATCGGTGGTGGTTTTGGTGCGCCTAGTGGTGTGGCTAGTCGTTACCGTCGTCGTAACTTTGAAACCAAGATTGAACAAGCGATCAATCCAGAAGTGATTTCGCAATTGCGCTCGGTTGGTAAAACAGATCAAGAGATTGAGGCTCTTCTAAGACCGAAGATTGAGAACCGCGCTCTTTCTATGGGCTTTGATGCTAACGAATCTACGGCTTTAGCACATCAAGCGTTAGGTGCTGCAATGGGTAAAGTGCCACCAGCAGCAGAGCGTCACGCAACGGAAGATCAAGCGGAAGCACAACAAAGTGTTGAGCCACAACAGCCGGAACCAGTACAGCCACAGCAAGCGCAACCACAACAACCAATTTCTGAAGCTGCAAAACAGCAAGAGCAAGCGCCTGTTAATCTGTTCTCTTCAGACAATCATGCCGATCTAATCCGTGACGGCCAGCAAGCTGTCAGCGCAATCAAAACTTGGGAAAAACAAGACCGAGGCAATGATTACGCGAAGCAATTGCGTCAAGACATGAGCCGTTACTTGGCAACTCTTAATACAGATCTATCCATTGAAGAACGTCAAGCGGCGCAGCGTTCAATGAATTCAATTTACAATGAGTTCTTGAGTGCTATTGGACAGAAACAAAAATCACCAGTTGATAATGAAGTTGCTCAAGCAGAAATGTTTGATCCTGAAACTGGCGAAGTAATGGCAGATTCAGAGCTATACCATTCTCAAGATGCTCAACGAGATAAGTTTGAATTGAGCCAATCAATTCAACGTGGTGAGCTTGGTTTTGTCGATGAAATTGCAGCGCAAGACGAAAACTTTAAACAAGGCTTGCAACGCGCCATGGAAATCTCGCCAGCAGCAGTGCTTCAGATTGCAAAAGCGCGTCGTGACGGAAGCATGAGCCAAGAGCAAGCGATCAGCGCTTTGCAGCGTGTCATTAACTCCGAAGAGCTAAAACAAGTCGATCAGTTACGCCCAACTGATGAAGAGAGTTTTCTGCGTGATCAGCAAGCTCAAGAGCGCAATGCTCAACAGCAACTTGAGAATCGCGGCATTCGAACCAATGGCTATCAACCAAACGTTGAGGAAACGCCAGAGTTTCAACGTAATCAGGCGCGTGTTCTTCAAGGTATAAGACAACAAGCTCAAACCAACTCGTTTGCTGGTGGACATCAACCAAACGGTGAGCGTGACGTTACTCCGTTAGCAACGGGTATCGAGAATCAACGAGTTTATGACGCGCCACAAGTTGAGTTTGATCGATGGTCTGACGTTAATCCTAAAGACGTTAATCGTGATGAGCGATTCACCAAGCTAGCGAATGAATATGACCTAAATCCTGTAGAAACAGAGCAGGAGCGTTATCGTGCGCCTTATATAGTTGCTCAAGAGCCTATTTCCGCATCAATCCAAGAGGTCGAACAGCGCCAACCTAATCGCAATGCTCGTATTCAAAAGAAATTTGATAAGCACGAGTCTCAAGAGGTTGAGTCATACAGTGAAGAGTTGCCACAGACTGGCGACGAGTATGTTTACCAATCTGGTGAAGCTGCAAAACGTTCAGAGCTTGGCCGTCAACTTGGTAAAGCTCAAGCTGAAATCGCAATCAAAGGCCGTCAGAAAGTTAACCGTGAACAACGCATCAAGAACATCTTGGAAGGCAAGGGTACAAAAGATGATCTGAACTGGTTGGACAAAGAAGTAAACGCTCAAGCTGATAGCAAAAAAGCCAAGAAACCTACCCTTAAAATAGGTCAAGGTATTGATGGAGTGGACGTTAAGCGCAGCGGTAATACCACAACGTTGACGCCTAAAGTCGAAAAGTGGAACGCAACTATTGGCGAGAGATCGGTTTACGTCACTCAAGATAAAGAGCTTAAACAGGTACAAATCCGACTAGCGGAACAAGAGGAACCGGTTACTACTTTTGACTATGGCAAAGGTAGCGATATGCGCTTGATGGATGCTATTGGAAAAGCTAATCAAGCAGCGGATAAATATGTAAGCCTTATTGTAAAAAGCAATGAATCTTACCTTCAGAGCGAAGCAGAAAAAGCCCAAAGCAAAGGTGTTGTTGACCAATCACTTTTAGTCGAAGAACGCGAAAAGACAGCGAAAGCCGTTGATATTTGGCCTAGTGTTGAGCAACGCCTTGATCGCGGTCAAATGCCTACGCCTGAACAAATGAATGTTTTGCAAGATGCTGCGGAATATATCAATTCAGCAGGCAAGATTTACTTTACTGGCAAGCTAGGTGATTTGCTCCGCTTTGGTGACGTTCTGAAAACTCGCTTATCAAAATATGACGCACTACTTAGTGATGAAGAGCTGGAAGGTTTGGATCGCGAGATTTCCGACGCTAAGAAGGCATACCAAGCAAGTGACAGTGACCTTTCTCGCCAACGCGCTACCGCTCGTTTAGGTCGTCTAAACAAAATCAAAGACGGCAAAGGCACTACTGAGGATCTTAAATGGTTACGTTCAGAGCTTGAGTCTGAGCGTCGAGGCATTACCACTCCAGAGAAAGCTAAAGACGTAAATCAGACAATTGCAAAAGAACGCTTTGCTAAAGCAAAAACAGGTAAGGCAGATAACCCACGTTATCAAGCGTACTTAGATACTTTGGAAGCGGAAGAGCTTGAAGCTATCAATAGCAATGCTGGCTATATGTCTTGGATCACTCATCGTATTGCGGAGTTCCGAGACGAAAACGGAATTAAAAAGGGTGCCGATCTAACTTCTTCACAGCATAAAGAGTTTGATAAGTATCTGCGTGATTATGCTGATCGCCACTTATCTGAACGAGTGAAGTCAGAGCGCGACTCTACGGCGAAAAAAGCTGAGAACAAACCTACACAATTAAAAGCGATTCCGGCCACAATCAGCCGTAAAGCTAAGGGCAAACTCTCTAAAATCTCGACAGCTCAAAAGAAAGTTGAAGCAGCTCAAGAGAACTTAGATGAAGTTGAAATGCAACATTCTACGGATCGTAGTGGTGTTGATATGGCACATCCACGAGTTAAAGCAGCACAAAGCCGACTAAGAACAGCAGAAAAAGCCGAACAAGATGCTTACAACGAGCTTGGTGAAGTCTGGAAAGAGTACCGAGCGAAAGGCGGTAACGAAGCGGTTTGGGATAAGTTTATCAACGAAAACCAAGGCCACCTAGACGCCAACTCTTGGGAAGATTTGAACCTAGATTTTGGTGAAGATGCGGATTCCGATGTGGAAATTCCAGAGATTCCGGCCAAGGTTCCTCCATTTAAAGATTTGTCTAATCCAACCGTTGAAGAGCTGGATGCGCTAATCAACTACAAACAAGCTGAGATCGCTCACTACAAAGCTCGTATTGCTAATGGTGAGAACGGCGAAGCCATGCGCCTACTAATCAATAGACTAGAAGGTGATATTGCCAAATTAGAAGAGCGCAAAACCAATACAAAAGCAGATAAGCAAGAGCCTTCGCTCATTGATACTCTTCAAGCTGTATCAGATAAGTACGCAGAAAACCCAACTTATCGCGTCAAGAGCTACGAGTTAGAACCAGCTTGGAAAGCAGTATCTAAAGCAATGGAAGAAGCTGGCGCGGATACGCACGACTTGTATTCATTCAGCAATTGGATCACTAGCCAATATCAATCAGATCGCCAAAAAGCAATCGACTTGGCAAAAAGCTATCTGAGTGACGAGAAGCCAGAGCCAACGCCACCAAAAGGAAGCAAACTAAAATCTAGCAAGGCCACCAGCAACGAAACTGATGCGTCTAAAGCTAAAAAAGGCCGTTCTCGCCCAAGTGGAGCGCGTGAATATCTAAAAGCTATCAACGCGCTTCAAAGTGGCGAGTACACCAAGGAAGAGGCTATTGAGCTGATCGATAACTACATTGATGATGTTCCGGCTTTAGAGGAAGAATTTAGCCAATTCACGAAGCCAGCTATCGGCAATTTCTTTGCTCAAATGGGCCAATGGATTGATACAAGCTTGCGTAAAGACGATCTAGTTAAGCGAGCGGTTAAAGATATCGGCAACCAGTTTGCTGCTATTCAGTCTGATGGTGGAATGTTTGTAGTTAAATCACCTTCAGCTATGCGCAACATTCTTTCTGAAATGAGTGATGCTGACTACAACAAGCTTGCTGAGAAACGAAAACAACAAGCAATCGAGCGTGAGCAGGAAGCCGAGCGCAAGAAAAAGGCTCTTGATAATCCTCAAACACTTGATGATTTCCAAGCCTACGCACGAGCTAACGGCGGCACTATTGATGCTTTCAATGACCAGCAGCTAGCCGAGTTTGACCGTCTATACACTGAAAATCAGTTAAGCAAACTAGCAGAGCAAGAAAAGCGCGAACTAGAGCGAAAAGCTGAAGTTAAGGCCGTTGAAACTGACGGGACTATCGAGTTGAGCAAGGTCGATGTTCTCAACGAAGCTAAAGGTGAACAACGCTATGGCGCTGCGTTTAGCGAAGTTGATAGCGATACTTTCAACGATATGAGAGCCAAGGCGAAACAGCTAGGCGGTTGGTACGCACGAGCTTACAAACCTAAAAACTTGCCAGCTCGTTTTGACTTTAAATCTGAACAAGCGCGTGATGATTTCCTATCTGTAATGGGCGGCTTGAACGTTGATCAAAGCGAACGAGTTAAACAACGCGATCAAGAGAAAACGAAGTCGAAAAAAGAGAAGCAAGTTGAAGCTCTACGCGAAAAAGCGGCATCACTACAGGCGAAAGCTGATGAGTCAAACAACGCACAGCGTTTGACTAATACTTCTCGTCGCGCAGCCATGGCAGCAAGCGCAGCGGCACGAGCAGATAAGCAAGAGGCGCAAGCTAATATCTTGCGTAAGATTGCCGATGGCGTTGAATCTGGCGAGTTCCTACTGCTAGGCAACTTGACTGATATCAGCCAGCTTGAAGAACTAACAAGCGTTATGAACCGTGTTAAATGGGATATGCCTGAAGATGTTCGAGAAAAACTAGCGTATCGAGATCAGCAAGGCAACTGGCATTTAAAACCAGAAACTAAGTTTAATCAGGTTGCTCGTTACGTTCGTTTTCCAGCGCCGAAGAGTACGCCAGCGTCACTTGAATACATTGCGCGAGAAATCGAAAACCTAGACGGTTACAAGATGACGGCTAAATCTATTCGAGCAAACATTAAAGGCTTGAAGGAGCACGAGAGCGTTAACTTGAATGGTGCGCGTTGGGATAAAGTTATTCCTAAATTGCGCCAGCTAGCGCGTAGCAAATCAAACACTGTTTACCGTGTCGAGCACATCAACGAGTTATTCAAGTCGCAAGATCGCTTAATTCGCATGGGTATTAAAGGCGATATCACGTTGCGCCAAGCCTTGCGTGAATATGAGCAAGCGAACAACGGAAAAATGTCAACGCAGAAAGAAAAAACACGCTTACAAAAACTCACAGAGAAGATTGAGGAAACTGTACGCGGTAACCGTAATGCGTTTAATGACTTCTTCCCAACTCCTGAAGCAGAAGTGAAAAAGCTCATTGATTTAGCCGATATTAAACCAGGTATGAAAGTGCTAGAGCCAAGTGCTGGTATGGGTCACATTGCCGATCAAATTGCAGCTCTAAATGGCGTAGATCTTGATGTTGGTGAACTTGCTTTCACTCTAAGCGAATTACTTGAAGAGAAGGGGCACAACGTTGTTGCTGGTGATTTCTTGGAATATAACGCTGGTGAAATCTATGACCGCATTGTTATGAATCCTCCATTTAGTAACGATGCAGATATTCACCACATCAACCATGCGCTAACGATGCTAAAAGATGGCGGTAAGTTGGTTGCTATCACTAGCTCAATGGCTGGTAATCGTGGCAACACAACAAATAAAAACTTCCGTCGTCACCTAGATGAAGTTGGTGCAGAAGAGATCAACCTAGACGCTGGCGCATTCAAGAACAGCTTGAACCCTACTAACGTAGCAACAAAGATTATTGTCATTGAAAAACCAGCGAACGATCAGTACGACGATATTCGTTTCAGCAAGGCCAGCGAAGTCAACAAAAAGCCTTCCACCAGCCTATCGCCTGAAAAGGTTACTCAAGCCGCTCAAGATTGGATTAACCAATACGACGGTTTGAAAGGTGCGAATGTAATGGTTGTGCCAACTATGGCCGATCTGCATGAACTGGTTGAAACTGAATCCAATGCGATTGTTAAAGGCGCATGGTTGTCCGGTGATAACCGTGTTGTGCTGGTGGCAGAAAACTTGGAAAACGTTGCTGACGTTCGCCGCACTTTGCGCCATGAGTTTATTGCTCACAATGGCCTATACGCAAACCTAGACGTTGCTCAACAAGCGCAGTTAACCAAGAAGGTCAACAGCCTACGAAACGTTAACTCTTTGAAAGGCATCTTTGCCGAGGTTGATAAATCATATCGAACCGCACCGGAAGACGTAAAAGCGGAAGAGGTGATCGCTAAGATTGCAGAAACAGAGTCTAGCGTTTCTCAACGAATCTTAGACAAAGTGTTGTCTTGGGTGCTTGGTGCATTGCGTCGTTCTGGCATTTTGAGTGCAGAGAAAATCACGCTTTCAGAAGTGCGCAACATGATCAACAACGTGGATAGCGACCTTCGAAAACCTAACGGAATGACCACGCTTTCTAACGTTGTGCGCTTTAGCCAAACAATCTCAAGCATGGATGAGGATTTGGCGCAGCAAGGCGATCCAATTGTGAGCATTGCTGATGCGTTGGCAGCGAAGAATGAGAGTTTCTACAAGCAAATGCTTGGCAAGATCAACGTTCCATTTATTAGCAAGCAGTTTGATGCGCTTAAAAATGGTGGTTGGGCGTTGTTAAACCTACGCCAAATGGCTGAAGTAGGTAGAAAACGAGTAAGCCGTGAGGTTGGCAACATTCTTGAGTCGTATGTAAACAACAAAGATTTGTTTACTACACGCAAAACAGACTTGATTGAGAAAGTTCACAAACAAGCTGATGCCTTGAATAAGTTCCGTAAGGATAAGCCACAAGACGCCGAAGCTACCTTTAGTTTGTTGCACGATGCGACGTTGGCCGATGTTGACCCGTCAAAAGAGTATGTTGACCAAACTGATGAGAAGAAAGCGCTACTCAAAACACTAGCGAAGCTTTACCAAGAGTACGGCGGTTCGCAAACTAAGCGCGGTTCTGAAATTTGGCAAGAACGCCAAGCGCTAGAGCGTGAGATTAAGAACGAGCCGAAACTAAGACTTAAACACAAGGCATTACGCAAGAAGTTCCTACAGCTTTCGCCAGATGCTCAAAAAGTCTTTACCGATGTGCGCGATCACTACATTAGCCAACGCGAGGAAATGGATAAGGCGCTAGAAGAGCGCATTACTGATCTTGCCATGGCTGGTAACAAACGAGCAGGTGAGAACACTTACCATCGTTACATGATGGAAAAATCACGCCTTGGTTTCTATGTTCCGTTGGCGCGTTTTGGTAACTACTGGATCGATGCCGTTGACCCAAGCGGTGAGCGTGTATTCCAAATGTATGAGACTGAAAACGCCATGATGAAAGACGTTAAAAAGCTTCAGGCGGCTGGCTACAAGGTTCAGGATGATAAGAATGCGAACTTAGAAGTTGGACAAGTGCGCTTTGGTCTAAAAATCCAAGAGAGTCGCGGCCTAAATGGTGCTAGCGCGTCATTCGTGAGCGATATTATTAAGGCGATCTCAGGTGCGCAAACTAACGACAAGGTGAAAGATCAGTTAACTGATGAAATCTACCAAATGTATTTGCAAACCATGCCTGATCGTTCAATTCGTAAATCATTCATTCACCGTAAAGGTGTGGCTGGTTATTCAGAAGATGCGGCTCGTGTTCTAGCAGATCAGGGTGTTCGCCAAGCGAACCAACAAGCGCGACTAGAAACAGAGAAGCGCTTCACCGATCTAATGGAAGAGTTGAAGATTGCCACGGATAAGAGCAATAACGTTTCGGCGTCACGCTTGTATAACGAAATGGTTAAGCGTCACGAATGGATGATGAACCCACAACGCGCACAATGGGCGCAAGCGCTAACTGGTTTTGGGTTCTTCTGGCAAATCGGTATTTCACCAGCGTCAGCGATGATCAACTTATCCCAAAACTGGCAGATTGCTTTGCCTTACATTGGCTCACGTTTTGGTTTTAAGGAAACAGCGGCGGAAATGGCAAGTCTATCGGGCCTATTTGCTAAGACGTTCGTTGCTAAAAAATCAAAAGCTGGCTTGCGTGGTGATATGGACATGACCAACGGCATTTTGGGAGACGTACTTAACCAAGAAGAGAGAGAGGCGTTACGCCACGCGATCAAAATTGGTGCTATCGACGTAACTCAAATGGCCGACTTAACAGGTATGGCAGAGCAAGAGTCGTCAAACTATACGGGTAAATGGGCGAAAGCACAGCAACTAATCGGTGCGCCTTTCCATTGGGCCGAAGTAATGAACCGTGAGGTTTGTTTTATCACTGCTTACCGTATGGCGAAGAAGAACGGACTAAGCAAACAAGAGTCACTTGATTACGCAACTAAAGCGACTTGGGATAGTCACTTTGACTATTCGAGCCGTAACCGCGCTCGATTCATGCAAGGTGACGTTGCGGCGGTAGCATTGCAGTTCAAGCAGTACAGCCAAAACATGACTTACTACTTGTTTAGCCGTTTCTTTGATTCAATTAAGGGCGAAACGCCAGAGGTGAGAAAGGAAGCGCGTAAGCAGTTGCTTGGCACATTTGCCGTTACGTTTGCCATTGGCGGTCTAAACGCTCTACCAGTCGCTACAATCGCGGCAATTGCTAATATGGCCTATGCAGTGGCAGGTGATGACAATGAGCCTTGGGATGCAGAGACAGAGCTAAAATCGCTACTTGCTAAGACGTTCGGTGAAGATATTGCGAAAGGCTTGTACTACGGTTCAATGCCTAGCGTTTCAAGCCGAATCAACATTGATTTGCTTCGCCTTTGGGTACAAGAATCAGACGCACAAGATAGCGTTGGTGTTGCTGAAAACATTCTTCAACAGGCGGCAGGTGCATCATTTGGTATTGCTGTATCTTGGGCGCGTGGTTTGGACTACATGACAGAAGGCCAGTATTTGCGCGGCGTAGAATACATGACTCCAAAATGGATTAAGGACGTGTTTAGAACTGCGCGATACGCTTCAGAAGGTGGCACTGTCACAAACCGAAATGGTGAAATTATCATTGATGATGTGACATTGTTTGAACATGCTCAACAAGCGCTTGGTTTTACTCCGGCTCGACTTGTTCAGCAGTACGACTCAAACAGCGCATTGAAAGGCTACGAACGTCAAGTTACTCGCCGTCGTCAAAGCTTAATGAATGCTTACTGGCTGGCGGTACGCACTAAGGACAATGATGGACGTAAAAGCGTGCTTAACAATATCCGTGAGTTCAACCGCTCGGAATGGGGCCGACAAAACCCGATCACCAACGAAGTTTTAAGCCGTTCGGTGAAGCAACATTTCAAAATGGCGAGTAAATCACAGAATGGTGCGCACTATAATCAAAAATATATGAAGTTGCTGCAAGAGCAACAGAGTTGGTAGCATTAATGGAGTGCTTAGAAAAGAAGTATGGAGAGATCTAAAATGATCGCTAGTAAAAGCATTTTAACAGCAATGATTTTGGGTTTAGCTGGTGGCGCGTCGTGCGCCACCGCAGCGCAACCACCACGTTGCCCGACGGTAACGGAACAACGAAACCCGTATGATTATCATTATGCACGTTTGATGGAGAGCAAACTGTACTCGCGTGACTTTAAAATCAATGTTGCGCAAGGTGTTGATAATGGTTTGTCGGATGAAGAAGCGCTTGAATATGGCAGAGCCAAAGTTGCTGAAATGCATGGCTTTGGTAAGTCGGAACTTGACTTTAATAGTGCAATGCGTGAGGTGGAGCTAAAAGAGCAAATCGAAAAGTATAAGGTTTGCAAGTTCTATGAGGTTGAGTTGGGTGTTCATGGTGATTTGGTTACTAACCTTGATCGCGACAAAATTGAGCGTCAAATAGAAGAGGCTCAAGCCAAAATTGCAGCCCAAACCGATGACTGTATCTATGAGAAAATCAAGGGTGATTCCACCAGCGCAGCAATAGCCGAAATTCGAAGAATATGCCGTTTCAGAGCGCTAAGAAACATCTAAATGCCATAAAAAGCCGCTAAATTGCGGCTTTTTGCTTTTTATCAAATATGTATAAAAAAATACCTCTAAATAGCTATAAAGAACTGGATATATAAACAGTAGTCTGGTAGCTTATGCGCGTTTCCGATTTGTTATGAAATTCGCGAAATTAGACGCATATTTCGTTAAGTAATTTCACTTATGTCGGTAGCCAATCTATTTTTGTTTTTCATTATTTAGAACTTGCTAATTCTTTGGTAAATTATTTGACAGTAAACCACTCGGCTTTTAAGGAGAAAAAAATGAAATATACGTCAAATGACCTTAGAGTGGTCGCTACGCTTATGGAATGTGAAGCTTTGGATGAAGCTGCGAAGGAGTTTATTCAGCGAACAGTGATGAAGGCGGCCAAGCTGCTTGAAGCAGCCAAGTTTATCAACAATAGCAATAAAGAAGAGTCGTAACAGATATGCTTTGCGTGGCAATCCGGCCACTATCTCTGATAGATATGATTCTAATTTATTGATTAAAGGGGAACGCGAAAGTGCTCCCTTTTTTTGTGCTTTTTGGTGTGTGTATAGCTGGTGGCCGGATGTTGTGTATATCAGTTTAACTCACTTGCGCATTGCCTCTTAGCCGACGATAATGACCACATTATCGTTTCGTGTTTGCCCGATCCTTTTCTTAAATCACGCCGATTTGTGTGTATATCGGGGAGCACGAAAAAATACAGTGTGTATATAGGCGTGTATATGAGTTCATGTACACACTATTTTATTGCTGTAAAAGTCTATATAAAACAGAGGTTTATAAAGTTGTCATCCCATTTGTCAGAAATATACAAAGAGTTTATGTTCGAAGCAGCACACCATTTGCCACACGTACCAGAAGGTCACAAGTGTGGTCGTTTGCACGGACACTCTTTCCTTGTTCGTCTTTATGTAGAAGGTGAAGTTGATCCACATACAGGTTGGGTAGTGGATTTTGCAGAGATCAAAGCTGCATTTAAACCAATTTACAATCGCTTAGACCATTACTACCTAAACGACATTGAAGGGTTAGAGAACCCGACTAGCGAAGTGTTAGCAAAATGGATTTGGCAGCAGCTTAAGCCAAGCTTACCACTGCTAAGTAAAGTCGAAATCAAAGAAACGTGCACAGCGGGTTGTATTTACAAAGGCGAATAAGTCACTTTCTATTGAGCATTAAACAAAGGCAAGCGAGAAGCTTGCCTTTGTTGTATCTGAATGGCCCAATTTTGATTATGCTTCACCAGCTAGCTTAATGGGTGTCGTAGAATCCATTCTTTTTCATTATCACCCAATGTTGTTTCCTCTGTATTAATGAATCCGCACGCATCAAAAAAACTGATAGCGTATTGCTGACTTTGTGGAACAGTGGCGCAAAGAGAGGTGCTTTTAGGGTTAATGGTATACGCATAAAGGAAGAGTTTACGCAATGCCTCACTCCCAACCCCTTGACGTTGGAAATGTTGATCAATCATCAAGTATTTAAGCTCCAGTTCGTATCGTTTAGCAAACGGCGCATGTTGGGAGAAACCTTTATCGATAACAAGATAGCCTACTAATAGGTCATCAGAATAAATCGTAAAGAACGCCTCTGACTTACTACGTTTTTGATAAGCCATTTCAAACGGTGTAAAAAATCCTTTTTGCTCTTCTTGCACATCCAATTGCATCAAACTTGAAAAATCTTTCAGTTTGGTGGGTTTAATCGCAATCATCGCTCAATCACAAATTGGCGGCATACCGTTATGCCACCACGAGTTTTTATAGAGTATTAAATCTATTTTAAGTAACTAACCGAGTGAAGAAAAGCTAGCAATGAAGAGGGTAATAATAACCTTGGTGAATATAGGCGCCCAATGTTGTGAGTAAGTGAGCACTGTCTGCCGTTTCTACGCCTTCAACAATGACCGTGCAGCGATACGTATTGCCCATAGCAATTAACTGACGCAAGGTTTCTATCTTTTTATCATCAGATTTTAGGCCAATAACAAATTCTCGGTCGATTTTGAGGTAGTCCGGATTCAGCTTGCTGATAAGCGCCACGTTATTATTGCCGGTGCCAAAGTCATCAATACTGATTTTACAATCCAGAGCTTTTAGTTTTGCGACATTGCCATAAATCTCAGAGGTATAGTACATCGATGCATTTTCTGTGATTTCGATTGTCAGCAAACGGCAATCCCGATTAGATAGCTCTCTATATAGGATTGAAAAGTTACGCCCTCGCAGCAAAGAAGGACAAACGTTAATGCTGATAGGGATGGGCAACGCTTTTTGTTTGGTGTAGATCGAATCAATCACCAGTAAGGTATGAGTTAGCAGCAATCCATTGCGGATCAGTGTTTCAATAAACCGTTGCGTATTTTTTACCTTAAACCGGGAGAGGGCTTCGTAGTGCACAATCTTTTGTGCCGAAGTGTTATAAATCGGTTCCAGTTTTATTTTGAATTGTCGAATTGCGCACAAGTAAGCCATAAAGGCTTGTAGGGAGCGGTGACGCAGTATAATGAGAAAAAGTAAGCTCAGTAGAATGATACTTTGAAACGGTCCAGAGATGTAATACACCTCTTTATAGCCACTATTCTTTACGTGATAATTGAAAAAGCGTTCATTGGTGTTACCAATCTCTAACGACGTTCCGGTATTCGTTGATAGCTTCATACCGGAAAGAAAAAAACGTGAAATATGATTTTCAACATTGTCGGATAAGTTAATGTTTTTAACACGAACCAAAACAGTTGCGTTATTTAAGTCAAATGATTGGGTCGTGTAATTGTTATTGTTACTCCACTCTTCAAAGGCTTTTTTGCTGACAGGGACAACGGTTTCTGGAGTGACTAAGCATCGAATATTGAAACGATCTAGCATCATGCTCGATTCCACCAACTTCACATTGTCAAATAGTGACTTCAGTTCGCTTTCATTAGCAAAGCAACTCCTGCGGGAAAGGTTCTCTGCAATTTCGAAGGCGTTATCCAGATAATTATGTTTAACGATGCTGTTTATCGCGTAGTAACAGATAGCAAAGAAAATGATCGCAGTGATCAACACAACCCACATTGCTTCTGAATAGATCTTTTTATTACGCAGGCAAATACGAAGCGCTTTGCGAAGACTATTGGTTGTGTATTGATTGATCTTCTGTTGATGTTCGATGCCATTCTGATGGTTGTTTTGCATAGTAAAAGGGATGAAGTATCCGGTCCGGTGAATGTTTTCGATAATGTTTTTGTTAGTGGTTAAATGTTCTTCCGTGAGCTTGCGAAATTTCTTTCTTAGAGCGGCCACCGCGTTTTTAAAGCCATTTTCAGGCAGTGTCATTTTGTATTGTTGAGTGATTTTGCTTTCTATTAACCGCTGACTAATCGGCGTATTTAAACTGCCGTATGTGGCGATAGTTGACAGAATGGCGTACTCATTTGGGTTGACAGGAATGGAGTGGTGGAGTGACTGATTGAGCTCTAGAGATATTTCGTTTTCGGACAAGCAAACGCAGATTTGGTTTCCAATTTCAAACCTAATCATGTGTTGATGTGCTCCAAGTTTAATTTTTGGCTACGTTATCAATAAAGCTAGGGAAGAGATGTGATTTTTTACTGAGATATCCATAATATTTGGATATATTCAACGTTTTAGGTTTTTTTTACTTGTCCTGATAACGCATTTTCCTGGGTTTTTTAGGTATAAAAAAACCCGAGCATAAACTCGGGTTTTGATTGGTATTCAGAAAGGCGTGTTAGCAAATCACTTTGATTGCTAGACCACCTTGAGATGTTTCGCGGTATTTCGCGTTCATGTCTTTACCTGTTTCTAGCATGGTTTCGATAACCTTATCTAGAGAAACAGTTGGAGCTGAAGAGCGACGTAGTGCCATGCGAGTAGAGTTGATTGCTTTTACTGCCGCAATACCGTTACGCTCAATACATGGAACCTGAACCTGACCTGCAACTGGGTCACACGTTAGACCTAAGTTGTGCTCCATCGCGATTTCTGCTGCCATACATACTTGCTCAGGGCTACCACCCATAAGCTCAGCAAGGCCTGCTGCTGCCATAGAACATGCCACGCCAACTTCACCCTGACAGCCAACCTCTGCACCAGAGATAGACGCGTTACGCTTGTAAAGACCTCCGATTGCGCCAGAAGCTGCAAAGTAACGGATGTAATCTTTTTCAGTCACAGTTTGGATGAACTTATCGTAGTAAGCCAGTACCGCAGGGATGATGCCACACGCACCGTTAGTTGGTGCTGTAACAACGCGGCCACCTGCTGCGTTCTCTTCGTTTACTGCGAAAGCAAACATGTTTACCCAATCAACAACAGACATTGGGTCGTTTGTCGTCTTTTCTGAAGTAAGTAGCTGCTGGCGAAGTGCTGCTGCACGACGAGGCACGCGTAGTGGACCAGGCAAAATACCTTCTTCATTCATACCGCGATCCATACACTCGCGCATTGTGCGCCAGATGTTCGCGAAATAAGTACGAGTTTCTTCATCTGAATGAAGCGCATGCTCATTCTTCATGGTTAGTGCGCTGATGGACAATCCACTTTCGTGGCATTGGTTAACCAGTTCCTCTGCCGTTGTAAACGGGTAAGGTACTTTTACTGGGTTCTCAGCTTCTTTACCGAAATTTTCTTCATCAACGATGAAACCACCGCCGATAGAGTAGTAAGTTTTTGAGTACGCTTTTTCGTCATCAATCCAAGCGTGGATCTGCATGCCGTTTTCGTGTAGCTCTAGGTTTGTTTTGTGGAAGTTCATTCCACCTTCACGTGGGAACGATACTGTGTGACAGTGCATGCCAACAGGAAGGCGTTCAGTTTCTTCTACACGAGCGATAAAGCCCGGGATAGAATCGATATCAACTTTCTCAGGAGTGTTGCCTGCAAGACCCATGATGATAGCAATATCTGTGTGGTGACCTTTCCCTGTCAGTGATAGTGATCCATAAACGTCAACGGTGATTTTAGTGATGTCGCGCAGTTTTCCCATTGCACGAAGATCATCAATAAACTCTTTACCCGCTTTCATTGGGCCTACAGTGTGTGAGCTTGAAGGTCCAACACCGATTTTATAGATATCAAAAACACTAATCATATCGATTACCTCAGAAGAAAGCCTCCCAAGGGGAGTTGGGAGGCTTAATTTTATCGTTATATTTTTGGATTAATCATACTGCACTGGGCAGAGATGATTAAAGAGCGCCGTAGATTACAGAACTAATTGCAGCAAGACCACAGATTGCTGTGAAAATTTGCACAGGTGCTGAAGTTTTGTACTTAGCCATCGCAGGAACTTTTTGCATTGCGAAGATTGGCATCAAGAATAGGATTGCCGCAATCATCGGTGCACCCATTGTTTCAATCATACCTAGGATGCTTGGGTTAACGATAGCAACGATCCAAGTTGTGATTACAATGAAGATTAGAGACATCTTCTCGATCTTGCTTACTGGTGATTTTGAACGAGATTTCACTAGACCAACTAGACCTTCGTGCGCGCCTAAGAAGTGGCCAAAGTAGCTAGAGGTGATCGCTGCGAAAGCAACCAATGGACCCATGTAAGAGATCAGTGGAGATTCATGCACGTTTGCTAGGTAAGAAAGAACAGAGATGTTTTGCTCTTGCGCTGTTGCTAGTTGCTCTGGAGACAGAGAAAGTACAACAGAGAAAACGAAGAACATAACAAAGCCCATCAGCATCATTGCTGCGCCACCGGTGATAGCGTCAGTTTTCTTAACTGCGTCATCACCGTATACACGACGTTGCTCTTTAGAGAACTGAGAAATGATTGGGCTGTGGTTGAAAGAGAACACAATAACAGGGATTGCTAGCCAAACGATAGCTGGCATTGCACCCCAGTCAGGTGACACTTCCATCATTGAAGTGTTCCAACCAGGAATTAGGTATACAGACAATGCTAGTAGGATGAACACGAGAGGGTAAACCATTGCTGAAGTTGCTTTCAGCATAAGCTCTTTACCGAATACTACGCCTGCTGTCATTGCAGCAATAAGTGCACCAGAAAGTAGCCAGCGAGGAATAGATTCCATGCCCATTTGGTTAACTAGGAAAGAGTCAACTGTGTTTGTGATACCAACACCGTAGATAAGTACGATTGGGTAGATAGCGAAGAAGTAAGCGAACGTAATAAGGTTTGCGCCAGTCTTACCAAAGTGCTCTTCTACTGTGTCGGTGATGTCCGCTTCAGGGTTTTTCGCAGAAAGAACGAAACGAGCTAAAGATTTGTGTGCGAACCAAGTCATTGGTGCTGCAATTAGGGCTAGGATTACTAATGGCCAGAAGCCACCTGCACCTGCTTTAATAGGAAGGAACAGTACACCTGCACCTACTGCCGTACCAAAAAGGGACAGACACCAGGTAAAGTCTTTGTAAGAAAACTTACTAGACGATTGTGCGGTAGAAACCGCAGAAGTAGTTGTATTCATTTTTTAGTTACTCATTTTGGGAACAGGAAATAAGTCGGGAGTAATTTTGCAAGATTTTACACTAGGAAAATTAGATCTAAATCATTTATTGCTTACGCTTATTGAATGATATGTCAAAAACCTGCTTTTTATCACGAAAATGATGTGCTACTCGTGATTTCTGCTAATGAGTAAAATTAGAAAAACTTATCAATAGGGCTGTTTGTATAAATTTATTTCACCGCAAGCGTTTGCGGTGAAAATGGAAAATTAATCTAATGTGAATGAATGTTTATGAAGCAACGTTTTATTAATATTGATGCGCATAATGATCGCGCCTATAAAAGCACCGATATCAACAACTGTTTAATGTGAAATAATATGTTTTTGCATTGATTCGATAATTTGTGCCGTCATGCCCCAGATGAAATGCTGTCTATATGGGATAGCAAATACACGATGACTGCTTCTTTTTAGGTCAAATTTGGTGCTATACAATTTTTTGGGGTTCAGAATATGGTTGGCAGGAACCTCAAAAACTGACTCTACTTCATTTGGGTCAATATGCGTTTTATATTCCGGAGAAACAAAAGCCAAAAAAGGTGTCACATTAAATTGACTAATCGTTGGTAGTGTAGGCAGTTGACCAAACACATGAATATGCTCATCTTCTATCCCAACTTCTTCTTTGGTTTCCCTTAAAGCTGTATTCACGAGCTGAATATCTTCCTGCTCATATTTGCCACCGGGAAAGCTGATTTGTCCCGGATGATGGCGTAAGTGGGCTGCACGCTTAGTCAGAATGACTTGTAACCCGTCATCGCGTTCCACAAAACCGATTAAGACTGCCGCATCTCTCAGGGACTTTTCTTTCATCCATTTCAGTCGAGCAAGGGACTCTTTGTGGTAGCCCGTTGGAAGCCGAAATTGAAAGTTCTGTAGTAAATGAGTTTTGTCGATAACCAAACTGAGTCCTTATTTATCGTGCCTAACCATTATTTATTATACTCAAAGACGGCAAAGCGTATGGCGTTATCGTTACTGGTTACCAAATAAAACATTCGCATTAAAGCACTCGCCAGCACTTTCCCTCTTTGTGTTGTGTGTCTCACTCTGCTTGAACATATTAATTTGAAACTTATAAGGTTATACACCATTCTTTATTTTAGGACGTCACTATAGGACAAGTATTGGCCAATGAAAGGGATTATTTTCACCGAGTTCATGGAGTTAGTAGAAGAGAAATTCGGTCTTGATGTGTTAGACCAAGTTCTCGATCTTTCTAACGATGAAGGTGTTTACACCGCTGTTGGTAGTTACGATCACAAAGACTTGGTTAAGTTGATCGTGAATCTCAGTAAAGTATCTGGTGTTCCCCCCGAGCAACTGCAAGAAGTGTTTGGAGAGTGCGTCTTTTTGAATTTACTTCGCTCCATTCCTAGTCACGCCAGTTTGCAACAGTGTGAAACGACGTTTCAATTTGTTCGCCATGTTGAAGACTTTATTCATGTCGAAGTTAAGAAGCTCTATCCTGATGCTAACCCTCCGCAATTTGATTTCATTAGTGAAAACCAATCCCAATTGGTATTTGACTACCACAGCGCAAGATGTATGTCTCACGTATGCTTAGGATTGATAAAAGGCTGTGCTGCGCATTTTGGTGAGGTAGTTCATATCAAACATCAAAATCAGTCAGAAGATGGTAGCAAAGTACGTTTTTGGTTAGAGGCTCAATAAGAACGATATGACGGGAAGTTCCTCATTAGAAAGGAAACTCAAACGAGAAGTTGCATCAAGAAAAGCAGCTGAGCAGCTGTTGGAACAGAAAAGCTTAGAGTTATATGAATCCAACCAGCAACTCAGTGTTGCATTGAAAAAGCTGGAGCTGAAATCTAAAAAGGATCTTCGTAAGTTTGAGTTTGAAGAGCAAATTGATGCGACGTTGATTAAGTTCGGTCGTACTTTTTTATCGAGCACGTTCGATGAAGCAATGATAGCGAGCTTTATTGAGCAGCTCACTTCTAACTCGATCATTTCTGCGGCTTACTTGTTTCTTGACGCTACAAAGCTGAGCTCATTGCGTCGTCATCACTTTGGTCACTTACAGCTTCGTCATAACAACGAGATTTTCACCACTCCTAATTGGCAGGGAGAGAATTTGCATTTGCCCGTTATCATTGATGGGGAAACGGTTGGGGAGTTGATTTTCTCCGTGTTGCAAGATCAAATCGATCAGTCTTTTATTTCCAAACAGATGGAGCTCGTGTCTGACTTAGTTCATGGTGTTATTGGTCGACACTTAAGTTTAGAGCGAGAGGTCGAGCTGAGAAAGCGGGCTGAGGAATCAGAAAAAGCGACGAAGGAGTTTGTCGCCATGATTAACCATGAGCTGCGAACTCCTCTCAATGGCGTATTGGGTAGTGCGGAGTTATTGAGTCGAACCCAATTAGAAGAAGAGCAGCGTCAATACTTGAGTAATCTTATTCAATCAGGGGACTTATTGAGAGTTATCATTAATGATCTTCTTGATTTCAGTAAGATGAATGCCGGTATGATGGAAATCATACATAAAGTTTTTGCCTGGGAGGAGCTTGAAAAAGCCATCATGGGTGTATTTGCAGCTAAGGCTGCGGAAAAACGCATCCATTTCTCTATCGACAAAAAGCTGGGGATTCCAGAATTTTTAGTCGGTGACTTAGAGCGCATTACACAAATTTTGGTTAACTTGGTGGGAAACGCGATTAAGTTTACTCACTTGGGTGGTGTCGTGTTACGGGTGGAATGGCTTAACGGCACGGCTTATTTTGAGGTTGAAGACACTGGTATTGGCATCCCAATAAAAGCACAGCCGTCACTATTTGATCCATTTGTCCAAGTTGATCGCTCGGCGAAACGCAGCTTTGAAGGCTCAGGTTTAGGTCTCGCGATTTGTAAAAACCTCGTGGATTTGATGCAAGGTCAAATTAGCTTTGAGAGTGAAGAGCGCAAAGGGACAACTTTTAAAGTTGCTATTCCTCTTGAGGAAGGGCAAGCACAAGGCACAGCAGAGGGGGAATTGGTCACCATAGAGCGAAGCGATTTAGCAGGACGCTCAATATTAGTGGTTGATGACATCAGAATGAATCAAGTCATTGTTACTCAAATGCTGAAAAAACTCGACATTACACCTGATTTAAAAGCCAACGGAAAAGAAGCATTAGAAGCGGTGAAAAGTAAAGACTACGAACTGATATTCATGGACTGCCGAATG
Organism: Vibrio sp. 2130-1; assembly: GCF_033339515.1. NCBI lineage: Bacteria > Pseudomonadati > Pseudomonadota > Gammaproteobacteria > Vibrionales > Vibrionaceae > Vibrio > Vibrio sp. 2130-1. Next base: position 488,028 of record NZ_JAWOUT010000001.1, read on the forward strand.
CCTGAAATGGATGGTTATGAGGCGACGATGTATCTGAGAGAGCGTGGCTTTACTCATCCTATTATTGCATTAACCGCTGGCACTACCATCGAAGAGCGTCAAAAGTGCATTGATTCAGGCATGGACGACATCCTCACTAAGCCGTACACCGCAACCGATATCGAACAGATTATGTGTAAGTGGCTTGAGCAGTAAACGCTGCCTCTTAAAAAGTATGTTTGTTGGCCAACGGCTAAAAGCTAAAGTACATGCAAATAAAACACACAAAAAAACGCACCACACCGGATAATGCCGATCATTTAACGATGTTTTTTGGGTCATTCTAGCGAGCCTTGGCGAGACTAAGAATCTAGTAGCAGCACGATGAGCGGGTAATGAAACAAATTTGACCACAAAGTGCTTGAATAGAAGAACCTGTATCACGCTCCTTCGTCGTTGTGCAGGGTGATGAGATACAGAAATATGCCACTCGCTGTTAAACGAGCGGCATTATCCGTTCTAGAGGCGTTTTAGATTGTTTTCGTCACTAGCATTAAGCGACGTTGTCCGCGGTTGAAATCTACGATTGCAGCGCTGGCAAAATCTTTGAAAGCTTATCCAACGTTTCTTGATACTCAGAGGCGCAATCGCTATCTGCCACGACGCCGCCGCCAGCCCAAGCGTAAAGTTTGTTTTTTTCCGCTACAAGAGTTCGGATAGTAATGCTGGTGTCCATACGACCATGGCGTGAAATGTAGCCAATACTGCCGCAATACGCGCTGCGTCGATGCGGCTCAAGTTCTTCAATGATCTGCATTGCGCGAACTTTAGGTGCTCCCGTAATTGAACCGCCTGGAAAACACGCTCGCAGCAAATCCGCAGGAGCGTATTGTTCATCCAAATTTGCACGAATGGTGCTCACCAAATGATGCACAGCAGGGAAGCTTTCAATATCGAACAGCTTTGGAACGTGAACGCTACCCGGTGATGCAACTCGACCAATATCATTACGCAGCAAATCGACAATCATCAGGTTTTCTGCCTGATCTTTTTCCGCTGTCTGCAAGTCATGGGCATTAGCGTTATCTTGCTTTGGATCTTCGCTGCGTGGGCGAGTACCTTTGATTGGTTTTGTTTCAATGACGCGATCTTTGAGCTCTAAAAAGCGCTCTGGAGAGATACTCAAAATCGAAGACTCAGGCATACGGATAAACGCTGAGAATGGCGCTTGGTTGGCGGACTCCAATTTCAGATACGCTTGCCACTCGCTGCCTTGATACGGTGCGTTAAAGCGCTGCGCCAAATTGATCTGATAACAGTCACCGCTCAACAAGTATTCTTGCACCTTGTCAAAGCGAGTGGCGTAGCTCTCTTTCGTCATGTTTGACTGCCAATCACCAGACAAAGCGAAGTCAACGGTTTGTTCTGCTTTTTGCTCGTTTAACCATTGCCAAGCTTGCTCGATGTTCTGACCGACTAAGCATGCTTTTTTTAGCTGGTGGTCAACAACAACGGCCCATTCATACAGACCTACCGCCATATCCGGCGTGTTGAGATCTTTTTCTGCCACTTCTGGCATCGTTTCTACGCGGCGACCTAAATCGTAACTGAAGTAACCGAGCGCACCGCCGACAAAAGGCAAATCCAATTCTTTATTTAACTCTACGTGAGGAAGCCACTGTTCTTGCAACTGATGAAGCAGCGTGAATGGGTCATCTTGAGTTGAATAGGCATTCGATGGCGTTTCAACTTGTGTGTTGTCGGCAGTGGTTTCTAACGTTGCAATCGGGTTGGCGACCAACACATCGAAGCGGCTATCGATATGCGTTTTTGATGCAGAACGCAGCAACATCGCCCAAGGTAGGTGTTGAATGCGAGAAAAAAGGTGAAGAGCAAACTCTGGTGCGTATTCCAGCGCTTTAAAATCAATGAATTGATTGTCCATGTTGTTCATTTGTGTAATTTGTGACAAAGAGATCGTTCACTGCATGGCATGTCATGGGCAGCAAGAGTATCATATTCCTCTGTATAGCCAAACTCCCTCTATTCATAGGGTTTTGAGATGGTTTACAAGTAGGCAACTTCAGCATTTCGTGTGTCGATATCAGCCGTTCGACAATTGTTTATAAAAAACGAAGCTCAAAAGAGCAATAAGCTCAACAAACACGATTGAAGCCAAGCCAATAATGGAAGCATAACTATAACGAGGCATGTAATGACGGTAATACGCAAGCAGGATGTCATCAGCAGTGTCGCTGATGCGCTACAGTATATTTCTTACTACCACCCGCTAGACTTTGTTCAAGCTCTTGAAAAAGCCTATCACCGCGAAGAGAGCCAAGCCGCTAAAGACGCGATTGCTCAGATCTTAATTAACTCCCGAATGTCCGCAGAAGGTCACCGTCCAATTTGTCAGGATACTGGTATTGTGACGTGTTTCGTCAACATCGGTATGGGCGTGCAATGGGATTCGACCGACATGACGGTTCAGCAGATGGTAGATGAAGGTGTTCGACAAGCGTACACGAACCCTGATAACCCGTTGCGTGCGTCAGTACTTATGGACCCTGCTGGTAAACGTATTAATACCAAAGACAACACGCCTGCCGTCGTACATATCAACATGGTTCCGGGCGATAAAGTTGAAATTCAGATCGCTGCGAAGGGCGGCGGTAGCGAAAACAAAACTAAGATGGTGATGCTAAACCCATCTGACGATATTGCTGAGTGGGTAGAAAAAACGCTACCAACAATGGGGGCGGGCTGGTGTCCTCCTGGCATGCTTGGCATTGGTATCGGCGGTACGGCTGAAAAAGCAGCGGTATTGGCAAAAGAATCTCTAATGGAACACATCGATATTCAAGAGCTTATTGACCGTGGCCCACAAAACGCAGAAGAAGAGCTTCGTTTGGATATCTTCAATCGCGTGAACAAACTTGGTATCGGTGCGCAAGGTCTTGGCGGTTTGACGACTGTTGTCGACGTTAAAATCAAAACTGCGCCAACGCACGCGGCTTCTAAGCCTGTTTGTTTGATCCCGAACTGTGCGGCGACTCGTCACGTGCACTTCACGCTTGATGGTAGCGGCCCAGCAGAGCTAACACCACCTAAACTAGAAGATTGGCCAGACATCACTTGGGAAGCGGGCGAAAATACGCGTCGCGTAAACTTAGATACAATTACTAAAGAAGAAGTACAAGAGTGGAAGACAGGCGAAACGGTTCTTCTATCAGGTAAAATTCTGACTGGTCGTGATGCTGCGCATAAACGTATTCAAGGCATGCTAGATAATGGCGAAGGTCTGCCTGAAGGCGTAGATCTAAACGGTAAGTTCATTTACTACGTAGGCCCTGTTGATGCAGTTGGTGATGAAGTCGTTGGTCCTGCTGGCCCAACAACATCTACGCGTATGGATAAATTCACCGACATGATGCTAGAAAAGACCGGCATCATGGGCATGATCGGTAAAGCTGAGCGTGGCCCTGCAACGGTTGAATCTATCAAGAACCACAAAGCGGTTTACCTAATGGCTGTCGGTGGCGCTGCGTACTTGGTGGCGAAAGCGATCAAGAAAGCTCGCGTTGTCGCATTTGAAGATTTAGGTATGGAAGCGATTTACGAATTTGAAGTTGAAGATATGCCAGTAACAGTGGCTGTCGACTCAAATGGTGTTAACGCGCACCAAATTGGTCCAGACACTTGGAAAGTGAAAATTCAAGAGATGGAAGCATAAGGCAAAGGGCAATCTTGCTGCGTCTCAGTAGAGAGAATGTGACAAGGTGCTGATTTACCTAGCAAACAATTGACAAAAGTGCAGCGAAACCTGCACTTTTTGTCTATATAATTAAGGATATAAACCTTTAGGCATAGCAATCAAACGTTATGCGAACAATAATTAGGAGACGGCATGCCTCGTTTTATTCAGATTCTACAAATTATTCTTGCTGTAGTGATAGGTGGCTTTGTTGGCTATGACTTGATTCTTCACGGTATCAGCATCTTTGATGAAAAGTACGTGACCATCACATGTGTGTTGTGGTTGATTTTGGAAATCGCTCTATTTGTTATCTATAAGTTAATCGAAGACGACTAGGCTTAAAGAAAGCGGGTTCCTGTTTAACATAGTAATCAGCGCATATAGAGTTACTAATGCTGTAGATTAAGTAAGCCTCTGAACCACTCAGGGGCTTTTCTTTTTTAACACAGCATTAAGCCGGATGTTTTGTTCATCTTTTATTAAGGTATATAAAGTTAAACTCATAGAATTCGGGATAGAACAGTATTCATAGATTAATACCCGAAGTTGCTGATAACGTTGTTTTAGAGCGGAGCAAGATAAAGAAGCGTAATGAAGAGAATAAAGAAAGAAGTTAATGACTTTATCAACAGAGGTATGGACTCTAATGTTCGAATTGCTGTCACCGGACTTTCTCGTGCCGGTAAGACGGCATTCATCACGTCATTAGTGAATCAGCTTCTTCATACTGCAACCCATGACAATTTGCCTCTTTTGGCTGCGGCTAGAGATAAGCGCCTTATTGGAGCGAAACGTGAGCCTCAATCGAATATGATGGTGCCACGCTTTGCTTACGATGAGGCGATGAGCCAAATTCATGCTACTCCACCTCAGTGGCCAGTACCGACACGTGATGTGAGTGAGATTCGCTTAGCGCTCAAGTACAAACCAAATAAAACCACGAAAAAGCTGTTGAGTAAAACCGCAATTTTAAATGTTGATATTATCGACTATCCAGGAGAGTGGTTGCTCGACCTGCCTTTATTGGACATGGACTTTGCAACGTGGTCGCAAACTCAGTTTGATGCACTTAAAGGCCAGCGTGGCGATTTAGCCAAAGCTTGGCTTTCTGAACTAGAGAAAGTGGACCTCTATGCAGAAGTGAATGAGAAACTACTTGAGAAAGTTGCACACACATACACCGAGTACCTTCATGCCTGTAAAGACGCTGGCCTTCATTGGGTTCAGCCTGGCCGCTTTGTATTACCTGGTGAGCTAGCAGGCGCGCCGGTGCTACAGTTTTTTCCGTGTCGTGCTGATTCGGAAAGCAAAGCGCCCAAGGGCAGTAACTTAGCGATGCTCGAAGCCCGTTTTCAGGAATACCAACAGAAAGTCGTGAAAGCGTTTTATAAGCATCATTTTGCGACCTTCGATCGCCAGATTGTACTGGTGGATTGTTTGCAGCCTCTCAATGCTGGTGATGAAGCGTTTTACGACATGCGCCAAGCGCTAGAACAGATCATGCATAGCTTCCGTTATGGTCGTAGTAGCTTTTTGCGCCGTTTATTCTCACCAAAAATCGACAAAGTGCTGTTTGCTGCCACAAAAGCGGATCATATCACGCCCGATCAGCACCCAAATTTGGTGTCTTTGCTACAACAAATGGTGCATCCAGCGTGGCAAACCGCAGCCTACGAGAATATCGAGATGAGTTGCATGAGTATCGCTTCTATCCAATCAACCACGACAGGATTTATTTCTTCTGGAGATAAGACGATTCCGGCGTTACAGGGTACGACGTTGGATGGTGAGCCGATGACGATGTTTCCGGGAGAAGTGCCGAAAAAGCTACCAAATGCGGCTTATTGGCAAAACAACGGGTTTGATTTTACGTCATTCCGTCCAATGCCCTCACCGAATGATGAGCCAGTGAAGCACATACGCTTAGACAAAGCACTGGATTACCTGATTGGAGATAAATTGAAATGAGTGAGTTGAAGCAAAAACAAGTTTTCTCTGAAAAGGCGATGGAAAAAGAGCTGCAATCGAATCAACCGGAGTTGACGGCGCAGCAAACATTCGGCGAAAAAGAAACATTTGTACCTGTTGAAGTTAAAGAAGCGCACCAGGAGACCGAACAGGAATTGCAACTCGAGCATGTCATTCGTCCAAAACCGGGCAGAAAATGGCTTGCGACTGGCGCATTTGCAACTTTTGCTGGTTTGGTTGGCTGGCAAGCGGTGGACTCGGTTATAACCGCAATTCAGGCTTCTGATTGGCTAGCCTTAAGCTGGACGGGGTTTATTGCTGCGATCGCTTCGCTTGGTTTAGGAGCTATGGGTAAAGAGCTTTGGAAACTGCGAAAACTACGAAATCATTTTAGTGTTCAAGAAGAAGCAGAAGCACTTGTTAATAGTGAGAGCGTTGGGAAAGGGAAAGCCTTTTGTGAAACAGTGGCAGAACAAAGTGGTGTGATGGCAGAGAATCCGGGCTTTGATCGTTGGCAGAACAGTATTAACCCTGCTCATAGTGACGCTGAAATCCTTGATATGTATGACTCGATGGTGGTGGGCCAACAAGACAAGTTGGCAACGAAAATCGTATCACAGCACGCAACCGAGTGTGCGGCCCTAGTCGCCGTGAGCCCTCTGGCTGCCGCTGATATGTTGCTGGTGGCTTGGCGAAATTTCAAAATGATCGACAACCTCTCCAAGGTATATGGGGTAGAGCTAGGTTATGCCTCTCGCATCAAGTTACTAAGAGCGGTATTTGTCAATATGGCGGCGGCTGGTGCCAGTGAGCTTGCTATTGATGCCAGTATGGATTTGATGTCGATGGATCTTGCTGGCAAAGTCTCTGCTCGTGCAGGGCAGGGACTCGGTGTTGGTATTCTAACGGCACGTTTGGGCTTGAAAGCGATGACCTTATTGCGTCCACTACCCTGGTATCCTGACCGTCAGGTTAAGTTGGGCACCATACGCAAGGCAGTGGCGGCGAAAGTTGCATCAATTACGATGAAACCGTAACGAATATCAACTTTGATGGATAGGATTGCTTGACGCCATTCCAAGCATGATAGAAACTACTGTCAACTTTTCCTGACAGTTGTGAATTGGGATATTTTAAGTGCGTCTTGAAGTCTTATGTGAAGATCGACTCGGCTTGACCCGAGAACTGCTCGATATTTTAGCGTCTAAAAGCATCGACTTGCGTGGTATCGAAATCGATATTAGCGGTATTATCTATTTGAATTGCCCGGATATTGATTTTGATACGTTTAGTGAGCTGATGGCTGAAATCCGCCGTATTCCGGGGGTGAAAGACGTACGTAAAATCCAGTTTATGCCGATGGAGCGCCACAATACGGAGCTGCTCTCGTTAGTTGATAACTTGCCCGATCCGGTTTTTGCCATTGATCTTAAAGGTGCCGTAGACATGGCAAACATGTCTGCACTTTCATTGCTTGGCCTTCACAAGCAAGAAGTGATTGGTACTCAAATCGGTGCTTTGTTACCAAGTGTTCGTTTCTCTCGTTGGTCTGAAGGTGTTAATGGTCGAACGCGGGAAAACCTTGTGATTGATGGCTTGGACTATGTTCTAGAGTTGATGCCCGTTTATATCCGAGACGAAGCGCAAAACTCGACTCTAGCGAGTACTCTAATGACGATTCGCTCTAGTCAGCAAGTTGCCAGAATTGAAGAAGCACTACCGCTGCATAATCCTCTGGGTTTTGAGCACTTTGTTGGTATATCGAACCGTCATAAAGCACTAATGAACCAAGCTAAGAAGCTGTCTGTGCTTGACCAACCATTGTTGATTGAGGGCGAAACGGGGACCGGTAAAGAAATGCTTGCTAAAGCTTGCCACAGTCGTTCTAGCCGTGCGAGCAAGCCATTCCTAGTTTTGAGTTGTGCTTCGATGCCTGACGATGTAGCAGAAACCGAACTTTTTGGTCATGCGCCGGGTTCATTTAATCATGAACAAGGCCACAAAGGCATCTTTGAGCAAGCAAATGGCGGGACGGTATTTCTTGATGAAATCGGTGAAATGAGTTCGCACCTTCAAATCAAGCTGTTACGTTTTCTACAGGATGGTAATTTCCGTCGTGTCGGTGCAGAAGATGAGATGCATGTCGATGTTCGTATCATCGCTTCAACAAAACATAACCTTGCCGAGCTTTCTGAAGCAGGAATGTTCCGTGAAGATTTGTATTATCGCCTCAACGTACTTACGCTCAGCATTCCTCCGTTACGTAAGCGCTCAAACGACGTTGCACCATTGCTTGAGTTGTTCGTCGCGAAACATGCTCAACAGCTTGGGATTGATAAGCCAGAGTTTGATGATGGTCTAGTTGATGCCCTTGCAAATTATCAGTGGCCAGGAAACATGCGCCAGCTGGATAACATGGTTCTTCGAGCGCTCACGGAAATGGATGGTGGTATACTAAACGCGGATCACTTCAATTTACCTCAGCCTCAGTCAGTCGGCGCTGGTAGTGCAACGCTTAACATCGACGGTTCATTGGATGAGATCATGCGTGATTATGAATCTCAAGTTCTGGAACGTTTGTATCAGTCATTCCCATCAAGCCGCAAGCTTGCTAAGCGCTTAAATGTATCGCATACCTCAATCGCTAATAAACTGCGTGATTACGGTATCCGTAAGAATTAATCGAATTGAACGAAAAGACGGAATTAATCATTTGTAATGGAAGATAACAGCTCATCTATCGCCGTTCATAAGTTGGACGGTGACTTGCTTCTTCGTACCGCTGAAATCGGTGACGCAGATATGATTGCCGAATATTTTCAAGCCAACCGAGAATACCTGAAACCGTTTGAACCGAAACGTGAAGAGGCTTTTTTCTCAGTGAACGGTTGGTTGCAAAAGCTTATCAAGCTCAATGAGCTGCATCGAATGGGATTGGGGTATTATTGCCTTTTAGTCAGAGCCTCTTCGGGTGAAATGCTAGGTACGATATCCTTTAGTAGTTTGAGTCGTTTTCCTTTTTATTCTTGTAACGTCGGATATTCTCTCGCTGAAAAAGCGCAAGGGCATGGTTATATGCGTCGTGGATTAACCATGGCTTGCGACTACATGTTTAACGTTCAGAAACTGCATCGTATTCAAGCTGGCTACATGCCTCACAATAAACGCAGTGAAGCTGTGCTAGAGCATGTAGGTTTCAACCGAGAAGGGTATGCAAAAGATTACCTTTTGATTAATGGTGAGTGGCAAGACCACGTTCTAACGTCGCTTATTAATCCGAATTGGCAGCCAGAAGGGCGATAGTATGGAACGATTGGAAAAGCAGTTAGCACTTGTAATCGAGCTCGATAAACTCAAAAGCATTTTGCGCCGGACTCGAGTTAAAAGTGCTGAAGGGCGCCTCGAAAATAGTGGTGAGCATAGTTGGCATGTCGCACTGATGGCAATATTGATGGAAGAGCATGCGAATGCACCTGTTGATATTTGCCGAGTGATGAAAATGTTATTGATACATGACGTAGTAGAGATCGACGCGGGCGATACCTTTGTTTATGATACTGCTGCGTCTCAAGAGCAAGCAGAAAAAGAAATTAGAGCTGCAGAGCGCTTGTTTGGTATGTTACCCAGCGATCAGGAGCAAGAGCTATTGGCGCTTTGGCATGAATTTGAAGCCGCGCAGACCGATGATGCTAAGTATGCAAAAGCACTCGATCGGTTAATTCCAATGCTCTTGAACTACCATAATAATGGTCAGAGTTGGAAGGAACATGGTGTCTCACGCGAACAAGCACTTACCATTAATAAACGAATTGAATTTGGCTCTGTTACCTTATGGGACAAAGCGAAAGAGTTGATTGAAGAAGCCACAGAGAAAGGTTGGCTGAAATCGTAATAAAGGAGACTGAATGTCTTATTTGCCTTTGGATGAATACCAAAGAAAATGGATTTTTACGCATCAGTCGATGCCTGTGCCAGAAGAAGATTTGGCTTTTATTAAGCCGATGAGCCAAGCCCGTTCAGCACAATTTTGGAAAGAAAATATCAGTGCTCAAAGCCCTGATATGGATAGACTTAGTTCCCAAGACTGGCCAATGAATGAGGCGAATTGGTCTGAAACTGTGGATTGGATGGCTGCCTGGGAGTCGGATGATCCTGACATGCCAGCGGAAGTTGAGGCACATATCGATTGGCAAGACGATGTGACCGTTTACTTTTGCTACGAGAAGTACAATGTCATCGAAACGAAATGGTCTATTTTTAAAAAGCACTGGAAGAACTTTCTCTTTTATGACGATGGTCCGATACTAATAGGACGTCGCCGTTCGCAAGCACTTTGGTTTGATTCAAAAGGCAATGTGAAACTCGGTGTTCGTCAATAAAGAGTTATAAAACAAAGCCACCTTTCGAGGTGGCTTTGTTTTTCTAAAGGCTGGATAATGGACTCAACACACCACCAGCCCCGCGCTCGATAACGTGAGTATAGATTTGCGTGGTATATACACCCAAGCTATAAGTGATTGTTTTTACTGGTTGGTATTATGCCCCAACTAAAGTGGGGCGCTGGTGGGACAATTCAGAATTATTTATGGTTATACGGATTAAAGTGCGCGTGTGAAGATTTTAGCATCGAATCAGATTAAGGAACTTGATTTAAAAAAGGCTCCGAAAGGAGCCTTTAATAATAACCAAACTACAAATCGTATAAACTATCTGTGGAAACGAATAGAAAAGTTACGAATAGAATCTGGAATGTTAGTTAAACAATATTGAATGTGAGAACGCATATACGTTTGAATACTGGCATTTTCAGGGCCAATATGTGTGTCATTTTTAACATCATAAATGTACGACTCAAGAAGTGAGTTATCTTCCTCTGGTTTGTTAAACACAAGTAAGTTTTGATACATTAAGGCTTCGTCACTAATTGTTTCATTTTTTTTCTGTTTAGCTACAAAGTTCTCCATTGCGGCAGCAAATGAGCCTGAAACATGTTCCATTTCAGTGACTGTGCTATTCGAGTAAACTTTAGCTAACTGTTTGCTCACTTCTTCGAGCTTTTTCTCAATTGCTTCTTTATTTTTCCGCTCAAGATCTAGGATAGTATCTAAATCTTTAATCTTATCTTCCTGCTTTACATGATTCTTCTCGTGAAGTTCGGAACGCAAGTTACTAAGTATTACGTTTTTTTCTTGTTGGGCCGCATTGTAGCGGGACTCTTTTTTTCTAAAATAAAATACGTAAGTAGCCACAACAATACATGAAAGGCCAAAAAGCTTAATCCAAATATCAATCATCTTGTACCTCCCGCATGCATACTGTAGTAAATGATAAATGATTCATACTCTGCCTGAATCTTACCATATTTTTGCGATTCTCTATAAAAATCACTAGAAAGCCAGCCTAATACAATACAACCTCCAATGAGGCATATCGCGTAAATAAAAGGTAGATCACTTTTGGTGTGTTGCACAGCACTCTGAAGAAAGAGTGAAAACCATCCTGCAGTTGCAACCAGAAACCCAATGCTCAAATTCCTATAATACTCAGCTTTATGAGAACTTAAGAGTTTCTGGACATGCGCTTTTTGTAATGAACTCTCTTCGTTTGTCATCATCTTAATTTATTGAAACTAATATCATTTAAAATGAATGATAACACAATCCCTTATAGTTTGGTGGGATTTACCCCCGTAATACAACACGGGGGTTTACAACGAACACCACTAGAAGAACGGATAAATTTTAGTGGGGGAAAGCCCATGAACAGGATGTGTATGAGTGAAAGGTCTACCAAATAAGGGATAATTCTGTTCAGCACATTGAAATGCACACATAATCCTAATGGCCTTATTTACTTGAAGCCATCATCCCATTTAAGTATTCGATCTGCTCATGTGAGTGTGACTTCATGAATCTGCCGTAAACACGCTCCAACATCATCGTGCTCTTGTGCCCCATCTGTTCCGCGATAAAGGATAGGTTTGCTCCTTTGGTGATCAACCAACAAGCGTAGGTATGCCGAGATTGATATGAGCAGCGATGGCGAATACCTGCTCGTTTAAGTGCGCGTGACCATAGTCGATTGTATGTTGTCGTTTTATAGGTTTCACTTGGCGGTTGGCCATTGCGACGTTCTGGAATAAACACGAATCGAACGCTTTCCTGGCGAAACGTGTTTGAGCCTTTTACTTCCACAAAAATATCTCTTACCGGGCTAAACATAGTCAGCTCTCTTTGAGATTTAAGAGCGAGGAGAGCAGGTTCAAGTAAGTGAATAGTTCGCTCTGACTTCTTATTCTTCGGCGTTGTGAATTTGCGTTCAATCGTGACGTTGCGAGTAACCTCGATCGTACCTTTCTCAAGATCGACGTCTTCCCATGCTAATGCACAGAGCTCACCAGTTCGCATACCCGTGTAAATGGCTAAGGTGAACATATTCCGCTGCTGTAAGTTTGTCGTTGACTCTATTAGCTGGTGGAACTCTTCTAGTTCTAGTGGATCCGGTTCACCAGAGCCACCACTTAGTAACTCAACGTGCAGAAATGGGTTGTCATCGATAAATTTTGATTTCACTGCTAAATCAAAACATCTGCGCATTAGTTTGATCATATTATTGATCGTCTTTGCGCTTCGTGGTCTTCCATTGCGAGTAGGGGAGTCGACCATTAACTTTTGGCACTTTAGCGCATCCATAATCGTGATGGTGGAGATAGTACGTTCCTCACCAACAAACAAGCAGCATGCTCTTGCGGTAGTACTCAATACATAGAGTGACTGTGAGGCCATGGTCGTTTTCTTCAATTGAATATAGTCATCAAACAACTCGCGAACGGTAAGGTTCTTACCACGCTGTTCTGGGGTAGCAAAAAGTTGCGCTTTCTTTGATGTTGGAAAGCGAGATAAGTAATCAAATGTGCCTAATGAAATTTCAGAAAGTATAGATGCGCGTAGATGGCTAGCTTTTTTTAAATTACCTTTGGTGACTTCCCAGCCTTTTAGGGTCTCTCGACAACGCATCTCGCGGTAAGTAAAACTAATGCGGATAGACTTACCGCGGATTTCTACACCTTCAGGTGTGTTCATTATGCAACCCTTTCTCTTGCTGAAAACTCATCAATGGCAACACGGTCATACTTATAGCCTTTACCACCATCACTACTCTTACCGGACGACTTTTTAAAATGAACGCCTTCAATCCAACGAAACTGACGATAGTCTTTGATTTCATTGGTGGACATGCCTGTTAAATCCATTAACAGATCTTCTTTCACCCAACGGCTAGGTTCTAGTTGAATCACCGTAAATGTTCTCATCGGTAAAACCTCCAATAAATAATGAAAACAGAAATCCTGCAATGCCCCCTAACCAAGCGATGGGGCATAGGCGAATTACATAAGATGAACTACTGGCCAAGAAGCTAAAGCAGGTCTACTGATTGCTCGGCAAAGTTGGACATGAACTCGGGTGATAGACTGATGTCACTCGGGAACTCTTTACATACTCCATAACCGTTGGCTTCGTTCTCAGGTTTGATGAAAGTTAGTTGGATGACTTCACGACCTTGAATAAAGCTGAAGTAGGGACCTTTTGCTGTCACCGCGCCCAGTTCGGTTTGGAAAGTTGCATTAGCCATGAGTAAGTTCTCCTTTTACATATTGCAGTACATGTTTAACACAGCATTGAATGGTGTTTGCTTTGTCGTAAGTTCCGTAGTGGTAGTACTGAATGCCACGTTCGATGGCTTCATCCAGCTGGTGGCCAGAGATGCCTTGTGTTTTGAGCTTGTTGATTAAGTGACGTTTAACAAAGTGTTCGTTTGGCTTTTCGTTGTCTGGCATTTCACGCTCTCCACTGCGGTAATAAGACATTTGGCTTGAATGGATGGGCCTTTTTGACAAAGCGGAAGCCTTCACAAGTAGATGCGCCTCTCATAGACGTATTCTTATTTGGCAAGTTGTCTTTCTCGTCCATCGTTAGCTCGTAGTAAGGGTGGAGTGATCTTGGTGCAGACTTAATACCAACGCCCTTACCACGCAGGTAGTAGACGGCTTTGCAAATCAGTTGCGACTTGACCCCTAAATCACTGCTAATCTGATAGGTTGGGTTTTTACCCGGATGTTCCAGCAGGTACCTTCCCACCGCTTTTGATCTTCCACTGCCATTAATGGAATCAATGATGCGTTGCGCCTCGATGTATTTTTCCTTGGTCAGTGCCATGCCCCCTCCGTTAAGAAAACTGGCGGCAACGTTCGTCACCGCCAACATGATTAGCTGAAGAATGAACCAATAAAGGTATCAATCTCGATTTCACCGACTTTGAAACAGTCTTGAAGCTTGGTTTGGAACTCTTCGCCCATCTCTTCTTCGTGCTGTTCCAGCTTTTTAATTCGAAGAATCAGGGTTTCGTTGCCAATGGTGCTCATACGCATCTCAAAAGTGCGTTCTGCTAAGCCTAAGTAGGGAATACAAGTGAACTTGAAGACAGCTGGCATCGGGAACTCTTCTTTTGTGCGAACAGCTATCGACTCGTATTCAGATTGATGGTGGCTGAAGTCATCTACGTTTGATTCACGCCCAGCCTTTGCTTCAAATTTCATATTACGAATAGCGGCAGAGGCCACTGCATTCTCAATAACTTCTCCAGTGGTAGAGAACACCTGAATAAAATCGCTGTAGTCTTCTACCCACTCGGCCAGTTTCTTTTGGCCAAGGCGTTCTTCATTAATGTTTAGAAGGGCGTTAAACGCTGCTGTGCGGCGAAGGATTAAGTTTGCTTGGTGCTTGCAGTGCCCAGGGAAGTTATGAGTACCCAGATCAAAAATAGTCACGGCTGCCATACGTTCAGCGTTGATAAAACACTGATTACCTTCGGTTTGGTATTCTTCGTGATAACGCACAAACTCGTCGATATTTGCCGTCTTCATCGTTCCGCGAAATTGATTGCGGTTTGGCATGTACTTCTCTAAGTCATGCAAATCGAAAGACTCTGGTAAGGCTGCAACAGGGAAGCCTGCTTTTTCTAACTGTTCTAAGAATTGTGGGGCATTCGATGACTCTTGAATCTGTTGGATTGCTGATTTATCCATTTCTGTGTTCTCTCTTTAAAGTGATTGCTGGTGGACTGGGTTAGCCGCGCACTTCGCGAAGCTGACCTTCTTCAATAACGGCTTGGCCGTGGATGTCTTCTTTCGGTCGGTCGTAGGAGAGCTTTCCGCCTTTGCCGACGTAGGCGATAGAGGTGTACTGAAAGTCCTCACTCTTGGAACCAAAGCCAGATTTAGGTTCCTTCACCGACATATTGGCCGTGATTTCTACCATTTCGTTGTTGGTACCCATTGGCTTGAGCTTTAGGTTCAGCTTTACTTCTCCTTGTTTATCGCTGTACGAAACAGCGCGTGAAACGTTAGAGAGTGCAAGGCCAATAACGTTAGAGATGACGCCGCCATCTAGCTCTTGCATCAATTTAGGAAAGTTGGTTGTACGGTCTTCTATGCTTAGGTTGCCTGCTTCTTGGCTCATGATTCGTTCCTCAAGTTTGGTTATCCTCAGCCTAAAACCCTTGCTCTGAAAGGCTTTAGGCTGTGCCCTCAGTAAGGACATTCCCGTTCCCATCCTTGGATAGTCACTTCCTGTCACCGTTTCACTTTTCGTCGTAAGACAGACATAGGCAGAAACGGTCCGGTGCAGTGGTTATTCTTCCCACCAGCTGCTGGGGTAATTCATCTGATATACTTACAATACCTATAGGTAATGGTGTTGGTCAATACCTATGGGTAATTATTTTTGTTGCAGGCACAAAAAAACCGCCCGTAGGCGGTTTCGAAAGAAGTTAGCTAGATTTAAATTTGATCTAGGGATATGCCCAAATCGGTGGCGACGACCTCTATTATTTTTCTATCAAGAGGCCACTCTTTGATTAGCAGGCGACGCTTGCGAATCATCATCCATATTATGAACAGTACGATGCTCTGAGTGTATAGTGGATTGCTCTCTCTAAGAGTAACTATTAATTCGGATAGGTAATGGAATTTAGGCAGAGCATAAAAACTTGAGATTGTCTCGAAAAGATTATCGTCTATTAGTTCTTGATATGTATCTAGTATTGTTAAAGAGGACTTTTGCGCTTGAATACTCTTCAGTTTTGTTAAATCGAAATAGAACTGATCTAACTTCTCTTGAATGTTGTATTTTTCAGATACTCCACAAAAAAGACTTTCATTGACAGATGAAAAGATATCATCAGTAGTCTCAATTAAAGCCATGCTCCTTGCAACTGTGCGGTGCACGCTGGGCTCAACACGCGTTTTTGATTTATAAATGGCATCGTGAGTGAGTTCAGCATAAGCATGTTGTAATAGCGTTCGTACTTGTATCTCACATGGTATACCTTCATTAATCTGTACAGTATTGTGTTCAATGGTTTCTTTTGCTCTAACAACATAGTGAACCGACTGATATGTAAATAAAAGCGGAGCTGCGTTCCGTTCATTATGAAAGTGGCGACACTCTGTGGCTAGCCAGCGTTGTTCGCTTTTAATGATGTCTGAGATCACATCTATGTGGTCTACTAGTAAAACTACAAATCGACAACCGACCTTGTCTTCAATTTCCGTATATGGATCTTTATAGTCTTTTTCAACTCGAAAGAAGGCCTTATCGATTAACGATTGTTCATCCTTAACACGATGCTTAGCTGGCTGTTTTAAAAAGGTGCCTAGCTGTTTCCCTTTGCTCTGAATTTCCTGGCATATTGTAGATACTACAAAGTCGCCCCATGCGTCATACATGGGGCGTTCTAGTTGCCACTTATTCGAAAATTCAATTATATTCATTCTTGAGAAACTATCTGATCCTTAATTATCAGTTTAGTCCAATTTACGGAGTTTCCGTCATCATCTTGTGCAATAGATTCTATTTGTATCAGTTCTTTAAATACTTCTGATGGAGCTACAATTTTAACATTTTTACTAAATGAAAGCTTGCGGTGTTTCAATTTGTTTGAAATGTGTTCAATATCTTTGGTGAAAGATGTGGTTGGCAAGTTTTTATCTTCTAAAAACTCAGTGTATGAGTCTTTTTGTTTATCAGTAAAGTATCGATTCGCAAATTCAGTTGGATTCACGATGCCTGTATTTTCATGTTTTAGATACGTCACTAGAGCATTGTGAAGGTCATTTCTTTTTTCAGGAGGAACATCTAAATCGTTAATGAACTTTGCAGTAGCATCATAGTATTGTTTTGTTGTTCTGGCACCTGACTCAGGATAGCCACAACCTAAAAAGACCGAATAAAAGTAGTGTGCAGCAGCTTTTCCGTCAGTTTTGCTGATCTGAGTGTCGCTGATTGATACATCCCACTTTTTACTTAGATCCGTTTCACTGCTTGGTGTTGAATTTCGGAAAAATCCTGCTGTTTTATAGAGTTTAGTAGCAGGAGTAAGAAGGGCTTCTTCTACGAAATCCAAGCTTATCTCTTGTGTTTTTGGATCTATTTTCTTCTCATAGGCACTGTGAATCTCAGCTTTCATTATACCAATAAACTCTTTTGAGCTAGCTCCGTAGGTGCCCTCAAATACAACGACAACACCTCCTGAAAGGGCTTTACTAGTTTGAGCTTCCGCTAATTTGTCAGCAATGGTGTACGATTGTTCGATAAACTTGTTGTCATCGATGCCTTTTAGGGCGCCGACTAACGAAGGCGCCGCAGTGGCACTTTGATCAAGGATTTGCATTGGAACGGCACGAGACTCTTCACCAAGAGCGCGAATAACTCGTTCTTTAAACGTGTCCATAGCTGCAGGAGCGAACTTAATTAGGTCTGTGCCTTTTGTTGGCGTTACTTTATTACCTTCTGGGTCTCGCTGGTAAATTTGATGTATTGCTATACGCTTTATTTGTAGGTTGAGTAATTGCATTTATTGGCTCACTTCTTCTTGTGGTTTTGCTTCACTAGGGCTTTTAATTGCGGACACAATTTCTCTCCACTCTTCACTACCTTTTTCCCAAATGGTCATATACTGAGCAAATAAATCATCTACGCAAATGTTGCCTGCTTTGGCGATTCTATAATTGAGCTCATTTTGGATTTGATACAGATTTAGAAGGGTAGTTTTCTGCCTGATCCATAACTTTTTATAGTCAAAAAGTGTGCTCCACCCGTTAACTATGGTAAGCAGAGCTCCTAAAAAAAGAGCAAAGTTTTTTTGGTTTTGAGCCATTTCTACTGACAGATCAAGCCCGAGAGTTAAAGTAATAATTGCGCCAAGTGTTACAGAAAGTCCGTTCAAAAAGCTTATTTTTCTTTTTTGACTTTTTACCTTGCATTTTAGAATCAAAATTCGACTATCGACTTCTTGCTTTAAATGCTCAGTTTCGGAACGAATAGACATTAGTTACCTTTTTATTTTTGATTGATTAAAGCATTACCGAATACCAGAACACGCGACCGAGCACGACAATATCTTTCGCTTGTTCCTGTGAGTAGCGTTCTTCGGGGTGTTCTTCTGAGTTATAACTACGGACTCTTAAGCCACCACCTGGTGTCTTGTACAAAATCTTTACTCTGAGCTCACCGGAGTGATTAATGGCGTACATTTTCCCATCCACTACCGTGACACTAGAAGTGTCAATCCCTACGGTTGAACCGTCTGGTAATACGGGTTCCATGCTATTTCCCGTCGCTTTTACACATACAGCACACTCTGGTGGGACGTTGTAACGGCGTAAAGTCGATTTGGCAAAACGCAGTTTAAGGCCGGTATGTTCACGTTCGGCAAATTGGCCGCTACCTGCTGAAAGGCGAATCTCCGCAAAAAATGGCACATCTACCTCATCGTCAGATAGTGGAGTTTTGCGATCCCATGCGTCGATGGTTCCTAAAACTTGGGCATTTGACTCGTTATTTGGGTGTTCTAAAGACGAGTTCAAAGGAGAGTCCAAATACCCTTGGGGTAGTTGAAAGCTGGTTTCGATAACTTGAACCATCTGCTCCGATATACGCTTCTTGGCTTTTTTTCCTTCTGGGTAAAGCATCCTTGACACATAAGAAGGATCGCGATCAATTACTCTGGCGAGTTCTGCAATCTTTCCATTACATCTCTCATCTCTAAGCTTTATTAAGTGTTGTCTTCGGAGTTCGTAACGATCCATGCCTGCGCTGACCTTTAATTTTCCTATCTAAACAGATAGTAACAATCCGCTTACCAATAGGTAAATAACCTATAGGTAATGATTTTTGTTGTGCTCTATGCTTACCTGTGGGTATACTAAATTGCCAATAGTGAGGTAAGCATGGAAAAACTACGAGTGTATTTGAATTCAATTTCAAAGTCTGAACAGGTTGAATTTGCAAATAAGTGCGGAAGTTCAATAGGTTATTTAAGAAAAGCGATTAGTGTTAATCAGCTTCTTAACCCTCTTCTCTGTGTTCAAATAGAACTCAATTCTCACAATGCAGTCACTAGACCAGACCTGAGGCCCGATGATTGGCAGAAGATCTGGCCTGAAATTAACAAATAAATTACCTGAAGGTACGGAGATCACCAATGACCCAATACAAAGACAAGGGGAAATTCCCTCGCTTCTATGAGGGCGTTATTCGTTTTAAGAACCACCATAGCCTACGAGCCATTGCACTAAGGCTTGGCTACTCAGAAGTGGATTACAGTAACCGACTAAAGAAACGCTTTAACACCAATCAACCGGAATCGAAGCTGTTTGTTGATGACGTTATCGCGTTCACCAAAGAGTCTGGTGACTACAGCATGATAGACGGCCTATGCAAAGAGGTCGGGCTGTGTACCCCAATGCCGTTTAACTACAACTCACAGGCAAATCTCAATACCGAGTTTTTGGTTGCTACCAAGGCACTTGGTGAGATGGCCGAGCAACTTAACGTAACCAAGCTTTCTGCCAATGGGGTTAGCCGTTTGTCTTCATCCATTCATACGCTGGTGGCTTCGGCCATGACGATTGGCTATGCCGCAGAGAGCCGCTTTGGTGGTATCAGCATGGCCATGATGTTTGGCGATATGTCTTCGGGAGTCTTGTCATGAATGTGATGGAAACGCTCAACACCATAGAGCAACTGGTGCAGATGTATCGCAGTTCTATTGCACTGGAGCAGAACGCCGCGGTTAAGCAGCAACTGGAAAAGGAAGCACTCAAGGCGATTAACACCAAGAGCCAGAGATATTTGGCACATCTAGAAATGGAAAAGCCCCAACAAGCTGCAACTTGTTAGGGCCGTGAATCAACAAGCAAAGGTGAGATTCAATGGAAAGAGTAACACAACCGCGTGATCGCGCAAAGATTAAGGCCGTCTTAGTTTTTGATAACTACGTCTATTTTTTGGCGACTAAGCAAGGTGATTGGGTGTGGGTAAGCAAGCGAACTGTAAGCCGAATGACACAGGAGCAGGGCTATGGAACTAAGTGAGCGTTTAAAGCAGGTTGATAACCTCCGTCGTGCTGCGATGGGAGACGCCAAGTTTAAGGCGAAAGCCAAGCAGCATGAGGCTGCATTAAAACCAAAATCACGAACTCTGCCAAAGAGTAAGCCACGCAGTTCGTTTGCCGATTGGGCAGGGGGTAAGTGATGCATTTTTCTGCTGCGTATTTTGACTTATCCGGTCAACAGCTCAGCAGTGGGGAGTTCTCCCTGCTGACCAAATCAATAGACACGGCTATTGAAGATGCTATCGCATTAAGTGGTTTTGATGTGGTTTCGTCATCCACCTCGTTTGCTGTGTTGGGTCAAGGTAATAAACGTTTGGTAGTAGGGAAGGCGGAAGCATGTCAGTAAAGGTTATGAGCTACGTTTGGGACATTCCGAGTTTTAAAGGTTCTGATAAGTTGGTGATGCTTTGTCTGGCTGACCATTCAGACGATAGCGGCCTTTGTTGGCCGTCTATCGATACCATTGCTCGTAAATCTGGTGTTTCACCTACCACAGTAAAATCCACGCTTAAGAAACTGGAAAAGGGTGGTTGGCTATTCAAAAAGAACCAATTCAAAAAGGCGGATACAGGTCGTTTAGTCCGTTCGAATAACCAATACCAACTGCCAGTGATGCTGTTGAAAAAGAAAGCAGATGAACAGACAGATTTTGAACAGTCGAATTTCGTCTGTTCAAAAGTCGAACGTTCGAAACTCGAACAGACGAAACAACCGGAGGGGGTAGGTCAAATTCCGGCTGGGGGTAGGTCGGAATCCGGCTATAAACCACCAATAGATCCACCAATAGAACCATCAAGTAAAGATCTTGCTCCGAGCGAGCTCGAAGCCAGCGAGCCTCCGGTAATTTGTTTGCCTACCAATCGCAAAGATCAATTCTACGAAGTCAGCACCACTCAGGTGATGGAATGGAAACAGACCTACCCAGCGGTGAATGTGCTCGATCAGCTGCGCAAAATGAAAGTTTGGAGTGATGCGAATCCTCGTAAGCGCAAGACCCAAGGCGGTATGGTTCGATTCATCACTGCATGGCTAGGCCGTGAGCAAGACAAGGGGCGCTACCTGCCACCAGAAGAGCAGCCTAAGCAAGCCAAATCGGATGGTGACGAGATCAAATCTAAGGTTCGTCAGCTTGAAATGGATATCGACAGCGAGAACCAACACCTCATCCGGGTGATGAGCCACGGCGGGACTGAACAGGCGATTCAAGCCAGTAAGAACAAAATCAAACGTCTATCGGACGAGCGCAGGGAATTGTTAACTCAACTAGCGGAGGTGAATTCAGATGGTGGAGAAGTTAGTTGGAGTGATGGTTTCGCGGCCTAAAGTTTGGGTACCTGCAGAGCTTTGCAAGGAGCTAGGTATTTCTGCTTTGGAGTTAACTCAGTTGATTACCAAGGCTCGCAAGCAGGGGGTGGAAATTAATCGGATGTCGGACACAAGAACCGGTAACACAAACAAGATTTGGATTGTTCAATAGGGGGATGGACGTGCTTAAGATTCGAGTGTTACCCAACAGCAAAGCAGTTGATGCCTTGTGTATTTGTTATGAGAACAAACGGGTTTATACCCATGAGGGCAAACAGTATTTCGTCACTGAGTTGGATGTGGAAGGAAGAGGCCGTTCGACTCGCTTAATGGCAAAACTAGAGCTTGTATTTGGACAGGAGGTGGCATGAGTGCACTAGAGCAAGCCCTTCTTTTCCAAATTAAGGCGATGGGGTTAGCGCTGCCAGAGAAGGAATACCGTTTCCATGAAACACGCCGCTGGCGTTTTGACTTTGCTTACCCAGAGCAACAGCTGGCGGTGGAAGTGGAAGGCGGTACCTGGGCGGGTGGTCGTCACACTCGTGGCAGTGGTTATGAGAAAGATTGCGAGAAATACAACGAAGCAGCATTACGAGGTTGGTCAGTACTCCGATTCACTGGAAGTATGATTAAGAGCGGAAAAGCAGTAGAGACATTAAAGGAAGCATTATCGTGAAGAAGGTTTACATTGCAGGCCCAATGACGGGATTACCAGAGTTTAACAAGCCAGCGTTCTTCGCGATGGAAGATGAGTTAAAACGCCGTGGGTGTATTGTTATGAACCCCGCTATTCTGCCTGATGGTTTTGAGTGGGAAGAGTACATGCATATTTGTATTCCAATGTTGGCCTGTTGTGACACTGTTGTGTTTTTGGATGGTTGGCAGCTTTCGAAAGGAGCTCGTTTGGAATACGACAAAGCGGTTGAGATGGGTAAAAATCTGGTTACCAAGCCGTTACTTGAATCCAAAGTCGCTTAAAGGGAGGGAAGATGCTAAAAGTCAGCTTGGATGTTGTCCCGACACTGAATGCCGCCCTTATTCCGCTAAGCCCAAACAAAGAAGCCATTCAACGTTTGCTGGTGGACGGTAAGATCGGATTAGTTTCTCCTAATCAGCGTTTGGCCACAAAGACCGCCGGAGGGTTCTCTTCGGATGACCTCTCTTTGGTGGCGTTCTTCGCTCATGAAGACGTTCAACTGCTTATCGGTAGTACGGCTAAGTACGTTGATACGATTTCCGAATGCCAGCTCAAGGATGAAGGCTACTGCAATCATAATCTGAAAACTCGAGTAACCGGCGAGGGAGCGATTCGTTTGTGTTGGCATCACGATAATATGGCCGATGACAGTCACCAGGCGTTTTCCATAGCCCGAAAGAATACGGTTCGCCATGGCCTGATGGCTGTCTCTCGCCAGCTGCATGGCGAAGTAAGGCGTATTACAGATGTTGATTTATGCTGGTGGGCCGTTCGCAATGACGTGTATTCGCTTCTTCCGCAGTCTGTTCTCGATCGTCAGTTCAAACGTGAAGAGGGCAGCAAGCGAGTAGGTGTGCTCGGAAACGTGGATACAGATGCTAGGTATGTATTCGAAGGTCAGCACGAGCAACTACAACGTTTGGCCAAGCCAGTTCTAAAACTGGTCATCGATGACGATCCACCAGCGATGTATCTGAGAAAGCCTAAACCAATCCGTTGGGAGAGTGAAAAATACCTTTCGTTCGTCCGAAAGTTGCCTTGCAGAGTATGCGGTAAGACTGCAGGTATTTCTCATCACCTAATCGGCCATGGCGAAGGGAAGATGGGCAGCAAGGCTTCTGACTTGTTCACCATCCCTCTTTGTCATGATCACCACCAAGAGCTACACCGTGATGTGAACACCTGGGAACGTCAACACGGCGATCAGCTCTGGCATGTAAAAGAAACTATTAAGAAAGCGTTAATAGTTGGGGCTGTTTGTATAGATAAATAAGGCGTTATAATTCTGTCTGGATTATGAAGTAAATCACAATTATTTCATGGCTGCAGAAATACTTATTAGGAATGCGTTGCTCACACCTTAATGCGGCGTTAGTCTAACAAACAGTTTAAGAGGGATTCCTAACGCGTGGCAGTTTTGTTTTGCATGGAAATAAAAATTTGTATGTACTGATACAGTTTATACAAATATTATTATTTACCCCTTAATTGGGCGTTAGCATGACAAAGCGTTTAAGAGTGACTTATAACGCGTGGCGTTTTTACTATGCGTTGAGTTGTGTGTTTACGTTGCCAGCTTGAGTCAAGGTGTTTGCGTTGTTCACCCCTTAACACGGCGTTAGGTTTTGTTTTGAGGTTTGATGCTTAAACAGGAAGGAGCAACAACGTTACCAAGGCCTGTGATAGCTAACCGGGAAGGAAAGGAAAGAAAAAAGAAAAAACCGTTCCAAAAAGTAAAAATTCGCACTCATATGAAAATGTGCGCGTGACATTTCAAAAGATAAATGTCAAAACAAAAAACGCATTCTTAGTGATTCAATGTTGATTCGCTAGGATTTTTTGCGTCTGCTCACAAAATAAAGATGAGTAGTTGTTTCTTTCGATTCCTCTGTGTCATAAAAGATCTCGCCAAGTTAAATTGGTTGTAGATTAACCACTTATGTACATGATGGGAGGAGAATGTTAGATGTGAGAGACTCAATGACTCTTTCAGTGACTTCGAACGTTGACCATGAGGATATTTGCGATGTTATCGAGAGTACGATGATGTCAGATGATGTTCGGGCACGGTTTTTTAAGAAGGTACCTAGGAACGGTTATTGTTACTACAAGATCATGGAACCGAGAGTCGCGCTGAGGCTTATATATCATGAGCTTGCGGGCCTATTGGGTTCTGAAGAGATGTGGCGTTGGCATTACACTCAAGCTCGCTTAGAGCGTATTGAGAGGAGGCAAACAAAACTGCATCATATATGGTTATTATTGAATCGTGCCGCTAAACATTTTTCATATAGGTAACCAGTTTAATCCAAGCTGAGGTTTAGCCTCAGCTTTTTTGCAGCTTTGTTTGCTAAGTGCATAATAACACCTAAATGTTATATTTTGAACAGCCTGACTAAAGCACTCAATTATAGTTCGCAGCAACGGTCGTAGGTTTAACGCTAGACTCATTTGCAAATTGGCTCTCTTTTTCCAGCTTTGATTTGGCTGCTGATGATATCTCTTCATTTTTGGCGTACTCAATCTTTACAACGCCTATACGATTACTGCTAGAGCCTGAATGGTTTAGCGTTAATTTATAAATCTTGCTGAGTTCGTTGTGGTGGTTGTAAAAAACACTTACCGTTTCTCGTCTATCACCGAATGTATAGTTTCCTGCTCTGTTTGCTCCTACTTTCCCCAATTGTTCTATCAAGTCACCTCTAGACAACCTTCTGTTGCTAAAGTCTTGCAAGTAATCAACATCAGACTCAAAATAAACACTCTCTTCAAAGAAGTTTTCTAGTTCAGTTTTGTGGCCTTGGTTCGAAATAGGTGTTCTGAGATACCCAGAAAGGGTGTCTAAAAAATCAATATCAATATCTACGTGACCGAACTCTAGATATAAACCTATATCATTCAGATTTTTAAGTTCGGAGGATGTTAGACATTGATCTACATTTAATGAGTTAGAATGAGTCACATAGCTGGAACTAGATAACAAGTCGTACATTACAAAGTTAATATCATTATTGTTTAAGTCATATTGAGACTCTAACTCTGAATTCAGTTGTGAACATAAGTTGTTCATTTCTGTTGAAGAGGTGGTAGTACGAATACGTTCTAACAAAGTAGGTTTTGAACTGTTGATATCAACTAATAAGCTTCGATCCTTCTCCCCATATCGTTTTACAGTGATGTTACTTAAAGCTCGGGGATTCGTGATGGCTTCTGGTAAGATGGGTTTTGTTGCTTTCGCGACTTCATTGTGACTTATCGCCTCGCCTACAATAAGTGAGTTGTAATACTCTAATTCGACGGTAATATCCGCTAGAGTTTCTTGAGTGTTACTTTTTATTTCATATGAATTTAATCCTGAACCCGTGCGACTGAGTGGGAATAGCTTTGAGTTAAGCTCAGATTTAGAGTTGGATGTGAGTAGTTTGCCTAGCTCTTTATCTATCTTTAAAGCGCCCATTGCTACAACTGGCTCCGCAAGCTTGTTAACTACCCATGTTCCAGAAGATATCACCTTCATTGCATCGTTGGCTTTAACCGCGGTTGATACAAGGTTTGTGTTTCGATCTCTACTCGATTGAATGCTTAAGGTGTAATCGACTTCTGCGTGGCTCGACACATTAAAGATGGGAGACATATAAATTTCGGTGAGTCTAGTAAACCAAGTTCTTTGATTACTGTCGTACTTATAAACAACTAAAATTGCGGGAGGTAGGGATACTTCGTTTATATGAGCGTTGAGAGTAATTACAAACTCATTTTTTTCGGTTCCAAAGAGACTGAATAAGTAGTCTTTTAATTGCTGAGCTTCGGGCCCTTTTATAAGGTTTTTATAAACTCTGGGACTGACTTTTAACTTTCCGTAATAGGTATCAGTGGGAGGGGTGTATACGACTGTAGAGTGTTGTATCGCTTTCTCAATATTTATACCTACAAGTTCAGTGCTTTCATCTGGAGCTTTATTGGTTTGGCTTAGTTCTTCGTTTCTCCCATTAATTTCACAGCCTACAAGAGCTGATAGGAGCAAAGGAATCATCGCAGTCTTAACATTATGCATAACATTACCTATCCTTAGTGACATCGTGGATAAGTGTAGTACTGAATTTTAAAACCTAGAACATCCTCATTAAAGATGTGGCTTAAACTAAGTTGAAGTTTATAGCCACACTACATTGTTCTTAATGTCTTGCTCTGCGTTTTTGTCCAAATAGTGCTTTATCTCGCCCTCATATAGCAGGATAAAACATTTTCCATTCAAGTATGTTCCTACAATATAGTGGTGTTTGGGAATCATATAAGCCACTTCGAAACCATCGTCATCAGAGCAAAGTGCCTGTACATCCATGATTTTTAGTCGTTTTACACCTACAACGTTCCCCACTTCCATAAAGCCACCAAAAGGTACTGTGGCCCAATCTCCATTTGTTTTTAAAACTGACACTTTATCTTCCGTGCAGTTGTATCCACATGGGCCATCAGGTCCCATTCTGCATATACGGTAGCCTACTAGGCGCTGGATAGTTTTGTACATATTTCAAAGGAATTACCATTTAACTGTATATATATACAGTTTATCATTGGTGTGTAAGTTGTCCAATTGGATTGAGTCAGCATCACTCTTTGGGGAGGTAAGATTGTGGGTTTATGTACAAATATAGAAAAATGGCAGATGCCAGCAGCGATTGGAATGGCGACGGAAGCTATTCGAGCTAAGTATAATGAAGGTGCTGGTGGCGGTGGTTTTGGCATGGCAGATATTGAAATAGGATCTAAGCTGGATGCTGGAAAGGTGCTTTCAACATTGGATCAAATCAATGCTGTACACCCTCATTTATCTGATTGGGCATTCTTTGCCTACGCTTCTCCACTATGGAACTCTCAAAGCCTAACTCATCGTTTTATTGAACACCTGCTGAACGACTGGCTCATGGATTGTTGTTTTACAGGTATTACTCTACAAGTAAAAGTGGTGAAACGTATTGAAGCTATTCTTCCTTTGGTCGCTGGTGGATTTGCGCTAGAGCAAATGGCTGGCGCCGATGTCCAATTTGTCGCAGGTGAAGGACACTACAAGCCGGTGGCAAGTCGAACCGCGCTCATAGATACGCTGGTGAATCATGATTGTGTGGTTAATCAGGTTAACTCTGAAACATTTAAGAAAAAGCGTAAGCGCTACTACCAGACCCACTTCGACGTTATCAAACCTCACATTGAGTGCATCAGAACAATATTGTTGGAGTACGACTCTTTATGTCAAAAACTCTTTAGGATTGGGGTTGAAAAACAAAACGGGTCAAATTACTATGCAAATATCCAGTATGGATAAATGTACATATTCTATAGAAGCCGCCTTTCATGGGCGGTTTTTTTATACCTGCAATTTGAGTCGTGAGAGCTTATGTCGTTCTGTTTATCTGATTTTTGGATCAAGCTGCATGATTACAAAGGCCGTTTGATTGCATACGGTGGTGGAAGTGGCGTAAGTTTTTTCAGCAATGAAGTGGCCGCAAAGGCCCAGCAAGCTGCTGAGAGTGCGGCTTCTTCTCCGGATATTACCCTCGCCAATTTAATTTCTTTAGGTGGCTTGTTAGTTATTGCTGGCCGCCTTGTCTTTGATATTTACGTTCATTTCGATAAGAAGCGCCAAGAACGGGAGAGAAGTTGATGGATGCTAAACAGTTAACCACTTTGGTTATTCGCCCTTGGTTAAAACGATTGGGGCTTTATAGCCGATCTGCCGAACAGTTGATTGTCGGTACTATTTACCAGGAAAGTAATGGTCATTTCATTCAGCAAGTAGGTGGTGGCCCAGCACTTGGTTTGATTCAAATGGAACCTGCTACATACAAAGACATTTGGGACAACTTCCTTGCTTATCGCCGCAGTCTGGCGAACAAGCTCACCGAGCTGGCCAGCATGGAAAGCTTGGATGAGGACATGCGTCCAGATGTAAGCCAGCTAGCGACTAACCTCGCTTTTGCCGTAGCTATCTGCCGAGTGCATTACTTGCGAGTGAAAGAGGCTCTACCAACAGCCGGCGATCTCGATGGCTTAGCTAAGTATTGGAAAGACTACTACAACACTCGCTTAGGGGCTGGAACAGTCGATGATTTCAAAAAGAACTTTCCAATGGAAATATTAACAATGGAGGAAGCCTGATGAAAATGTTTCTACTCTCTTTAGCTAAGAGTCTGCTTGGTTATTGGGCTGCAAAGCTACTAAGTCCCGAAGCTGTGACCGAAGTGTTACTAACCGTTGCTAAATCGCACGCTAAGAACACAAAGACAGATACAGATGACCGCCTTGTTGATGTGATTGAGAAACACATCAATGCCTAATCAAATCACCTACGAACCAATTTGAACATGCCACCACGTACTCCAAGACCATGTCGTCATCCACATTGTGCAGGCTTAACACTCGATAAGTCGGGTTACTGTGACAAGCATCGTCACACTGGTTGGGAAGTGCACCAAGCAGGACGCAGCCGCCATCAGCGTGGCTATGGCAGTGATTGGGATAAGCTCCGAACTAGAATACTGAGACGAGATAAGTACCTATGCCAATGCTGCTTACGTGGTGGTCGCGCCGTTCCGGCTCGTGATGTGGATCATATCATAGCCAAGGAACATGGCGGAACGGATGAAGATAGCAACTTGGAGGCGTTATGTCGGCCATGCCACAAAGCGAAAACTGCACGAGAAAGAACGAAAACACCCATTCGAAACAGCAAATAATGATCGTTTTGCAGATCAAATGGGCGTTTTGGGTACCAATTTACTTAAAAACTCTGGTGTTGTTTTGCCGAACCTTTGGCACACAGCCAGACCCTCTCAAAGTCGCACAGACAGCACGAAAAGGTATCAAGGTTATTCTACCTCAATCCCAGAATCAAAAAGGCTTCAAGGTGGTTTTAGTTCGCTTGTTGTTCCCGTTCTCAGACCATGGGGGGTGGGGTAAATCTCTACGACCTTTTCGATAGGTACCGCAGCCTCAGAGAAATTTTTATACGCAATAAATAAGGATCTTTTTTTGATGCGCGAGATCACACGTTTTCGCCGCTAAGTTTTGAGAGGTATTTGTATGGCGCGAGCAGCTGGAGGTGGTCGAAAAGGTGGCAAAAGCACTTTGCCACCCGCACCTGCCCATGAAGTATTGATAAAAATCGATCCGCCAGATGAGTTACGTGATGATAACGCGCTGGCGATTTGGCAGACGCAAAGCCGTGTGCTGATGGATAGAAAAATTCTGACTATCGACCATGGACCTTTGTTGTTGGCTTATTGCAATAGCTTTTCTTTATACCTTCAAGCTGAGTTGGAAGTTTCTCGAGAAGGGCTGACCGTTGATACACCGATGGGAGGTCAGAAGAAAAACCCTAGCGTGAATGTTCGTCAGGATGCGTTGGCCAGTATGGTTCGTATTGGTAGCTTGTTGGGGCTCGATCCGTTATCCATGCGAAGAATGACGGGCGGTGGAGGCGGTAGTAAGGACAGCGACGAAAACGAATTCAACGAATTCTTACCAGCGAGATAAGTATGGCTAAGTATCCGAACGTAAACGCCGCCGCAAAGTATGCGCGTGACGTGGTGAGCGGTCGGATAGTTGCTTGTAAGTATGTTATCCATGCGTGTCAACGTCATCTGGATGATATCGAAAAGAGCAAAAGCAAAGCCTATCCGTACCGATTTAACAAAGACAAAGCCGAGGCGGTTTGTCGATTCATTCAACTTCTTCCTCACACCAAAGGCAAATGGGCGAAGAAGCCATTAAAAGACCGGCGCATCAAGTTAGAGCCTTGGCAATTGTTCATTCATGCCGTTCTCTATGGTTGGGAACGAAAGAAAGACAAGCGCCGCCGCTTCAGAGTGGCTTACGTCGAAGTGCCACGAAAGAACGGAAAAAGCATCATCGCCGCGGGCAATGGTCTTTGGATGTTTGCGCCCGATAACGAATACGGCGCAGAGGTTTACTGTGGTGCCACCACAGAGAAACAGGCTTGGGAGGTATTCAAGCCAGCGAAGAAGATGGCCGAAGCGCTGCCAAACCTTCGTCGTTCGTTCTTGATTGACGTCATGGCCAAGAAAATGGAACGGCCAGACGGCAGCATTTTCGAACCAGTGATCGGTGACCCTGGCGACGGTTCAAGCCCACATTGTGCCATCGTCGATGAGTATCACGAGCATGATGGTCCCGAACTGTATGACACCATGTCAACAGGTATGGGGGCACGTGAACAACCGCTTATCTTCGTGATCACCACCTCGGGCTATAACATCGCTGGTCCTTGTAAAGACTTGCACGACGACGTCGTCAAAATCTTAGAAGGCACGACCGATGACGACGAGATCTTTGGCATCATCTACACCATTGATGAAGACGACGATTGGACAGACCTCGCCGTTCTGGCCAAAGCCAACCCTAACCTGGGCGTGTCCGTGGATGAAGATTGGCTGCGCAGTCAGCAAATGCGCGCTATTCGTAACCCGCGCTATGCCAACACGTTCAAAACCAAACACCTCAATCGATGGGTGTCCGCATCACTTGCTTTCTTCAATATGGAAGATTGGAAAGCTGCCGAAGATACCAGCCTATCGATAGAGGATTTCAAAGACAGCTCATGTTGGTTGTCGCTCGATTTGGCATCAAAAATTGATATCTGTAGCCAGATCATGCTGTTCACTCGCAAGGATGACAAAGGCCAGCTGCATTTTTACATCTTCTCCAAACACTACTTGCCAGAAGATACCGTGTTCGACCCAGACACCAAAAACCGCAAGGTTTATCAGAAATGGGTGGGCACGCCATGGCCAAACAGTGGTGGCAGTGCGCTGATCTCCACTGATGGGGCCGAGGTGGATTTTAACGAGATTGGGGAAGACATTCAGAACTTTTCTGATGAGTTTGAAGTGCGCGAAGTACCTCACGATCCGTGGGGTTCCACCCAGCTTGCGCAAGAACTTACCGCGGCGGGCATTACCGCCGTCAAAGTGCCGCAAACCACGGCGCACTTATCACCAGGCATGATTGAACTCGAAGCCGCGTTAAAAGCGGGGCGTGTTCACCATGACGGAAACCCCGTGCTCACTTGGATGATGAGCAACGTTGTCAGCAAGCCAGATGCCAACGAAAACCACTTTCCACGCAAAGACAAACCAGACCAGAAAATTGATGGTGCGGTGGCGTTGATCATGGCGGTTTATCGCGCGCACCTGGCAACGGAAACCTTTGACCCATTCGACGATCTAGATGATGAGGATTTATACCTGTGACATACATACTCAACCTGATCGGCCTCGCGGGTTTTGCCGCGTTGCTGAGTGGGGTTTATCTCAAATTCGGGTTGTCGGCTACCTTAATGTTTGGCGGAACCATGCTGTTAATTTTTGCCTTATTGGCATTAAGAAAACTAGGGGGCCGCCATGCTTGATTTGCTGTTTGAAACCCGCTCAAACCCAGAAGACCCATCCGTTCCCTTGTCCGAGCTCGATGCCGCCGATTGGGGTGGCGGCTCTGGGGTAAGTGTGGAATCCGCCATGGGCTTGTCGGCGGTGTATTCCTGTATTGGCGTACTTGGCCGCTCTATGGGCCAGCTGCCTTTGCATGTCATGCGCCGTGATGCCAAAGGCGTTGTTTCTCGCGCCACGGATCACCCTGTTTATTACCTGCTTCACGATGAGCCGAACCCATTTCAAACCAGTTATGACTGGCGCGAATCCGGCATGGTTCACGTTAGCGGCTGGGGCAACCACTACACCGAGATTGTGCGTCATCCTCGTTCGGGGGAAGTGCGCGAACTTGGATTGATTCGACCTTGGGAATCCAACTTAGTCAAAACCAATTCAGGGCGTCATACCTACGCAGTCACCGCAGATGATGCGCGGGCGAGGGCGGTCAGTCCTGAAGACATGATCCACATTAAAGCGATTGGCTCTGATGGCAAAGTCGGTAAAAGTCCTATTACCCAATGTCGAGAGGCGTTTGCGCTTGGCCTAGAAACCCAAGGTTATGGCAACCAGTTCTTTCGAAGTGGGGGCAAGCCAACGGGCATTGTCTCGGTCAAGTCGCAACTAGAGAAATCGAGCTGGGAGCGATTGCTTGACCGTTGGCGAAAGTCTAAAGCGGAGATGCAAAGTAACGACAATAAAACGTTGTTCTTACCATCTGAGCTCGCGTATCAGTCGATCACCATTCCGCCAGAAGATGCGCAGTTCTTAGAAACCCGTAAATTCAGTCGTTCTGAAGTAGCCGGCATTTACAACGTGCCGGCACACATGATTAACGACCTAGAAAAAGCCACCTTTTCCAACATCTCAGAGCAAGCCATTCAGTTCGTTCGTCACACCATGATCCCGTGGGTAGTGAAGTGGGAGCAAGAGCTCAACCGGAAACTATTCACTGAGCAAGAACGACGGGCTGGGTATTACGTCAAGTTCAACCTAAATGGTCTGTTACGCGGCACCGCCCAAGAGCGTGCTGAATTCTATTCGAAAGCCATTCGTGATGGCTGGATGACCCGCAACCAAGTACGAGAACTGGAAGATATGAACCAAGCCGATGGGTTGGATACCTATTTGCTCAGCGCCGATCTTCAAACAAAAGAGGCCAAACCTAATGAGTAAAAACCTCAATGAGATTTTTATCCGCAGTGATGAAATCAAAGTTGAAAAACGGGAGGACGGAGAGGGGCCACGTATCGTCGGATACGCGGCCAAGTTCAACACTCGCAGTAACAACCTCGGCGGTTTTGTCGAAGTGATCGCCCCTGGTGCGTTTGATGATGTTCTGGACGATGACGTTCGCGCCCTGTTTAACCATGACCGCAATTTTGTTCTAGGCCGAACCAAAGCGGGCACGCTCACACTGACCGTTGATGAGGTTGGTTTGCGTTACGAGATCACCCCGCCAGACACCCAAACGGTGCGAGACATGGTGATCGAACCAATGGACCGTGGCGACGTCAGCCAAAGCTCATTTGCGTTTCGTTTACCTTCAGACGGATATCGATGGGATGAAGATGATGATGGGGTATATGTCCGCACCATCACTCGCGTTTCAAAACTGTTGGATGTCAGCCCAGTGACCTATCCAGCTTACAACGACACCGAAGCCAGTACCCGAGCCCTTGAAGAAGCGCGCGCGGCTTGTACTGACGACAGTGAAGAACAGCGCCAATTGGCGCAGCATCAAGAGCAGCAGTACCGCGATCGGTTGTTGCAAACCCTGTAAAACCTTTCATTACTCAAACCGGAGAAAGTTGAATGAAATACCATGAAATGAAGAAAAAACGTGACACGATCGCGCGCCAAATGCGTGAGTTAAACGACAAGGCGAAAGACGAAAAACGCGCGTTCACGGATGATGAAACCACCCAATGGCGTGATATGACGTCAGAATTGGAAGGTTTAGATTCACAAATTGAACGAGAAGATCAGCTTCGCGCACAAGACGAGCGCTTT
This sequence comes from Vibrio sp. 2130-1, assembly GCF_033339515.1. Classification (NCBI taxonomy): domain Bacteria; kingdom Pseudomonadati; phylum Pseudomonadota; class Gammaproteobacteria; order Vibrionales; family Vibrionaceae; genus Vibrio; species Vibrio sp. 2130-1. The sequence goes on from NZ_JAWOUT010000001.1 coordinate 521,644, forward strand.
GTTCGTGATGACAACAACCCAACCCAAAATAACCCAGAAGAGTCCCCAACCGAGCAGCGTCAAGCTGAAGCCTTTACTAATTATCTGCGTCATGGTTTTGCGGAGCTATCGCAAGAAGACAAGGCTCAACTGCGTGCATTAGGTACGACCACTGGCTTTAGTGGTGGCTTTACCGTCCCGAAAAACTTTGTGAATCGTGTCGTTGAAAACATGGCGGCGTACGGTGGTATTGCGAACGTCTGTCAGGTTATTACGACTCAAGATGGCCGTGCGATGCCGTGGGCGGTGTCTGATGGTCGTACTGAAATCGGTGAAATGCTGGCTGAAAACCAAGAGGCAAGTAAGGGCGATCCGACCTTCAGTCAAGTTGAGATTGGCGCGAAGAAAGGCAGCTCTAAAATCGTCCTGGTATCGAATGAGCTCCTGCAAGACAGCATGATCGATGTTGATGCGTTTGTTGCGCGTCGTCTCGGTCAGCGTTTGGGACGCCTAGAAGCAGGCCAAATCATCACGGGTGATGGTCAAGGCAATAACCTAAATGGCCTCAATAAACAGGTGCAATTGACCCATCAAGCGGCAGCCGTTAGCGGGGTATCTTACGCCGACTTGATCAACCTAAAACACAAAGTGGACCCAGCTTATCGCAATGGTCCAAATACGCGTTGGGCGTTCAATGATGACACGTTCAAAGGCTTCAAGCTGATGAATGACGCGAATGGCCGTCCGTTATGGTTGCCTGCGATTGCCGGTGTTGCGCCAGCCACCATTGATGGTGATGAGTACGTGATTGACCAAGGCATCGCTAAAGCGGGCGCAAGCAATAAGTCAGTGTTCTATGGTGATTGGTTATCGGTCGTGCTACGTCGTGTGGCGTACATGAACCTGCGCCGCTTGACCGAGCGTTACGCTGAGTTCGATCAGATGGGCTTCATTGGCTTCCACCGCTTTGATGTGCTGTTGGAAGACGTTGCAGCTATTGCCGCGCTAGAGCACGCTGCGGCTTAATTATCACCCTCAGAATGAGCCCACCAAACGGTGGGCTTTTTCATGTAAGAAGGAATAGGCCATGGCAACCACCAAAGCCAAAGCGACCGCTGCAAAAGAGAAAGATAACACCAAAGATTCAGCAACAACCTCTGAAGTGAAAGCGTCAATCGACGCAACCACGCAAGAAGGGGAGACGTCAGAACCCTCTGCTCAGCAAACTCAAACGCAAGGTGACGACAAATCACCGAAAGACCCGGAACCAGAGCCTCAAGTTCAGCAGAGCCTAGGATCACCAACGCCGCCTGAAGCATCAAACGCCGAAGTTCAAGTAAAGCTGAAAATGCCACTTTGGGATTCACTGAAACAGCGTTCTTTCACGATTAACGATCAGTATCCGTGCTCAGAGAAAGAGGCACAGCGCCTTATTGAGAATGGCTCGGCGGTAAAAGCCGATGCTTGATCTGGTTAAGGTAAAAAACCAGTGCAGTATCGATGACGACATCACCGAGCATGATCAGCAGCTCACTCTCTACTTGTCGGCGGCCAAACGAGCCGTTGAGAACTACCTCAATCGTCCCGTCTACTGGACCCAAGAGGAAGTGCCGCTAGACCCAGAGTTAGTGCCAGAAAATGCTTTTGTGGCCAGAGAGGACACAGAACTGGCGGTGTTGTTGTTAATTGGCCACTGGTTTGCGCATCGAGAAGCGGTGACAGAAAGCAGCGTTAAAACCCTTCCTCTCGGCGTGAGCTTTTTATTGGATTTTGATCGCGATATCAACCTGTGAGGGCGTATGCAAGCAGGCAAACTCAACCAACGTTTAACCCTGTATCGCACCGTTGATGGTAAAAGTGCTAACGGTGCGCCTACGGTTCAGCTGGAACGGATGGCGACCCCGTGGGCGGAGTTGCTTTCCAGTTCGGGGAGTCAAAGCGCAATCAATGACCGTGAGAAAGCTCTCAACGTGTATCAGTGGCGGCTTCGATGGCGTGAAAACATCGAGCCAAACTACTGGATACAGTGGCGAGGCCGCTGGATGAAAATCACCGCCAGCAATAAAACCCGTTCCGTAACTGAAAGGAGTGCACACCATGCAGCTTGATAGTTGGAGTGTATCTGGCTTGAAAGAGCTGGAAAAAGCGTTAACCGAACTGGGTCAAAAGGCCGGATTAAAGGCGTTGCGTAAAGCCAGCCGAGAAGCAATGGACGGTGTTCAGCTCTCTATGGCGATGGGAGCAGGTTATAACTCCGATAGCCCTGATGGTGAGCACATGCGTGACAGCATCAAGATCAGCACCAAAAAACTGGACAGCAAACACGGCGGCAAAGACAACGCGTTAGCCACCCGAGTGGGGCCATCCAAAAAGCATAGCCAGAAAGCCATTGCGCAAGAGTATGGCACGGCCAAGCAGGCCGCTGATCCGTTTATGCGTCCGGCCTTATATGAAAACCGCCACCGGATCGTTCGAACTTTTCGCACGGTATTGGCGACGGAGATTCAAAAAGCAATTAAGAAGCAAGCCAAATGACTTTAGAAAGTGCGTTAAACGCCTGGTTAAGTCAACTAACTGGGCTGGATTGCTATTGGCTTCATCGTCCGCCTAGCGCGCAAAACGCTGTAGTTTACCGCTGCTTAACTCCCGGAAGCGTGGAGGGGAATTTGCGGCAAACAGGCATTAAGGACGACAGCTATAGCCTCACCATCTACCACCAAGACCCCGACGAAGCCAAGCGTTTAGCTGACAGCATTGTCGCTGAACTTCATGGATTCAACGGGCTGTTGTCGGGCTACCCCGTGCAATATGCCCGATTGAGCGGAGGTTTTGAACAGTCACTACTCGATGAGTCTGGGGAATGTACGTCTTACCAGTTCAACAGAGATTTTTTTATTAACCATTAATCGGGAGAACCCCAATGAATAACGGAATCCCTGAACCAGAATACGCCAAGTTGCCAGCTGGTACTCGCTTCAAAGTGGGAAATGTCGGCTCAAAACTGTCGGAAATGGTTCTATTAAAAGACGCCGACCAAGTCGGAGTTACGGGGAAAACCACATCGTATAGCCAGATCACGCGACTAATCGACACGGACCATAAATACTTCGCCCAGATGTCAGAAGGGGAAGATAAGTCCTTTCGATTTTTGGATGCGGGCGAAACCGACCCTGATCTGAATGGTTTCCTCAAAGACGCCGAACGCAAGAAAACTAAAGCCGTTTTGATTGAGTGGCCAAACAACCGCTACGCCCTCATGACCATTGTTTTGGGTGGCTGGGCTCACGAAGAGCCAGATAAAACCAACGCCATGTATTTAACGGTGGCAGGCAAACAGAACGGTATTGTGCGCGGGTTCCAAAAAGCGCCAAGCATCGAAACTCAGCCTTTGGACGTGGCGGCCTCGGATGGTGATGCCGTGGGCTTTACCCTTGAGCCTGCTGACGATGATGTCAGCGTGCAATGGCAGGAAAAAACGTCAAGTGGATCGTGGATCGACATCACAGGGGAGATTGGTTACACCCTAAGCATGACTGCCACCACGGCGAAAAATAACAACCAATACCAAGCCGTTGTCACCAACCTTTACGGCTCCGTCACCACTGAACCTGCAACCCTTACAGTTAGTTAATCTCATTCTGCCCGCCCTTGGCGGGCATAAGGACACATAAAAATGAACGCAAAAGATTTACTGCTTTCTCTAGACCAACCTGTTCCTGTCACCCGCACTTTGCTAGGCGGTGAGTTTAAGATCATCCGCATGACGGCAGAGCGTCTTAGTCAGTACGAGAAAAAACGTAAAAAATACAGCGAAGAGCAAGACGTCGATAAGTTGAATGAAGCCGTTGCGCAATTAGTGCTGGATTCCATCCTAGATGATAACGGCGTGCCTATGTCGCAAAGCGTCAAACCAAAAGAGCTATTGGCCGTGAAAACCATGACGTCCATAGAGTCAGCGATCCGAGTCATTACGGCTGTCAACTACATGGCCGAAGGGAGCGAAGAAGCGGCAAAAAAAGGCTAGAAGATGATCCCGCCCTTCGCTATTGCTTTCAACTCGGTGAGTTGCTCGGGGTGCTAGACCCACGAGAGATTCACCGAAAAGCCGATAGCGAATTGATAGCACTTTGGCGCGCCCACTTTTTACTGAAATCCGAACAAGAGGGCAACCCGCCCCCACGTCCATCAAAACCCAAAACGCCCACAGTCATTGATTTGTCAGACACCGACAAACAAGTGGCCGCTTGTGAGCGTTTTCTGATGTAAGAGTTTGCCCATGTCAGATATAGCCAAACTAACGGTAGCGCTTTATGCCAATAGTGCGCAGTTCGTGTCTGAATTGGACAAGTCGAACAAAAAGGCGAAAAGCTGGTCGAGCCAGGTTAGGGGATCATTTTCTATTGCTGCCGCGGCCACGGCAACCGCGGCGACTGCCACCGCAGGGGCGCTGGCCCTGGTGTACAAGCAGCAAGCGGCTATCATTGACCAAACGGCCAAGTTCGCTGACCGCATTGGTATCTCGACCGAAGCATTGACACAGTTCCGTCACGCCAGTGAGCTCACCGGTGTTGGGGCGAAAAACCTCGATATGTCACTGCAACGCATGACTCGTCGAATCGCTGAAGCGGCTCAAGGCAGTGGTGAAGCTGCGCCCGCACTGAAACAACTTGGCTTGGACGCGAAGCAGCTCGGTGAGATGACCCCCGATGAGCAGCTTTATGTGTTGGCTGACGCCTTTACCCAAGTCGAAAGCCAGTCAGAGCGTGTTCGTCTGGCGTTTAAGTTGTTCGATTCGGAAGGCGTGGGCATGGTGAACATGTTAGCCGGTGGATCAGAAGGTTTGCGCTCGATGGCTGACGAAGCAGACCGCCTAGGTATCACGCTTTCACGCATCGATGCAGCTAAGGTCGAAATGGCCAACGATGCCATGTACAAAGTTGGCCTCACCAGTACCGCCTTAAAACAAGAACTGACCACCCAACTTGCGCCAATTGTGGCCGCATTAGCGGATGAGTTTGTCAATTACTCACAGCAATTTGGCGGCATGAACAACATGATCGCCGAAGGAATTCACAGCACCACTCAGGGAATTGGTTTTATGGCTGACGCCCTTCATGGTGTGCAAATCATTGTTGAAGGCTTATCGGTCGCTTGGGAAGGCTTCAAGCTGGGCTTTATGGTGGCGTCTCAAGTCATCACAACCGGCTTACATGAATTGGGGCAGTTCATCTTTCAAGTGGTGGTTTCACCATTGCAGGGCGCGCTCGATCTGGCGGCCAACTTCAGTGACGAAGCTGCCAACATGGCGGCGGAGTTGCGTAAGTTCTCTAGTATGCCTCCTCCTCAGCTATTTGATGCATCCACCGTTAATCAAACCAAGCTGGACCTGAACGAAGCGCTGTGGGAGTTGCGCAATCTGGCCAGTGAGCCTCTGCCATCGGAAGGCATTGAAACATGGTATCAAAACACCAAAGCAAGGTTTGATGAGTTAGCGAAGAACTATGCGAACGGTATCAACTACAACGCACCAGGTGTGAAACCTCTCGATGATCCGAAAAGCAAGCCAGCCGAAGAGGATAAATCGGTGGTTGCATTCAGAGAAGCTACGGCCTTACTGGAAACCGAATGGCAGCGCCGTTTGGCCATTAATGCCGCAGGCGACCAAGCCGATGCAGCCAGAGAAGCGTTTGCCTATGCGGATCGTCAAAGCCGATTGTCAGAGCAATTCCAATCGGCGTATGAAGCCGCGATGGATAACCACACGCTGCAACAAGAACTGGAAGATCAGTATTTTGCCAGTCGTGAGTTGTTGTGGCAGGAACATCAAACCAACCTAACTGACATCGAGAAAAAAGCCGCTCAAGCCCGAGCCGCCGCTCAAGCCCGAGCCGCCGCTCAAGCCGCGGAGTACAGCAACTACTCGGATTTGTTCGGCAGCATGTCCGATGTGGCCAAAACCTTTGCAGGTGAGCAATCAGGCATTTACAAAGCCATGTTTGCGGCCTCAAAGGCGTTTGCGATTGCTGAATCGATCATCAAAATCCAGCAAGGTTTAGCCAGTGCGGCTGCTTTGCCGTTCCCCGCTAACATCCCTGCGATGGCGTCCGTTGCAGCCAGTACAGCCAGTATTGTCAGCACCATTCAAAGCACTGAATTGAAGGGCATGGCCCACGATGGTTCGAGCGGATTTACCAACGGTCGAATCCCAAGAGAGGGCACCTGGTTGCTCGATGGTGGGGAAAAGGTGCAAACCCGCGCTGAAGCCGATCGACATGAGCGGGCTTTATCCATGATTGAGCGTGGCGAAGTAGGCAACAGTAATCAGCAACAAGCGGTTGCGCCCCAACCTTGGAATATCGTCATTCATGAAGCACCGCCAGGAACGACGGCGGAAGTGGATGAAGAGAAGCGAGTGATTGCCATCATGATGAAAGACGCCAATAGCGGTGGTCAGTACATTTCCTATATTCAGCAAAAACTTGGCGTAAGACCAGGAGGCTACAAATAATGCAGATGTACCAAGACAAGGCAACCAAAGAGCAGTTAGATAAGCTCAACCCTAATATCTTGCGTTATCCATGTAGTTATTTTGATAACGGTATTTTGCCAGAGCCCAGCATCGAAAATTACAAGTTCCGTACGGGTCAAGTGGTGGTGAAATCGAATATGGATTTGGGCTTAGCGACGGTACGCCGTCGAACCCGAGTGGCCCCGTCTCGCTATCCTCTCAAGTTTCAGTTCACCGGTGAACAAATGGAGGCCTTTAGAACGTGGATTGATGAGGAGCTCGATGCGGGCGTTGAATGGTGTTACATGCCCCTATTGACGGGTGACAGTCGTTTGGTCATCCATAAGGTGCAGTTTATCAAAACGCCAGGTAATGACAGCGACTTTGTCTTAACTGGTGTCTATCCAGACCCAGAAGATCCGCGCCGTCGAACCTCAACGTGGGATTTGATTGCTGAAGTTCAAGCCTTCTCAACCAACCTGGAACGTTACAACGCGAGACTATTAACGCGAGACACGTTATCCGGTCTAGAAAAGGCAGCGTTATCGGTGGCACTGTCCGTAGCTAAGACGCCAAGCGACAAGGAGAGCTGACCGTGATCCTGTCAACGTTAGAGTATCAGCACCCCGCCTTACCTGGCGGGGTGTTGCGTTATGTCAAAGATAACATCGACCTCGAAGCTGGCTTGGAAGATGGCACCATTGTGATCTTTAAAGCCGGTCAGTTTGAGTTTCAGCTGCCAGATAAAAACACCTCTGGCCAAGAAGCGTTGCGCGTTGCCGCTCCCAATACTGATTTAACGCTTACGAGAGCGATTGAATCGACCAAGATGTACGAGCCGATCACGCCAGTTGTCTGTATCTATCGAGAATACGACGACGCGGATTTAAGCCAGCCTAGGAACAAGGCCATTCGTTTAACGACATCGAGCACTAATATCACCACGATGGCAGTGTCATTGACGGCCAGCTGGAAGGACTTAACCAATCGGCGCTTTTGTCGTCGCATTTACACCACCAAGACTCACCCAGGATTGAAATATCTATGATTGACCATTTTAGAGAACTGCCAGCTGGCCATTATCCGCCAGATGGGTGCGCTTTGTTGGTGCGTGATGCTTGGGCACAGCTGTTTAACTTGTCGAACTTGCCCTGTCATGCCGATCGGTTTGTCACTGTCGAACAAGCTAATCACCATTTGGGAGAGTATCGGGGCGAATTGATCGAGCCCATTCTAGCCCCAGAGCATGGCTGCATGGTGGTCGCCACCCGTGGTCAGCATTGGCACTGTGGGGTGTATACCGCCGAACAGTCACCAGGTTACGTGATCCACACGTTAGGCTCGACCGTCAAGATCGAGCCTTTAAGCCAGTTCAACCGTCGTTTTAATGCAGTGGAGTTTTATCGTTATGCCGCACATAATCGAGTTCAAACACCCGATAAAGCGGGATGATTATCGCGTTCACACCGTTCCGGTTGGGACCAACTTAGCTGACTGGCTTGCTACTCATAAGCCAGCCTCAACCAACTTACAAGCCACGCTGAATTTTAGCCGGCTTGATGATATGGACGTCACGCTCAATGAGTTTGATGCGATTAGCATTCGGCCAAAGCTCGGGTTTGGTGTGGACTGGGTGATTTGGGCCGCGCTGGCCGTCTCGGCAGCCTCGGCTATTTACTCTTATTCGCAAATGCCAGATACCTCTGGCAATAAAGACACCCAACAAGCCAGTAGTGTGTACAACTACAACGGGCAAGGGAACAAGCCAAAGCTAGGCAACCCTGTGCCTGTTCAGTTTGGCCGAATGCCGCACTATCCTGACATTATCGCCCCGAACTGGTGGGTGTATGACAACAACGAACAATACTACTTCCAAACCTTTTCCAAGGGGGTTGGAAAATTCCAAATTCATGAGCACTACATTGGGGAAACGCCGCTAAGCCAATTTGGTGACATCGAGGTTCAGGTATATCAACCAGGACAAGTCGTGGATCATTTCCCGCACATTGTCTGGACCTCGAAGGAAGTCGGCGGCGCAGATGGCCAAGGTGGCTTGACGCTCGATGGCGTGACTTCCGGTTGGGTGGCTGCGGCCACCAGTAATGAAGCACGTTTTCGGGGCAAGGTGGTCGAGCTATGGTCACAGTACAGCATTCACACTGGCAACGGGGATTACAGCTCAACATGGCGTCGTGACAAGTGGCCTTGGGAGGCGGGGCAGCATGTGGTGATCACCTCTACCACACAAGAAAGCTTAGTCTTTGAGGGTAATATTCACTTTCATGACATGGGGGACGATGGCGATGTCATTGACCCAGAAGAACTGCCCGACGAAATTGAAAACCCGTTGGGATGGGGCTCCTTAGCGCATAATGACCGCATTGTGATCACCGGCGCAGGGGTTAACTCGGGTACTTACATCGTAACGGCGTTTCGGCCTGGGAATCGAATCCGAGTCAAGACCGATGGCGGAAGTGAGGTGACGAGCTTTGAGCCCATGTCTAACGTTTATGTGCGCATCTTTGAGGCTGTTGGCAACGATGGAACGTATGTGTGTAAGGACAACAATGGCACCTTGGCGCTCGTTGCTTCAGACACGCTTGAAGAAGTTTCAGGGTGGTCTGGGTTTAGCAGCATTGACAGCCCTACCGCTGATATTTCAGTGTTAGAGCGCGATCGCGAGGCGGAATGGGTGGGGAATTTTCTCTGTGTGCCGAGTGATGCCACCGCGCTCGATGTGGGTTTAGACTTTATCTTTCCTCGTGGCTTGGGGGCGTTGAACAAAAATGGCGATATCAATGCTAGGACGTGTGAATGGCAAGTTCGTGCGCGCCCAGCTGGCACCAATGACGCCTATCAATACCACAAACTGTTGCTAACTAAAGGTGATAATACACCTCAACGCCTCACCGTATGGTTAAGCGAGGAAATGGGATTAGCACCAGGGCGCTGGGAGGTGGGTTGTCGTCGAATCAGTACCGTGACTAACTCGACCAAAGTGTTTGATGAAATCCAATGGATGGGACTGAAATCCATCATTCAGCATGATTATGTCAACGAAGCCGAAACCATCATCACACTCAAAATCAAAGCCACTAACTCATTATCTCAGCAAGCGAACCAGCAATACTGGAATGATAGCACCCGTATTTTGCCGGTGCGCCAGAGTGATGGTCAGTATGCCGAATTGCCGACACGTTCGATTGCCCATGCGGTCATCGATGCTTGTCGCGATTCTGTCTACGGCGCGGCCTTGACCGATGATGCGATCGATTTATCGACCTTTGAGGCCTACCACGCCAAATGGGAAGAACGGGGCGACCGCTGTGATGGGTTATTTGATCAGCCCACCGCGTTCTGGGCCGCCATTGAAACCTTGTTGTTAGCGGGGCGAAGTTATCCACGCATTGACTTTGGAACAGTCAGCATGTGGCGAGATGAGCCCCGCAGCGTATTGTGTAAACCTTATTCGCCGGTGAACATGGAGCCAGATAGCTTCAGCGCCGATATCAGTCACATCGAAGATGGCGACTTTGATGGCATCGAGTTGGAGTGGTTCAACCCTCAATCACGAAAATCAGAAACTTATGTGGCCACCGTCAGCAATCAGCCTGGTTACAACCCGAAACAGCTAAAAATGCCATTCATTACGAGCTTGGAACATGCCAAGCGTGAAGCATTATTTCATGCTGCGGTGCAAGCTTATCGGCGTACTAACATCAATTTCTCTACCGATATTGATGGCTGGGAATCCAACTACGGTGACATGGTGCCCGTCGCGCACGATGCGTTGGAATGGGGAGCGTCTGGTCAGGTAATTGAAAAGATGAAGGGTGAAGATGGCAACCACTACCTTCAGTTATCAGGGCTATTGAAATGGGAGGAAGGGAAGCCCCACTACATTTTATTTAACCTGGACAATAGTGGCGTGCATGGTCCGTACCGCGTCGAACCTACCACCGCCAAAGACATCGTAATTCTGGTTGATGAGCCGAAACACCCTATTTATGAGGTGGGCGAGCAAGGTAAGAAACCGAGCGAGTACATGTTTGGCCAAGCTAACCGAATGTATAAAAAGTGCATTCTGATGCAAGTGCAGCAAAAAGGGGAGTTCTCTGTCGGTTGTGCCGCTGTTGAAGACGATCCGCGTGTAGAAGCTTACGCCTAACCATCAATCAAAAGTAATCACTTATGCCCAGCCATCGCGCTGGGCTTTTTTATGAGGTTAAACCATGACTCAAAATATCGAAGAGCGTACTCAAGTCGCGGTAACGAGGTATGAAGGTGCCGCAAATTCCGTAGATGAGCTTGCTCATAGTGACAAGGAAATCCAAACTCCTGTTGGTCCGAGAAAATCCTTCCCCAAGATAGTGAGAGAGTTTGATGAAGAGTCAACTCGGTTAAAAACAGAGTGGAATGATACCTCCTCGAAACTTCAGCAAGATTGGGGGAGTGAATCTCATCGTCTCAAAGAAGATTGGAATCAAGAGTCCGAACGCCTCAAATCTGAATGGAATAATGACAGCGTTACAATTCGAGAGTCTTGGCAGCAAGAACGCAATGAGTTCAGTGTTAAGGCATTGGGCGTTAAGCTTTGGGAAGTGGGGCAATCAGAAACCAATATTAATCAACAGCGTCGCTGGACAGACAATCACACGTATCTGCCTAAGTTAGTACCTGCTGTGATGACCAGTGATGGTCCTGATGATAACTGGGTGGCGTTCACCGCAGATAAAGATGACATTTTAAATGATGTTTTTGGTCGTAAGCCAGCCGTTCTAGTCGCTGGGTTAACATTGACGCCAGATGTGAATGAAGTCTACCCAAAACTGTTGGCGTATGGGAAAACGTGGGAGCTGAACAATAGCAACAAGCAACTTGTTGTGGATACGTTTAGCGAAACCTCAGAAGGTCAGCTGCTCATTCACTTAACCGACAACACTACGGTTGTTGCATTCAAAATGACAGGCGCTAGCCGAACGTACGTACATGATCAACTTCTTAAATCGGAAGACAGAGTCGCTCAAGCGTTAGTTGACCAAAACGGTAAGGATTGGTTCATACAAGATGGGTTCTTAGTGACTCCTCAGTTTGATACGTTTCAAGTAAAGGGTGGGGTTGGCTACGTATCTGGAAATCGTATTTCCTTGGATTACAACCGAAGCATTCAGGTCACTAGCAAGCCATCGTTTGTTTATGTTGATGCCTATAAAGAAGTGTTGCCCACTGGGGATCAAATCACACGCTTTGACTTTGTTGTCACACCAGAAGAAAAAGACGATTACGCTTCTGAACTTGGCGTTAAGCATTTTGTATGCAAGATAGCTGAAATCTTTGCCGACGGTTCTGTTAGCGATTTACGTTCAGATGGGGAGAGTGCAGGTAAAGAGTGGGCATCCAATCAAGACCATCACACCTTAGAGCAATCAGCGAACTTGAAGGTTTATCCGCGTAGTAAAAACCTTTCGATAGGTGATGCGATACCGCAAGGTTTTAATGGATTAAGAATTGAAGATAAAGTCTATCGAATTTCTTGTTCGGGCACCGTCGACTTTATCGATGCAAACCTTACGTACATTGTTGTTGATGGTCAGAAGCGCTACTTGCAGCCCTGCATTGATGGGCAAAAGCTGTATTCAATCGATAACTTAGTTAACTACCCTTTGGTCGACTGGGGTGAAAAAATTAACTATGCCGCCGAATTGTGTCGAGCGGATTCTTTAACGCTATGGATACCAAATAGCATTTATAAATTTCACTCAACGATCGAGCTTAGAGATATTGATGTTCAGTGGGATGGTAAGTTGGAGCTCTGCACAAACACCATAGGGCTCATTCTTAACTACAATGTCAACCTTAAAGGTAACCCTCGAATCATTCGCTCCAAGGATCTCGAACTTTTTGACCAGACGATGGTTTTGTTAACATCACCAGGCTCTATCGTTAATGGTTCAAGTAAAACCAAAGGATGTGTGGAAAACAAGATTGAACAGCTACAAATCCTGAATGGTTGGATTGACTACGACAGCCACGATCATGGCGTTGTCATTGATAGTTCGAAGTTGACTGGTCACGGTTTGATGTTACTTGCTGGTAGTTGGGTTCTCGGTTTAACCTCCATTCGAACCCATGAATTTGTTTGGCGAAATTATATCAACGATGTGTTTGTTGATGGATTTGCCTATCCCTATGTTCTCCAAGCAGTGATTGATGACATTGACCCTAATCGATGGACAACTTGGGTTAACGGAAATAAGTTGCGCTGTCTGGCCGCTCGGCGATTTAAGAAGGCGCTCAAGGTAATTTCACCTTTAATGAAGCCCAACCTTGAAATTGGCGGTGAAGTTGCTGGTAATACTTGCAGTGAGCTCGACTTTCAATGGTCGAATGATACGTCCGAATGTTTTCTTGAGTGCTCTGGTCGCGGTAATAAATTTGAATTTATGGGGTGGGATGGTCCCAAAGATGGCCAAGCCACAATTAGATTCATTCGCGATAACGATTTTCCTGATGGTTATGCAGAAGCGGCTGGTAATATCGTTGAGCTTTATGGTTCGACGGCCAAAGAGTTGAACGGTAGTGATTTATCTCCGTTTGTTTATGAAGACAACCCTGGCTTGAATACCTTCATTGCAAACGGTGCCACCACCAAAAACCTCATCCCAGAGGAAGCGCCTCCAACAGTGGGTTCGGCGTTGACAAGAAGCTACATTCCAAAGCTGGATAACTTCTTTGCCTTCATCAATACTCGACCTAAATTCGAAGCTAAGCTGTATAAAAATGGGCAGCTTCAAGAAGGTGTTGATCTGACTCCTATGTTTGACTTTAACCCTGAATCAGCGGTCAAACTTGAGGTTGTACCAGGTGATGTCTACGAAGTGGAAGTCACAATGCGACTGTCAAAAACACACTTCAATATGATAGGCAGCACGTTAGGTTATAAGCAGATCACTTCTGGTCGTGTGTCAATCGAGTTAAGAGGTGGACAGGGTGAAGATGTGTATTCCTCATCTCAATCTCTTAAAACGAGTAATGTGACTGGCTTTATCAACGCTCCGAATGTGAAGACAGTTCGTGTGCGGTACAGCGACTTTGACTCATCAGGCCAACTGAACATCACCTCGATTTATGGCAAGACATACAACTTTAACTCATCGAGCGGAGTCATGACTGCGGATGGTGAGTGTTGGATGGAAAACGACGTTAAGGTCAACAAGCCGGGGGCAGGTGTTGTGTTGCGAGATAGGGCGACAGGAAGTCTGTTCCGTATATATATTGAAAATGGAGAAGTAAAATCGGAAGGAGCAGGTTTGTAACTGCTTTTTATCTAGGCCACAAGTGATCTTGTGGCCTTTTTTAATTACAATCAATGAGATGTGATTTTCATTTACTCATATCGTTTGATTATTTTAGCTGGATTGCCTCCAGCTAAAACCATAGGTGGAATACTTTTGGTTACAACACTATTTGCTGCAATTACGGAACCATTACCAATTGTAACTCCAGGAAGAATTACTGAGTTAATTCCAATCCAAACGTTATCTTCTATTAAAACTGGTTTACTAATACCTTTGGTATTAATTCTATTTTTTACATCAGAAAATGAGAGGTCATGACCACTACCATCGAATATTTGGCAATTGGCTGCTATTAAACAGTTTTTTCCGATAGTTATAGACTCGTATGCATGTATACAGGTCCCATGTATTCTTGTGTTTTCACCAATCTTTATTATAGCGCCTTCTCTATCAGCGTATAACTTTATAGGGGAATGCATATTCACATGATAACCTCTATTTTGTGAATTTAAAGTGACATTATCTTCCACATATAAGAAACAATCATTCTTTATATCTATAAGAGGTGAGCCAATTATTCTTAAAGCTTTTCCAAGTTTAATGTTTTTATTTTTTTTGAGAAAAATGACTATCAACTTTGATTTAATATGCAAAAAGGCAGCCCTTGGTTTTAAAAGTGCTTTAAGAATTTTCTTCATGTTCTTCTAATCATCCTTGAGTTTAATTACTTGAAAATTAAAAAGGATTTTATCGAATACTAAAGAAGTTGTATAGCTGATTAGGTCAAACATCTATGATGTGTACTGCAAATTTTGGCATTTATAATATCTCATAAATTTTATACAGTTCTGTTGTTACGTTATTTTAGTTTGAAAGTATTACCGTTTAATTATTTGTGGCTAATGTCTTAGCCTAACGAGGCACTAGTGGAGAGAGCTGAAGTGACATTGATGCTAATACGGGGAGTCACCCAATTGTCGCAAGAGATTTTTTGTTCGGCATGCATTACTTTGCAACTCGACCTCATGTTCATTTTCCAGATCAAGTAGGCTCGTGGTGTTGTGCTTTTAGCGTTCCCCAAGGTAGTCGTGTAAAGGTTTTTGTAACTTGATACGGATAAAGCCTGTCGTAAGAAATGGGGCAGATCTGGGGCAATGATGGGGCTAATTAAGCAAGTAATTATGTATATTTAGGGTTTCTTTTGATCAAGTAAGAATTCAGGAATAGCCATTTGATGTGTTGGGTTTTGTTTTAATGCTTTGATTTTAAAGGGGTTAGTTTGTCTCCACTAATTTCTATGTACTTTTTTGGTAGACTTGATGAATTACAGTATAGATTTGCGTGGTTTTTACATCAGTATGCCCTAATTGTTCCTGAACAGTTCTAATGTCTGCGCCAGATTCCAATAAGTGCGTGGCAAAACTGTGTCTTAGTGTGTGGCAAGTTACAGTTTTCTCAATGCTTGCGTCGCTTGCCGCACGCTTTACTGCTCTTTGTATTGCGCTTTCATTGATATGATGCCTTCTCAATTCACCAGTGTCTCGATCTGCGCTTAACTTTGTTGATGGAAACAAAAAGTGCCAGTTAAAATCTAGCTCCGCTTTTGGGTATTTACGTCGTAAACCTTCAGAGATGTATACGCCCGCATAACCAGGCATGTGTCTATCTTTAAAGTAATAGTTTCTTGCTAAATTAACTTGAGCTTTAAGTGGTTCATGCAGTTCTTTGGCTAATGTGACTGTACGATTTTTACCTCCTTTTCCTTGCCAAACGCGAACTGCACCATAATCATAATCGATGTCTTGAACTCGTAAGCGTAAACATTCCATCACTCGAAGCCCTGAGCCGTAAAGCAGCTGAATATGGAGTCTATACCTCGGGTCGATATGCTGAACGAATCTTCGGATCTCCTCCCTGGTTAACACAACGGGAAGTTTCTTTTCGGTCAAGGATTTCTGAAATCTCATATCAAGTGATAGTGGGGTTTTGAAATAATCACGATATAAAAATGATATTGAGTTCAGCGCCAAAGCTTGCGTTTTTACCGCAACTTTTTCTTCTACCGCTAAGTAACTCAGAAATTGAATGACATCATCTTCTGCTAGTGTTGATGGGTGTGCAAGCTGGTGAAAAGTGATAAAGCGTTTTATCCAAAATAGATAACTTTCGATAGTTTTATTCGCATAATGACGAGTAAGCATGTGCTCTTTTACACTAAGTAAAAACTGACTTTTCATGATAAATTAACCTGTTTATTTATACAGCTCCGTTAATGTATCACCACTTTTGAAATTAGCGTGCTGTGCGCCGCCTAATTGCGCGCGCTACCACACATATTCATACTGTTTTTCTATTTGTTTCATGCATATAGGTGCTACGATTTATAGCGCTTTTGATCAGAAAGAGGGCGGTAGCCTGCTAGAAAGGAGGCAAATTGCCGTATAGAAAGCGTTAGCCATACACATTGTTTTTGGGATCAACGTATGAAAATGATAATTTGCAATGTAGCGTGGATGAAGCACTAC